>JANPGJ010000662.1:0-4254 GCA_031423955.1 Burkholderiales bacterium
GTTGATGGGCATCACCGAGGTGCAACTGCGCTCGATCAGGGTGCCGACCATGGTGATTCCGGGCAACGACAAGACCCACGCGTCGGCCAGCGGCCACAGCGCACAACAATTGATCCCGGGCTGCGAACTTTTCGAACTGCCGATCGTCGACCAGGATGTCGCGTTGATTCCATTCACCGACTGGGCCGAACATGAACCGGCAATCGCGGCGGCGTATGTCGATTTCATGCGCCGCGTCGAGGCCAACACTGCAAAAGCCGCCTGAACCCCGTCTCCTGCGCGCTCCCGGATGCATTTCCGGGTTCGCGCCTGGCCGCACCGAACAATCAATTCACCGGGAAAAATTAAATGAGCATCAAGCTGGGCTACTTCACCATGCCGGTCCACCCGCCGCACCGCAGCCCGACGGTGACCCTGCGCGAGGACCGCGAGACCATCATCCTGGCCGACCAGCTCGGCTATCACGACGCCTTCGTCGGCGAGCACCTGTCGGACCGGATCGAGAACATCACCAACAGCATGCTGTTCCTGGCAACCCTGATCCATTCGACCAAGACCATCAAGCTGGGCAGCGGCACCACCAACCTGTCGCACATGCATCCGGTGCTGGTGGCCTCGCACGCGGCGATGTTCGACCACCTGGCCGAAGGGCGCTTCATCCTCGGCATCAGCCCCGGGGCCTTGCCGTCGGATGCCGAAGTGCTGGGCATTCTCGGCGAAGACCGCAACCAGATGTTCGCCGAGTCGATCGATGTGATCCTGCAAATCTGGGAGCGCGACCCGCCCTACGACATCGACCTGCCGGGCAATCGCTACAAGGTCAACACCCGCACCACGCTCGACCAGCTGACCGCCACCGGCATGCTCTACAAGCCTTACCAGAGCCCGCGCCCGGAAATCGTCGGCACCGTGGTGGCGCCGCATTCGAAGGGGGTGATCGCGATGGGCCAGCGCGACTTCCATCCGCTGTCCGCCAACTTTCTGTATGACCACTGGCTTGCCTCGCACTGGAATAATTATGCGGAAGGCAAGGCCAAAGCGGGCCTCATCGCCAGCCGTGCCGACTGGCGGGTGGCGCGCACCATCATGGTGGCCGATGATGACCGGGTGGCGAAACGCTATGGCCGGTCCGACGAAGGCAGCCCCTATCGCTTTTACTACCGCAACCTGCACACCAAGCTGCGCCGCGGCAAGCGCGACGGCGTGTTCACCGACTCCGGCACCCGGCCGGAAACTGAAACCCCGCTCGACGAGATCCTCGACCGCCTGGTGCTGGCCGGCGGCGTCAGCGAAGTCGTCGACAGTATCCTCAAGCTGTATGAGCTGACCGGCGGCTTCGGCGAGCTGGTCTATGCCGGGCTTGACTGGACGGTGCCGGAACTGGCGCGCCGTTCGCTCGAACTGATGGCCACCGACGTGATCCCGCAGGTCAACCGGGCGCTTGCAAAGAGCGCCTGAACGTCCGGCGAAAGAAGACCAGGCAAGGTCGGCGCCGGCAGGCGGATACGCCTGCACCGGCAGCGCTCCGAACGCGCCTCAGCCTTCGGCGTTGAGCACCTTGCCGCCGGCAACCACCGGGTCGGCATGGATCAGGATCACTGCCAGCACGCAGGGCTCGGTGCCGCGGTTGATCCAGTTGTGGATGGTGCCGCGCTGGACCATCACATCGCCGCGCTTGATGTGCACCATCACGCCGTCGTCAAGCTCCATGTCGATCTCGCCTTCCATCACGATCAGGTAGTCGATCGAGTCGGTGCGATGCATGCGCCGTTCCAGGCCGGGCGCGAAATGCAGGATGCGGAACACGCTGCCGTTGGGGATCATGGTGAACTTGCCTTCACGCATGCCGCCGTCGGCATCCTGCGAGTTGTTGGCAGGGGCGGTGTCGGTGGTCCAGATGTTGCATACCATGCCGCCGGGGCGGCCCTCGCGCCAGTGCTGCGCCACTTCATCGATCTTTACAATCGCCCGGCCTTTGTCATCATGGCCGGTGACCACACGTCGTACTTGAAATTTCATTATGACTCCCTGTTTGAAAAAAATGCCTGACGACCTTGTCAACTCCGCGGTGTCGGTCGCCGACGCAACACCGCGTCACAGAAGCGCCGCCGGCTGACCGGACGGCTGGTGATCTCAATCGAATTTCAGGTTGCGCGCCTTGACCAGTTGCACCCACTTTTGCAATTCACGGCCGATGGTACCGGCGAGTAGCTCGGGCGTACCGCCGACCGCTTCGGTCCCCAGCGCCGCCAGGCGATCACGCACATCAGGACTCTGGATCGCGCGGTTGACCTCGCGGTTCAGGGTTTCGACCACAAGCGCTGGCAATCTGGCGGGTCCGAGCAGCGCGAAAAACGTGCCGCCCTCCACCGCGAGCCCCTGCTCGCCCAGCGTGGGTACTTCGGGCAGCAATGAAAAGCGCGCCGGCGCGGCCACCCCGAGCAGTTTGAACCTGCCGGAGCGTACATGCTGGTAAGCGGTGGCATAGACATCCATCGAAGACTGCACTTCGCCTGCCATCAGCGCGGTGATCAGCGGCGCGCCGCCCTTGTACGGCACATGCACCATGTCGAGCCCGCTGGCCTGGCGAAGCAACTCGTAGGCGAGATGATTGGAACTGCCAAGTCCGAACGAACCGTAGTTAAGTTTGCCTGGATTGGCGCGTGCATACGCCAGAAACTCGGCCAGGTTGGCCGCCGGCACCAACGGGTGGGCCAGCAGCAGGTAAGGCGTGGTGGCGATCATCACGATCGGCGTGAAATCACGTACCGGGTCGTAAACCAGGTTTTTTTGCGTCGCCGAGTTGGTGCCGAAGGTACTGGCAGTGCCCAGCAGCAGGGAGTATCCATCGGCCGGCGCGGTCGCGATGTTACTGCTGCCAATCGCACCGGCGGCGCCGGTGCGGGTATCGATCACGAATGCCTGACCGAGCGCATTGCCGACGCGCTCGAGCACAATGCGCAACACCGCATCGCCGGAGCCGCCCGCCGGGAAAGTGTTGACCACCCGCACCGAGCGCTCGGGATACTTTTGTGCACCAGCCGGATGCGGGGCCAGTGAAACGCAGGCGACCAGGAGACCGAGCGCTGCAGCGACGCCGCGCACCCCGCGCACCCGCCTGGATGTGGACTGGAGCACAGACATTGAAAACTCTCCTTGATATGACCGAAGGGCAGGGCGGTCGCCCCGCTTGCCGCCGTATGACGCGCCGATTGTATTATCTCGGCGTAGCGCGCCGCAAAAACTGCCAATCCAGCATCTACCGATGGCTGCCTGCCAAGGGGAGAATCGTGACAAAAAGCTTGCGTACCCATTACTGGGAAGAGTTCGAGATCGGGGTCCGCTATCCAACCTTGAGCCGCCTGATCACCCTTGAGGATCACCTGCAGTTCTGCAAGCTCGTCGGTTACGAAGTTCCCTTGTTTCTCGACGAGGCCTATGCCAAAACCACGCCTTACGGCGGGTGCATCTGCCCCAGCCACCTGATCATGTCGTTCTCCACCGCGATGACCGGTCACCTGTTCGCCGATTCGGTGCTTGGCCTCCTGGCATTGGAGCGTGCGCGCTTTATCGCACCGGTACGCCCGGGTGACACCATTCGCACCGAAGTCGAGGTGGTCGACAAGAAGCCCACCTCGGCACCGGAGCGCGGCATCGTCACTTTTCGCGACCATGTGTTCAACCAGCGCGATGAACTGGTGTTCCAGAATGACAAGATCGCCCTGATCAGGCGGCGTCCGGCGGCAGCCACCGCGGCGACATGACAGGGCATTGCGCGTTTCGACCGGCGCCGGGGTTGGCGGGGAGGGTGATCCTGCAACCCGCGTCGAATGCAATCCCGTGGTGACCGACAGCACCCCGTTGCAGCAAGCCGGCCCCCTTGCAACACTGCTCAACCCGCGCAGCATCGCGATCGTCGGCGTCAAGGGCGGCGTCTTCGATCCGGCGGCACGCGACAGCATGGCGCGCCGGTTCGTCGAAAACCTGCAGCGCCACGGCTATCGCGGCGCCATCTATCCGGTCAACCCGCGCTTTGCGACCGTCGGCAACCTGACTTGCTTTCCGAACCTGGCGGCGATTCCAGAGGCGGTCGATGCGGCACTGCTGGTGGTGCCGAAAGCCCGGGTGGCGGCGATGCTGGCCGAGTGCGGTGCCAAGGGAGTGAAAGCGGTGACGGTGATCAGCAGCGGGTTCGCCGAGGCGGGTGCGGAAGGCAAGGCCTGCGAACTGGCGCTGGTGGCGCTGGCACGGGAG
>JANPGJ010000663.1:0-4250 GCA_031423955.1 Burkholderiales bacterium
CTTGACCCGCGGCACATGGATGCCCAGGCCCCAGGCTGCCGCCTCGCTGTCGCGCACGCCGACGAAGGCGCGGCCGAGATGGGCGCGCATCAGATTGACGAGCGCCAGCAACACTGCGACCAGCACAGCAAGGCACAGGAAATAAGAGCCGACCGGGGTCGCCAGTGAAATGCCGAACAGCCTGGCGTCGGCCACCGCCATGCCGGTAAAGCCGCCGGTGAGGGCGGACCAATGGCCCAGCGTGTGTTCGACCAGGATGGCAAACGCCAGCGTGACCATCGCCAGATACAGCCCGGAGACGCGAATTGCCGGCATGCCGATGGCAACCCCGGCCGCGCCGGCCAACAGGCTCGCTGTCGCCAGCGAGGCCGGCAGTGGCCAGCCACGCGCCAGCAGCAGTGCCTCGGCATAGGCGCCGATGGCGATGAAGGCCGCATGCCCCAGCGAGACCTGGCCGGTGTAGCCGGTCAGCACCATCAGGCCCAGGCTGGCCAGAGCGAAGATGAACAAGTAGGTGAGTTCGCCGAGGTAGAACACCGGCAGCACGAATGGTGCGACCACCAGCAGCAGCGCCAGCATTGCATAGGCGGCGCGGTCGGCGCGCCAGCGCAGCAGGCGCCGGCTGTCGCGATAGCTGGTGTCGTAGGCGAACCTCATACCCGCTTGCCGTGCGCTTCGCCCAGCAGGCCGCGCGGCCACAGCACCAGCACCACGATCAGCACGATGTAGGCCACCACATCCTTGATGCTGCCTGGCGCATAAACGCCGGCGAAGGATTCGATCAAGCCGATCAGGAGGCCTCCGACAATCGCCCCCGGCGCGCTGCCGAAACCGCCAAGCACCAACGCCGCCAGGCTTTTCAACAACACGAACCACAGGCTGATATCGACCAGGGTGATCGGCGCCAGCAGCATGCCGGCCAGCGCCGCCAGCGCGCCGGCCAGGCCCCACACCAGGGACTTCAGGCGCTTGACGCGAATGCCGGACAGATAGGCGGCAAGTTGTTCCTGCGAGTCGGCCTGGATCGCCACCCCGAGCGAGGTGCGGGCCAGAAAGATGAACAGCGCCGCTGTCACCACCAGCACCGCGCCGATGATCGCCAGGTTGAGGTCGGCGATCACCAGCGGGCCGACATGCGTGGTGTGACCCGAGAACGGGGTCTCGAACTTGCGTGACTCCGGCCCGAAGCCCATGCTCACCGCGCCGCGGATCATGAACGCCAGGCCGATGGTCAGCATGACGCCGGCGAACTGCGGCTGCCCGGCGATGCGCCGCATCACGCCGCGTTCGAGCAGATAGGTCGCCACCGCCACCAGCGCAACGGTGGCCGGCAGCGCCAGCCAGAACGGCCACGCAAGGCCGGTAATCAGGCCCCAGCCGATGAAGCTTGCCAGCATCAACAGGTCGCCATGGGCGAAGTTGAGCACCTCGGTGGCCTTGTAGGTCAGGGTCAGGCCAAGGGCAACCAGCGCATAGATCGCGCCAACGGAGATGCCGTTGATCGCAAGCTGCAAGATCTGGACGAGTTGGGCGTCCATGGGCGCGGCAATGCCTCCGTGAACCGGGCATCCTCGCATGCTGCAGGCAGCCCTGAATGTTTGCTGGATCGCGCGCTGTGCGGCTCATTTCGCTGCCTGCCCGACGACCGGTGACGCGCACAGCATGCGCGGCGCAATCCTACCAACCGGAAGTCTAGTTACGCAAGTGAAATTCCCGCTGAGCCCGGCGGGCGCGACGCAAGCTCGCCAAACCGGCGCTTCAAGCGGGCCGGCGGCGCATGCCGGCGTCCAGCGGGTAGACCGGCCGTTTCACTTTCCTGAAACCAAAGATCGCATTGTCCGAACTGGTCACACCGGCGCTCGCGCACGGCACCACGGTCGCGGCCATCGGTTCGAACACCGGGCGGAAATACATGCGTGACTTGAGTACCAGAAAGCGTGCGGCGCGCGGATCGATGCCGACGATTTCGAAGCAGCCAATGTCGAGCGGCTCCTGGGGTTGCGAGGTCACCACGATTTGCGCAGCGCCGGTATCGAGTACCGCCGTTGTACCCATGAACATGCGGTCGCCGGTGAAGATCGGACCGCTGACCACATACTGGCCATCGCTGATCATGCGCACCGTGCCGGTGAGCGCAAGCGGCGTGGGCGAGCGGCGCCCGATTCCCGGCATCGGCGTCTTGTTCCCGAGTAGCAGCGTGAGGCGGGCACCGACACCTGCAGCGACCATTTGCGCCACCGCCTGCGGGTCGCAGGTCGGGCCGACCACGATCCCTTCAAAACCGGCCGCCAGTGCGGCGCCAAGCACGTCGACCGTGTCGCAGGTGCCGCCCGACATGACGTTGTCGCCGTGGTCCATCAGGATCACCGGCCTGCCGTCCGCCGTATCCGATGCATTGCGCGCCAGTTCGATCGAAGCCGCCAGCGGCACCTGGTGGAAGATGAATTCGGCACGCCGTGACCAGAGAAAATCAGCGCCCCATGCGGCAGTGCGCCGCGCGGCCGCCGCCGCACCCGCCCGCTTGCGATCGGCCACCACCACCACGCTCATGCCGGCATCGGCGGTGTCGGCCTGCGGAAAGCCGCCGAACACGCTGCAGGCAAGGATGCCGGCATCGCGCTCGCGCCATTTGGCGCCTTCCAGCGCCTCGCGCATCGCCCCCAGGTTGGTGTTCATCTCCAGGGTTTGCGCCAGCACGTGCGCCTGCGCAAAGCCGATCACCGGCTCGATCTTGCCGTCGATCATGTCGAACAGGAGGCGGCCGGCATGTTCACCGGTCTCGAACATGTCGATATGCGGGTAGGTCTTGTAGCCGACGATGATGTCGGCGTTGGCAACCATCTTGTGGCTCAGATTGGCATGCAGGTCGAGCGCTACTGCCATCGGCGTGAGTGGCGCGATGGCGCGAATGCGCGCGAGAAGATCGCCTTCGCCATCGTCGCTGTTTTCGGCCACCATCGCGCCATGCAGATCGAGCAGGATGGCATCGCAACCGGCTTCGATCGCCGCACAAATGGCGTCGCACATATGGGTATAGGCGGCGGCTTCCACTGGCGCACTCGGGTAGGCCATGGCGGCCAGTGGCGAGACGATCTCGCAACCGCGCCCGGTCGCCAGTTTGAGAAAAGCGCCCATCGCGACGCGCGAGCCGGTCATCGCTTCACGTGCCTGCGCCCCATGGTAGGGCCCGACGCCATTGCCGGTACCGAACGCCGCCAACGGCGTGGGCACCGGCGAAAAGGTGTTGGTTTCATGCTGCATGCGGGCGATCACAACGCGCATCGGGATTTCCTTGGTGAGTATCCGGCGGGCCGGCTGCACTGCGGGCGCCCGCATGCCGGCGGCAACGCCGCGAAAACGCAATGCGGCGGCATCAGACAAGGGCAAGTCGCAGTCGGCCCACGCGGCGACATCGCCGCGCGTCGCATTGTATGACCTGTGGCCGGCATCGGCCGCCACGCGCGGAGGCAGACGCCGCGGTGCTGCCGCCGGCCGCTGCTAAGGGTTGCGCACCGGCCGCGTGGCCAGAAAGATGCCAGGCAGTATCAGCGCCACGCCGATCCAGTGGAAACCATGCATCGGCTCGTCCAGCAAGGCCCAGGCCAGCCCCGCGGTGTAGAGCGGGCCCAGATAGAGCGCAACGCCAACCCGGCCGGCGCCGAGCTCGCGTTGCATGAATGAATGCGCCAGGTAGGCGCCGACGCCGGGCAGCAAGGCCAGGATGAGCACATAGGCGGCTGCCTGCCACGACACCTGCAACGGCCGGAACCACCAGGCTTCAATCAGCGCCATCGGCAACAGGATCAGGGCGCCGGCGGCGCAGGTCAGCGCCAGGCGCGCCGCCGGCCCGAATGCGGTCGGCCAGGCCTTGAGCAGCAACGCATACAAGGTCCATGACAACACCGCCGCAAGGATCCAAAGGTCGCCGATGATGAAGCGCACCTGCGCCAGGCCCGCCCATTGCCCCTTGAGCAGCACGTGCAGCACGCCCGCCAGCGCCAGTGCGACGCCGACCACCTGTGGCGCACCCATCCGCTCCTTCAGATAGAACGTGGATACCAGTGCGATCAGCACCGGTGAACACGAATACAACAGGCCGATGTTGGTGGCCGAGGTAGTGATGGCGCCGATATAGACGAAGGCGCCGCATATCCACATGCCCAGCATGCCGAACACGATGAACTGCTTCCATTCGCCGGCGATGGCGGCACGCTTGTCGACGATCTCGCGCCAGCTGAGCGCGAACATCA
>JANPGJ010000664.1:0-3294 GCA_031423955.1 Burkholderiales bacterium
ATCGGCGCCCGCGCCACCCGCGACGCGATTCTGGCGCTGGCACGGCGCTTCGCCTTCGGCAAGGCGCTGGTCAACACCGGCCGCATGTCGGTGGCCTACGTCTATGACCTGCCGGGCGGCGGGCAATCCTTGCCCAACCTGCCGCTCGGCTTCGCGTACGGGCCGGGCCATCTGATCGACCTTTTGCGCGGCGACGCCGGGCTTGTCGCCCTGTGGTTCGCCGCCGCGGGTGATGAGGGGCAGGCCATGGCGCTGGACGCCGTGCTGGCGCGCCACGGCACGGTGCGCCTGGTGGTGGTGGGCGCGAGCATGGCGGGCCGGGAATGCGTGACCGATAGCGAAGGCAAACTCGCCGCGGTAACCGGCGCTACGGCCGGCGCAGTGCTGCTGCTGCGCCCGGACATGCACCTGGCCGCACGTTGCCGTGCGAACGACCCTGGCCATCTGGCCGACGCTGTCGCGCAGACGCTCGCAATTGAGCGCATGATGGAGGGCGGATGAAACTCGAACCCAATATCGGCGAAGCCGACGAATTCGTGGCCCGCCTGTGCGACGCGCAGGAAGGCCTGTCGCTGGAGCAGGCGCTGGCCTTCAACAGCCGCCTGGCCCTGCTGCTGGCCAACCAGGTGGGCGAGAGCCGGGTGTTGTTCGACTGCATTGCCGAGGCGCGCAAGGGGCTTTGACCTGCGGCGCCGGGCATGCAGCGATCCGAAAGAGGGTAGCGATGGAAACCGAACGCAAACTGGCGCAATTCGTGGTGGGCACCCCGTATGCGGCGCTGCCGGCCGACGCGCGCAAGATTGCGCGCCAGATGCTGCTGGCCACCGCCGGCACCGCCATCGGTGGCGCCGATGAGGAAGGTTGCGGAACCCTGCGCGCGATGCTGGCGGTGCGCGGCGGCCGGCCCGAGGCCACCGTGCTGGTGCACGGCCGCAAGCTGCCGGCGCAAAACGCCGCCATGCTCAACGCCGTGATGTGCCGCGCGCTCGATTACTGCGATGCGATGGCGCCGGGCGTACACATCGGCTCCTCGCTGATGCCGGCGGTGCTGGCCGCGACCGAACTGGCAGGCGGCATCGACGGCCGTGAATTCATCACCGCGCTGACCGTGGGCGCCGAGGTCGGTGCGCGCATGAACTTGTCCGAGCGCGCCTACAACGGCTTCGACCCGACCGGCGTGGCCGGGATTTTCGGCGCCACCGCTGGCGCGGCACGGGTCTTGAAACTCAACGAGATGCAGACTGTGCACGCGCTGGCGCTTGCCTTCAACCGCTGCGGCGGCAGCTTCCAGAGCAATGTCGACGGCTCGTTGGCGGTGCGCCTGATCCAGGGCTGGGTGGCCGAAGCCGCGCTCGACTGCGCCCTGCTGGCGCGCGCCGGCCTGACCGGCCCGGTGAATTTCATCGAGGGTGTGTATGGCTACCTGAACCTGTTTGGCAAGGGTGAATTCAGCGCGGAGAGCCTGTGCGCCGACCTTGGCCACACCTGGCGCCTGAAACGCATGATGTTCAAGAAATACCCGAGTTGCGGCCTGACCCAGGGCGGCACCGAACTGGCGCTGCGCTTCGCCGGCGGCCAGCCGGTGGCGCTCGAATCGGTGCGCGCCGTCGAGGTGGCGATTCCGCCCTATGCGCACCGCCTGGTCGGGCATGCCTTCACGGTGGGCGACAACCCGCGGGTGAACGCGCAATTCAGCATGGCCTACTGCGTGGCCAACGCGATGATTCGCGGCGCCTCGAAGCTGGCCCACTTCACCCCGCAGGCGATTGCCGACGCGAACGTGCGGCAGTTCATCGAAAAGATCAGCGTGATCGCCGATCCGGCACTGGAGAGCCGCGACCACACCGCGGTGGACCTGCGCGTGACCACCGCCGACGGCCGCCAGGACCTGCTGACCCTGGAGCACGCGCCCGGCTTTCCCGACAACCCGCTGGACGACGATGCCCACGTCGCACGCTTCATGGATTGCCTGGCCTACGCGCAAAAGCCGCAATCGGCCGACAAGGCGCGCAAACTGCTGGCGTTCATCGAGGGTATCGAAAGCGTCACCGACGCGCGAGCGCTGGTGGGGGCGATCAACCAGTAGGCCAGGCGGCGAAATGCAGCAAGCGCCACCGCGATAGACGCAGCAAGCGCCACCACTATCGACGCAACAAGCGCCACCACCATCGGGAACGCCCGCAAATACCGCATTCATATACCATCGCAAGCTGACTCCAACTCTCGTCCAGATCCACTCCCCAAACCTGTCGCCCCCGCGCAAGCGGGGGCCCAGACCCAAGCGACCAAAGCAATCAACGCAACCAAAGCCACCAGGACCCACCATGAACCAACCCGTAGACAGCAAACTCCTGACCCCGACCGTCGGCTACTGGATCAACAACGCCCGCGTCGAAGCCACCAGCACGCGCAGCGGTGAAGTCACCAACCCCGCCAGCGGGCAAGTCACCAAGCGCGTCGCCTTCGCCAACGCCAAAGACATCGACAGCGCCGTGCAAGCCGCCAAGGCCGCCTTCCCCGCCTGGCGCGCCACCCCGCCGCTGCGCCGCGCACGCGTGATGCAGAAATTCCTGGCCCTGATGCAGGCGCACACCCATGAACTGGCCGTGCTGGCCAGCGAAGAACACGGCAAGACCGTGCCCGACGCGGTGGGCTCGGTCACCCGCGGGATTGAGGTGATCGAATTCGCCTGCGGCATCCCGCACCTGCAAAAAGGCGAGCACTCGGAAAACGTCGGCACCGAAGTTGACTGCCACACCCTGCGCCAGCCATTGGGCGTGTGCGCCGGCATCACCCCCTTCAACTTCCCGGCGATGGTGCCGCTGTGGATGTTCCCGGTCGCAATCGCCACCGGCAACACCTTCGTGCTGAAGCCTTCCGAAAAAGTGCCAAGCTGCTCGATGCGCATGGCCGAACTATTCAAGGAAGCCGGTCTGCCCGACGGCGTGTTCAACGTGGTGCACGGCGACAAGGAAGCGGTGGACAGCCTCCTCAACCACCCGGACGTGAAAGCCATCTCCTTCGTAGGCTCCACCCCGATCGCGCAATACATTTACGAGACCTGCGCCAAAAACGGCAAGCGCGTGCAGGCCCTGGGCGGCGCGAAAAACCACGCCGTCGTGCTGCCGGATGCCGACCTCGACTTCGCGGCTGACGCCCTGGTAGGCGCCGGCTACGGCTCCGCCGGCGAACGCTGCATGGCCATCTCGGTGGTGGTCGCGGGCGGCGGTATCGGCGACGGACTGGTCGCCGAGGTCAAGGAACTGGCGGTCAAGTTCGCTGTTGGCCCCGGCG
>JANPGJ010000665.1:0-36898 GCA_031423955.1 Burkholderiales bacterium
GGTCGTCGCCTCCACCTTCGACGAACCTGCGGTGCGCCACGTGCAGGTGGCTGACATGGTGATTGAGAAAGCCAAGCGTCTGGTCGAACACAAGAAAGACGTGGTGATCCTGCTTGACTCGATTACCCGCCTGGCGCGCGCCTACA
Source organism: Burkholderiales bacterium (assembly GCA_031423955.1). Lineage (GTDB taxonomy): Bacteria > Pseudomonadota > Gammaproteobacteria > Burkholderiales > JAEUOS01 > JAEUOS01. The sequence goes on from JANPGJ010000665.1 coordinate 147, forward strand.
ACACCGTACAACCGTCATCCGGCAAAGTCCTCACTGGCGGCGTCGATGCCAACGCATTGCAGAAACCGAAGCGCTTTTTCGGCGCTGCCCGCAATGTCGAGGAGGGCGGTTCGCTGACCATCATTGCCACCGCCCTGATCGATACCGGCAGCCGGATGGACGACGTGATCTACGAAGAGTTCAAGGGTACCGGCAACATGGAATTGCACATGGACCGGCGGATGGCTGAAAAGCGTGTCTACCCGTCGATCATGATCAACAAGTCGGGGACCCGGCGCGAGGAACTCCTGCTGCCGCCGGACCAGTTGCAGAAAGTATGGATCCTGCGCAAATTCCTCTACAACATGGATGAAACCGAAGCGATGGAATTCATGCTCGACAAGATGCGGGCGACCAAGAACAACGGCGAGTTTTTCGATTCGATGAAAAAGGGGTAGAACGTCATGCGCCCTGTGGGCGCATGACGTTCTACCTGTCCTCATTGGTGCGTCATCGTTGATGACGCACAATTCGGCCCGGCCGGACGCGCGTGAGGCCGGCGAGGCGCAGGGCGTTTCTGCTGCACTTTGCGACTGCAACTTGTCGATGCCGGCCAGGCCTGCGCGCTACGCCTTACTGCCGTCGCCCCACCACATAGGTAGCACCCTCGGGGCCGAAGCTTTCCACGTGTTCGCAGCCTGCCTGCATGCTGAAGGTATCGCCAACCCGGCAGGTTTGCGTCTTGCCTTCGAATTGCAGGGTCATTTCCCCGCTTAGAATCAGGCCGCGCGCGTCAAACGGGTGTGAATGGGCCGCGTTGTGGTGCAGCGGGCTTTGCGTTCTGGTGCTGATTTCTGCATAGCCGTCGCGCTCCAGCGCGGCGACAAATTCGGCATTGTTCATCTGAATGCTCCCTATCCTTGGACCGATTGTCCGGCAGTAAATATACCGCGACCGCGCAACCTCGAAAAGGGCGGTGCCGGAAAAAGCCGCATGAACTGCGCTGTGCGCTGCGGAATTCCTTGTTGCCGTCGCGGATTCCTCACTTGACCTTCCCTAAAGTTCGTCACGAGTTTTTGCACGAAGATGCATTTCCAAGTATAATTTAAGGCTTTCCAACCGTCGCGAAACCTCGCTTTTGTCCGGCCCGGGGCCGGACCGCAGGAGACCGCGAACACCACAAGGCGCCCATCATGAAAGCCGGCATTCACCCCAATTATCAGGACGTCGAAGTGACCTGCTCGTCCTGCGCCAACAAATTCACCACCCGCTCGACGGTCGGCAAGCCGCTCGGCGTCGAGGTCTGCGCCAACTGCCACCCGTTCTATACCGGCAAGCAGCGAATCGTCGACACTGCCGGTCGGGTCGAGAAGTTCCGCCAGAAATACGCGACCAAGAAAGCAGCGTAGTCCTGGCTGTGCAGGTGAAAAAAGGCAGCCTTGGCTGCCTTTTTTGTTGCCTGACCGCGACCTGCCAACCCCGATGCCCGAAGCCGGTTTCCCCAAGCTTTCGCACCTGCGCGTACCCGTCCCGTTGCCATCCCCATGGTTCTGGGGGCTGGTGGTGTTGTACCTCCTGCTCGGCCTGGTGGGTCATGATCCCTGGAAAGCCGACGATGCGATCGGCTTCGGCATCGCCTGGTCAATGGCGCATGGGCAATGGCAGGATTGGCTGACGCCAAATGTCGCCGGTCAACTGGTGCCTGAAGAAGGTCCGCTCGCGTTCTGGCTGGCGGCACTGTTCGTCAGGACATTCGGCACGCTGTTGCAGCCGCATGACGCGGCGCGACTGGCGACCGGCGTCTGGATGGCGTTGACGATTGTCGGCGTTCATCGCGCCGCGCGCGTGCTTGATGGCGAACAGGCGGGGCGCCTGGCGGTGCTCGCCCTTCTGGCCTGCCTCGGACTGCTGACCCGCGGCCACGAGATCGCCGCGGAACCGGCATTTCTGGCCGGCACCGCCCTGGTACTGTGGGGGCTGGCGGTCCATCGGACGCCGTTGCGCAGCGTAACGCTGCTGGCGGCGGGTCTTGCGATGTGCCTGTTGGCGCGCGGCATCACATCGACCCTGCCCTTGCTGCTGACTTGCATCGCATGGGCCGCGCTGGGTGGCGCCTCGACGCGGCGCTCTCGCCTCGGCGCCTTGCTCCTCGGGTTGGCAGGCGCGACAGTCATCTACTTGCCCTGGTGGTGGTCGATGCACAACACGGCTGCATACGCCACTGGGCACCGGACATGGTTGGCCGCCCAGCTCGGAATGGCCGGCATCGATGCCTGGCGCTACTACGGCAAGGCCCTCCTGTGGTTCGCGTTTCCGGCCTGGCCGGTGGCCATCTGGTGGATCGCCAAACGACGCCCGCCAATGTATCTGGACGTGCAGCCGATTCCGCTGGTGCAGCGACTCCCTCTGGTTGCGCTCGCCTGCATGCTGCTCTCGCTGGCATGGTCTCCCCTGGCCAGCGATGCGGTGCTGCTGCCATTGTTGCTGCCGCTGGCGCTGTTGATCGCCCCGGGGCTACCCTATATGCGGCGCGGCCTGGCGGCCCTGATCGACTGGTTCGGCCGCATCAGTTTCACGATCGCCGCCGCCCTGATCTGGCTTGGCTATGTGGCATTCGCCGCCGGCTGGCCAGCGCGCATCGCCGCCAATTTCGCGCGCCTCGAGCCCGGCTTCGTGCCAACCATCCACTGGTCGGCGGTGTCGATTGCGGCACTTGCCACGCTGGCGTGGATCGCAGCCATTGCGCGCAGCGAACGCACGCCGCTGCGCGGCATCGTTCACTGGTGCTACGGCACCACCCTGACCTGGCTGTTGCTGATGACGCTCTGGCTGCCGTGGATCGACTATGGCCGCAGCTACCGCCCGGTGGCGCTATCGATCAAGGCAGCCCTCGCCAGCCGCGTCGACGGCAAGCCTGCCTGCGTTGCCACCCGCGCCCTGGGCCTTGCCGAACGCGCCTCATTCGCCTATTTCGGCAACCTTGAATTCGCCAAGGCTGCGGACAACTGCGGCTGGCTGCTGCTGCAGGACACACGCGCCGACAAAGCTTCCGCCGAGCCCGGCATGCGCCTGATCTGGGAAGGCAATCGCCCCGGTGATCGCAATGAACGCTTCCGCCTTTATCGGAGAACCAGATGACAGCGCTGACCGCAAGCACCGAATGGCAAGCCCTGGTAAGGCACCAGACACGCATGAGCAGTGTGCACCTCACCGACCTGTTCGCCGCCGAGCCCGACCGGTTCGAGGCATCAACGGTCAGCGCCGGCCCCCTGCTGCTCGACTTCTCGCGCCACCGCGCGACGACCGAGACCCGCGAGTTGCTGTTGGCGCTGGCGCGCGCGCGCGATGTCGCGGGCTGGCGCGCCCGCATGTTCGCCGGCGAGGCGATCAACCACACCGAACAGCGCGCGGTATTGCATGTGGCACTGCGCGGCCAGGGCAACGGTGCCGAAGCGATCGCGGTCCGGGACCAGGCGCGCACGGTGCTGACGCGGATGGGCGAGATCGCGCGCGACATTCGGGCGGGCATCTGGCGCGGCGCCACCGGCGAGGCGATCACCGACATTGTTCATATCGGCATCGGCGGGTCGGATTTCGGACCACGCCTGGTGCTGGGCGCACTGCGCCCCGCCGCCCATGGACCACATGTGCATTTCGTCGCCAACGTCGACCCCGACGACCTGGCAGATGCATTGGCTGCCTGCCGGCCTGAAAGCACGCTGGTGATCGTGATCTCCAAGACCTTCACCACGATCGAAACACTGACCAATGCCGAAGCCGCGCGTACCTGGCTCAGACAGTCTGTAGGCCAGGCGCTCGGGCAGCATTTGGTGGCGGTCAGCAACAATGTCGACGCCGCCCGCGCGTTCGGCATCGGCGCCGGCAACATACTGCCGATGGCCGAGTCGGTCGGCGGCCGCTATTCGCTCTGGTCGGCGGTCGGACTGTCTGTCATGCTCGCGCTCGGACCCGAAGCCTTCGCCGACCTTCTGGCGGGTGCGGCGACGATCGACCGTCATTTTCTCGAGGCGCCACTTGAAGCCAATGCGCCGGTGCTGCTGGCGCTGATGGGCATCTGGTATACCAACTTCTGGGGCGCGCAATCGCATGTGGTGCTGCCATATGCACGCCGCCTCGACCTGCTGCCTGATTACCTGCAGCAGCTGGAAATGGAATCCAACGGCAAGCGGGTCGATCGCCAGGGCCGGGTGGTCGACTATGCTACCGCGCCGGTCCTGTTCGGCAATGTCGGCGCCAACAGCCAGCACTCGTTTCATCAACTGCTGCACCAGGGCACGCATCTGGTGCCGATCGACTTCGTGCTGGTTCGCCGCAAGGAGGCGCCGCAACCGTTCCAGCACATCCTGCTGGCCTCGGCACTGGCCCAGGCGTCCGCCCTCGCCCACGGCGCCACCACGCCCGGCCAGCCGGAAAAGGATTACCCCGGCAATGCGCCATCGACCGCCATCGTGATGCAGGAACTGACACCACATACGCTGGGCGCGCTGATCGCACTGTACGAACACAAGGTATTCGTGCAGGGCATCGTGTGGAACATCAACAGCTTCGACCAGATGGGCGTTGAACTCGGCAAGGCGATCGCCAAGACCCTGTTGCCGGCCTTCGAAGGGGGCGCGGCGCCGGCCGGCGCCGACAGTTCGACCCTTGGCATGCTCAGGCGTTTGGTGTGAAGCCTATGCCGACACGCGTTCCGCACGAATGTGATTGCCGCGCAAGCAGCAATCCAGCCGAGGCCGCATGGGCTGGATTGCTGCTTGCACGGCGATAAAAAGCAGGACATGTTCAAAGCGACCGCGAAAGATATCGTGCGCCTGGGTTGGCCGGTGCTGATCGGCCAACTGGCGACCATGGCCAATGGCGTCATCGACACCGTCATGGCCGGCCACTACTCGGCCCGTGCGCTGGCCGTGGTGGGCCTCGGTACCTCGATTTTCTTCAGCATCTTCATCGCCCTGATGGGCGTGCTGCTGGCTCTCTCGCCCACCATCTCGCAACACTTCGGCGCCGGCAGGCATGGTGAAATCTCGCACGACGTGCGCCAGGGCTTCTGGCTGATGCTGACCCTGATGCTGCCTTGCGTGGGCCTGCTCTACGCGCCCGACCCCTTCATCGCGCTCTCCGGCATGTCGGCCGACATCGCCGCCGACGTGCGCGCCTATTTGCGCGCGCTCGCCTGGGCAGCGCCGGCGATGCTGCTGTTTCGCGTGTTCTACGCCTGGTCCACCGCCATTTCGCAGCCACGCGCTGTCATGATGATCCAGTTGCTGGGCCTGGCGCTCAAGGTGCCGCTCAACTGGCTGTTGATGCATGGCGCCGCCGACCTGCCGTTGATCGGCAGCGTGCCCGCGATGGGCGGCATCGGCTGCGCCTGGGCGCTGGTGATCGAAGCCTGGTTGATGCTGCTCGCCGCCTTCGCCTGGGCCGCGCTGGCACCGGCCTTCGCCCGCTACCAGGTGTTCGCCCGACTGGGCGCACCCGATCTGCCGGCGATCTGGCGCCTGGTCAAGCTGGGGCTGCCGATCGGCGGCGCATTCCTGATCGATGTCACCTCCTACACTTTCATGGCACTGTTCATCGCCCGCTTGGGAGAAAACTGGTCGGCCGGCCACCAGATCGCCGCCAACCTCGGCGGCCTGGCCTACATGGTGCCGCTTGCGATTTCCACCGCCACCAGCGTGCTGGTGGGCCAGGCGATCGGCGCAGGTGACTATGCACGCGCGCGCGCTTCCGGCTGGACTGGCATGGTCATCGGGCTTGGCGTGGCGCTTTGCGTGGCGGCGGTGCTGGCCTGGTTCAGCCAGTCGATCGCCGGCTTGTACACCAAGGATGCCAAGGTGATGCAGGTGGCCACACCGCTAATCCTGATGGTGGCGGGGTTTCATGTGTTCGATGCGACCAATGCGGTGACCTCGAACGCCTTGCGCGGCTACAAGAAGGCCTGGGTGCCGATGCTCACCTTCGCCCTGGCCTTGTGGATCATCGGCCTGGGCGGCGGCTACCTGCTGGCGTTCACGGCGACGTTTGGCGCGCCTATGGGCGCAATCGGCTTCTGGACCGGTGCGATCACCGGCATGGCCGTGGCTGCCATCACGGTGACCGCTTATTTCTCGCATGTCAGCCTCACCGCGATGCGCCACGCGACAAGCACGCCACCCGGACCACTGAAGCCGCACCATGCCTGAACCGAGTCGCCGTCGCCCACTGTGGAACGCCATCGGCTGCGCGTTGATCCTGTTCGTGATCTACCAGTCACTTACCCCCGCGCCGATGGCGATACCTGGCGACGAAGGCAGTCGCCTGGGTCATCTGGCAGCCTACGGCACGCTGATGGGCTGGTTCTCGCAACTGCATGAAGAGCGCAGGACCAGAATCGCCTTCGCTCTGGCCTTCGTCGCCATGGGCGTGGTGCTTGAATTGATCCAGGGCACGACCGGCTATCGCACCACCGATCTGGCTGACGCGCTTGCCAATACGTTCGGCGTTTGCCTGGGCTGGCTGCTGGCACCGCCGCGGCTGCCAAATTTACTGACGGTCGCGGAACGCATTCTTGATCACGGACGTCGTTGATCGAAGGGTCCGCCGCAAGTTGCGGCCGAACGGGTTTTTCCCAACCAGTACCACCATCACCGTTCACAGCCTGCCGGCGGCCGGCACGATACTGGAAGTTTCCGCAGTGGCGGTGGTGGGCGACCAATCACGGTGCGCAGGCGCACCGGCTGCGCAATACGTAGTCACGCGACCTCGCGTTCCAGAAGCCGAGCCATCCGGTTGCATGGCGATCTTCAGGCATTCGCGCCACAGCACTTCTTGTATTTCTTGCTGCTGCCGCACGGACACTGTTGGTTGCGGCCCACCTTGGGTGCTTCCCTCTCTGTGGGCCGCCGCGCCTGCCCGCCCATCGGGAACGACGTGCCCACCAGGCCGGGGGAACGCGCAGCCCGCCGCGCCATCCCGTTGCGGTGGATACATTTAAGCGACGGCACGATGGCGTCCACAAAGCGGCGACCGCCGTCCTCCTCATCAGCGAGTCGCGCGGCGGCCTCCTCAATACCGAGGGCGAAGAATGGCCGAAACCAATCAGGATTTTGCTTGATGGTGGGCGCCCATCCCTCCGGGTCGAGCCGCATGGCGGTGAGGAAGCCGCGGCACCACTCGTTGGCACCCCATTGAGCCCCGGAAAAAAAGATCGGCTCGAATCCCGCGACATCGATGTTGATGCGACCGAGCACCGAGTTGTAGAACCGCATCAACAGATTCACGATTTGATTCGCGTGGTCCATGCCCTCGAATTCCGGCTCGACCTTACCGTGTTCGCAGTCCCATACCCAGGGCATCCATTCGCCTGGCATGGTCACGCGCGGACTCAAGGCCAGGGTGGCGAAAAAGCCCTCCAGCGTTGACACGTCCATCGCCGTGCCTTCGAGCGCAGGCGAGCCGAGGAAGTCGTCGAGCACTTCGATCTCTTCAGGCGAAAGGTCGGCGCCGAGAAGTGCGGAAGTGGCGTTGGTGGAATTCATAGGTGCGAAGCCTTGGCAAGGTGCGAGCCTCTACCGGGTGAATGGAATCCGAAAGGTAGCCGAAGAAAATCGAACCGACCTGTCTCTCCCGGCGCGATCCCGGATAACACCGGGAGATTCGGCAACGCCGCACGATAGAATTGAAGCGATTTTAGCTATGGAGGTGCGCAATGAACATCAGTATCGATTGCGCACAGGAAAAGGACGGTCGTTGGCGCGAACGTGCCCCTGGCGTGCTACCTACCCGGTAACTCTGCGAATCTGGAGTACGCCATCGTCCGGGAGACTTTAGTCTCGAATGTCAGCCCGGTCGCCAAAAGTTCCGCGCACCCTACATGTTGCGAATGTATTGCGCGACCATTTCGTCCTGCGATTCCGCCGGCGCCGCCGACCCGGTCTGATCCTTGAGCATTTGCCCCATGCTGGGCAAGGCCGTGCGCTCGACGCGCGCGTCGCTGCTCCAAAGTCTAGAGCGCATCATTGCCTTGCCGCAATGCAGATAGGCTTCGGCAACGGTGATTTCGATCACCAGTTTCGGCAGCTTTTTCTCGTCCGAAAACAGCTCCAGATACTCCGCCTCGTCACGCAGCCGCGCCGTGCCGTTGATGCGCAGCGTCTCGTCGACACCGGGAATCAGGAATACCAGGCCGACCCTGGCGGTGGCCAGAATATTGGTCAGGGTATCGAGCCGGTTGTTGCCCTGAGCATCCGGGATCAACACCGTATGGTCGTCCCGCACCTTGACGAAGCCAGGTTCGCCACCGCGCGGCGAGGCATCGAGCGGAACTTCGCCGCCGCCGCTGGAAATCACCAGGAATGGCGACATCGCGATGAAGCGCCGGCTATGCACCTCCAGCTGGCTCAATTGCTTGGCGACTGCGCGCTGTGCCGGTAGGGAATATCGTTCGCGCAGGCCCTGCATGTCAACGATCATGGTCTTCTTTCCTTGATGATGAACGATTGAACGGAAAATCGCGCCGCGGGTCCGGCGTGCGGTCGCGGATATTGTCGGTCGCGTGCATCACGATTCGATGGGCATCATTCAGCCCTCGCATGGCTAGTGATGATCCGGGTCGGATTGCCGGAAAGGACCTATACACGCCACTTGGACACGCCACTTGGACACGCCGCTTGGCACGCGGCCCGCCTTTCATGTCCAGCCGCGGCCGACGAACACGATCACCGTGGTGAGCAGGCCCAGCACCAGGTTGACCAGCACCAGTCGGCGGATCTGCGCAATCGCCGCGGCGCCGGCCGCCCAGTCTTGTGCCGCCACACCGGCAAGCAGGCGCTTGAATCCGGCAAACCGGATGTGCCCGAAGATCAGCATCATGGTGAGTCCCAAGGCGATCATGAGGTGAATGTGCGGCCCGATCCGACCGCCGTTGCCAAGGAACAAAACCATGATGGCGACGCCGCTGACGAGGATCAGCAAGATGCTGATGGCGACCCATTTGAAAAATCGACCAAGTGCCGCCGCCAGCAGCGGCAGACGCTGCGGCGGTTGCAATACTTCGGCCGCGGCCGGGCGCAACGCGAAATGCGCGAAGAACATGCCGCCAACCCACACGATGACACCCAGCAAATGCACCATCAGCCACAGGCTGTAACTCATATCAGGTCACCAAGAATATGTTTCACCGGCGCGAAGCTGCGCCGATGCGCGGGGCAGGCGCCGAGTTCACGGATCTTCGTCAGGTGGAGTTGGGTGGCATAGCCCTTGTGACGCTCAAACCCGTATTCGGGATACGCCTTCGCCAGCGTCACCAGTTCACGATCGCGCGCGGTCTTGGCCAGAATCGAGGCGGCCGAAATCGCGGCTACCTGTGCATCGCCCTTGATGATCGCGCGCGTGGTGTAGCTGAGCAGCGGCGCCTGGTTGCCGTCAACCCAGACTTCATCCGGACTGATCAGCAATTTTTCGACCGCGCGCCGCATTGCCAGCAGGGTCGCCTGCAGTATGTTGATGCGGTCGATCTCCTCGACCGAGGCTGAAGCGATGCCGAAAGCCAGCGCGTCGGTCTGGATTCTGATCGCCAGCTTGTCGCGCCGGGCCGCGGTGAGTTTTTTCGAGTCATCCAGCCCGCGGATCCGCTTGTCCGGGTTGAGCACGACTGCGGCGGCGTAGACCGGACCTGCCAACGGGCCGCGACCGGCTTCGTCGACGCCACAGATCAGGAGACCGTTCTGCGGCGGCGGGCGACGCAAGGCTTTGACCTTGCGCGAATGCCTGTCAACACCTGCCAGGAGATCCGGCTGGATTGCGTCAGGCGAGGGGGCGTGGCGAACCATCGGAGGATTCTACGCGCCGCCGGCGATCAAGCCGATACCGGAAAGAACCGCCTGGCGATCACAGCCGCGGCGCGCGTGGCCATGTCGTGGCGCAATTCGGCATGAAGGCGGCCGAAGCGTGCGGCAATCGCCGCGCCAGTCAGGTGATCATCCAGCAGGTTGCCCAGCGCCTGCGCGAGGTTTTCCGGCGTAGCGTCGGACTGCAGGAATTCCGGCACCACAAAACCGCCGCACAGGATGTTGGGCAGCCCGACGTAAGGCTGGTACTTCATGCGCCGCATCATCTGCCAGGAGGCCCAGGCCATGTTGTAGGCGATCACCATCGGGCGCTTGAACAGGGCTGCCTCCAGGGTCGCGGTGCCGCTCGCCACCAACGCCACATCGCAGGCGGCCAATGCGGTATGGCTGTCGCGCGGCAAGACGGTCATTGGCAGCGCGGTTCCGGCGTTGCGCGCCAGCGCGGCATTCCACAGGGCGATCGTCTCTTCGCCTGCCAGCGGCACCACCAGGCGCAGGTTCGGATGCGTGCGCAACAAAAGGCGCGCGGCGGCAACGAAACGGTCGGCCAGGTAGCGAAGCTCGGACTGGCGGCTACCCGGCATCAGGGCGAGGACTGTCGCATCAGGTGCGAGGCCGAGCCGCGCGCGGGCGGCGAGTCGATCGGGCGCGTCAGGGATCACGTCGGCCAACGGGTGCCCGACATAGCTGGCGCTGATCCCGGCATCGCGATACAGCTTCTCCTCGAACGGAAAAACGCACAGCATCTCCTCGCATGCGCGGCGGATTTTTTCAATCCGCTCGCCACGCCAGGCCCAGATCGACGGGCTGATGAAATGCGCGGTGCGCACGCCTGACTTGCGCAAAACGATCTCCAGGTCGAGATTGAAATCGGGCGCGTCAACACCAATGAACAGGTCCGGCGGGGCGTCCTGCAGCCTGCGTGCGAGCGCGCGGCGGATGCCGGTGATCGCGCGATAGTGGCGCAACACTTCGACGTAGCCGCGCACCGCCAGCTTTTCCGCTGGCCACCAGCGTTCGAAGCCGGCCGCCTGCATTTGCGTTCCACCGATGCCGCAGAACACCACTCCCGGCAGGCGCCGCGCGAGCGCCGCCATCAGGTGCGCGGCCAGCAGGTCGCCGGAGGCCTCGCCCGCGACCATCGCGATGCGCGGCGCGCTCATCAGGGTCAGCGCATGATGCCGCGGGCGGAGGTCGCGACGAAAGCATGCAACAGCGCGACTTCACCATGCGCCGCGGCTTGCAGCGCGAGTTGGCGCTTGGCTTCCTCGAACAGCAGGCCCCCCTTGTAGAGGGCCTTGTAGGCGCGCCGCACGCTCTCGATCTGTGCCGGCTGGTAACCGCGGCGTTTCAGGCCTTCGCTGTTGATGCCGTGCGGCGCCGCCGGATTGCCGGCGCAGGTCACATAGGGCGGCAGGTCCTTGAACAGAATCGCGCCCATCGCGCACATCGAGTGGGCCCCGATGCGCACGAATTGGTGGACCACTGTAAAGCCGCCAAGGATCGCCCAGTCGCCGACCTGCACATGGCCGGCAAGCTGGGCATTGTTGGCGAATATGGTGTGGTCGGCGATCTGGCAATCATGCGCCAGATGCACATAGGCCATGATCCAGTTGTCGTTGCCGATGCGGGTGACCCCGGCGTCCTGCGCGGTGCCGCGATTGAAGGTGCAGAACTCGCGAATCGTGTTGTTGTCGCCGATCTCGAGCCGGGTCGGCTCGCCGGCGTACTTCTTGTCCTGTGGTGCCGCGCCCAGCGAGCAGAACTGCCAGACGCGATTGCCGCTGCCGATCGATGTCGGCCCTTCGATCACGCAATGCGGCCCGATGCGGCTGCCGGCGCCGATCTTGACATCGGCACCGATCACGGTGTACGGCCCGACCTCGACATCCGGCGCCAGTTCGGCACCCCGATCGATGAGGGCGGTGGGATGGATGAGGCTCATGAACGCGGGCGCCGCATCAAGCGCCATCGATCGCGCGGACGGTGCACATGAGTCCGGCTTCGGTCGCCAGTTGACCATCGACCCGGGCTTCGGCCTTGAATTTCCACAGTCCACGGCGAATCGGCCCGTCCATCGTCACATGCAGGTGCAACTGGTCGCCCGGACTCACCGGCCGCTTGAAGCGAGCGTCGTCGATGCCGACAAAGTAATAGACCGACTTCTCGTCTGGACGGGTGCCAAGCGTCTTGAACGAGAGAATCGCCGCCGCCTGCGCCAACGCCTCGACGATCAACACGCCCGGCATCACCGGATGATGCGGAAAATGCCCGGTGAAAAACGGCTCGTTGACCGAAACGTTCTTGAGCGCATGGATGTGCGACCCGGCTTCGACATCAAGTACGCGATCGACCAGCAGCATCGGATAGCGATGCGGCAGATGTTCGAGGATGGCGCGGATATCCATCGCATTCATGTTTTCTTCTCCAGCTGCAGCAGGCGTTGCGCGAGGTCGGCAACGCGTGCATTGAGGGTGTCGAGATGGCGCAGGTGCGCCGCGCTGCGCAGCCATTCGCGCTGCGTAGCGAATGGATAGGCGCCGCCATAGGTGCCGGCCTCGGGAATCGACTTGGTGATCATCGCACCGGCCGATATATTGACCCGGTCGGCGATTCGCAGGTGACCGAGAATCACCGCGCCACCGCCGACCGTGCAGTAGCTGCCGATTTCGGCGCTGCCAGCGATGCCGACGCAGCCCGCCATCGCGGTATGTGCGCCGATGCGGACGTTGTGGCCGATCTGGATCTGGTTGTCGAGTTTGACGCCGTCACCGATCACCGTGTCGTCGAGAGCGCCGCGATCGATCGTGGTACCGGCGCCAATCTCGACGTCGTCACCGATCGACACACCGCCGATTTGCGGGATCTTGACCCAGCGCCCGTCCTGATTGGCAAACCCGAATCCGTCGCTGCCGATCACCGCCTGGGAATGCACGATCGCGTTGCGGCCGAGCCAGACTCGCGGGTACAGGGTAACGTTGGGATAAATGATGGCACCGTCACCGATCTCCACCGCATCGCCAATCACCACCTGCGCGCCGATTGACACATTGCGACCGAGGCGCGCCGAAGGGGCCACCTGCGCCGACGGATGGATTCCGCGCGCCTGGCGCGGATGCGGGTCCAGCAGTTGCGCCACATGCGCGAAGCATGCGTAAGGATTGCCGTGCACCAGCGCCGGGCAAGCCGCGAGATGCGCGTCGCGCGGCGCCACGATCACCGCGCTTGCCGTCGTGCCGGCCAGATCGGACCGGTATTTCGGATTGGCCAGAAAGGCGATATCGCCGGGCTTCGCGAGCTTGAGCGTTGCCGCCCGCCGCACGACTGTGTCGGGATCGCCTTCAACCCGGGCGCCGGTACGCTCCGCCAGAAAGGCGAGGTTTGCCGGCCCACCGGTCATGGCAGGCCGCCGCTTACTTCGATTCAGCCAAGGCCTTGAGCACCTTGTCAGTGAGATCGAGCTTGGGATTGGCGTACGCGGCGTCCTGGAACACGGCATCGAGCCCTTCCTTTTCGGCGATCTGCTTGAGCGCGCGATTGGCCGATTGCAGCACGGTGGAGAACTCCTCGTTGCGCCGTCGATTGACATCCTCGTTGAATTCACGCTGCTTGCGATTGACGTCGAGTTCGAGGTCCCCGAGAGCGCGCTGGCGCTGATTGCGCTGCGACTCGCTCATCACGGGGATATCCTTCTGGAACTTCTCGCCATCGGTTCGCAGGCGGGTTGTCAGCTCGCTCAATTCACGCTCACGCTTGGAAAACTCGCCCTCGAGCTTCTTCTCGGCGCGCTTGGCGGCGTCCGACTCGCGGAAAATGCGCTCGGTGTTGACGAACCCGATCTTGCTCTGGGCGAAAGACCCGCCGGCGCCCAACGCCAATACCGCCGCTACCACCCACAACCTAGCTTTTCGATTCAAAACCATACTCCCACCGCTCAAAATGCTCTATTTTGCCACGCGCAGCGAAGCTTCGCTAGAAGGTGGTGCCGGCGGTGAACTGCAGGCGCTGGATCCGGTCGCCGGTCTGAATGTTCAACGGCTTGGCGTAGCTGATGCGCAGGGGCCCGAACGGCGATTGCCAGTCAAGGCCGATACCCAGCGAATTGCGATAACCACCGCCTGACGTTGGTCCCGATCCGTAAACCTTGCCGGTGTCGAAAAACGCCGCCAGCCGCACCGAGCGATCCTTGGACAGGCCGGGGAACGGAAACAGCAGCTCGGCCGTCGCAGTGACCCTGCGCTCGCCACCGAGAACACTGTCATCGGTATCGCGCGGGCCCAGGGAATTGGTGTCGTACCCGCGCACCGAGCCGATGCCGCCACCGTAATAGCGCTTGTTGAAAGGCAATGGCTTGTTGATGCCGCGCGCCACACCGACATCACCGCGCAGGTAAAGGGTGTAGGACTTGCTGATCGGGTAATACCAGCGGTCGATGTAGTTCAGGCGCCAGTACTGCACGTTGCCCCCCGGCAGACCGAGTTCGGCGCCGCCATTTTGCAGGCGGCCGCTGCGGGTGTAGAGGGCGTTGTCACGGGTGTCGCGGAACCAGCTGACGGTTCCGGGCAGCGTTGTCACATTGGCGCCGTAGGTATCGACATAACTTTGCAGGCGACTCGGCGCCAGGGCGCCAAGACTGTAGTGCGTGAAATCGGCCGCCAGGCCGAACACCAGAGTGTCGATCGAGGTGAACGGGTATCCGAACCGGACGCCGGCGCCGGTGCTGCGGGTCTGGTAGTCGCCGAGATTGACGTTGGCGGCGTTGAAGTCACGGTGATAAAGATCGAAGCCGCGGCTGACGCCGTCGACAGTGAAGTAGGGATTGTTGTGCGACAGCGAATACACCTTGTTGGTACGACCGGTGCTGATCGAGGCCGCGACGTAGTTGCCGCTGCCGAAGATGTTGGCCTGTGCGATCGAGGTTGAGAGGATCAGTTTGTCGGCACTTGAAAAACCGGCGCCGAGCAGCAGTTGCCCGGTCGGCTTTTCCTCAACCTTTACATTGACATCGACCTGGTCGGGCGAACCACCGACGGCCGGCGTTTCGATCTGCGTATCCTTGAAGAACGCCAGCCGGTCGATGCGTTTCTTCGAATCATTTATTTTTTCGCCGTCGTAATACGACCCCTCAAGCTGGCGCATCTCGCGACGCACGACTTCGTCGCGCGTGCGGGTGTTGCCGGAAACATTGATTCTGCGCACATAGACGCGGCGACCCGGGTCGATGTAGATGGTGAATGCGACGGTCTGCTTGTCGCGATCGACTTCCGGTGTCGCATTGGCGTTGGCGAACGCATAGCCTTCATTGCTCAGGCGATCCTGGATTTTCTTGGTCGAGGACGTCAGCCGCTCGCCATTGAACACATCGCCGGGCTTCAACTCGATCAAGGGACGCAAAGCCGCTTCACCGACCACCATGTCGCCCGCCAGGCGCACCTCGGAGACGGTGAACTTCCGGCCTTCGTTGATCGCAATGGTGATGTAGATGTCCTTCTTGTCGGTGGAAATCGAGACCTGGGTCGATTCGACCGCGAATTCAAGGTACCCGCGATTGAGGTAGAACGAACGCAGGGTCTCCAGGTCGGCCGTCAGTTTCTGTTTCGAGTACTGGTCTTCCTTGCTGAACCAGGCGAACCAGCCGCCATCCGACAACTCGATTTCATCGAGCAGCGTGCTCTCCCTGAACGCATTCGCGCCGACGATGTTGATCTTGCGGATTTTCGCGATATCGCCCTCTTCAACCGCGAAATTGATGCCGACGCGATTGCGGTCGAGCGGTGTGACGGTAGTCTTCACCGTCATCCCGTACAGACCCTTTGAAAGATACTGGCGCTTCAGTTCCTGCTCTGCGCGGTCGAGCACCGAGCGATCGAAAATGCGGCCCTCGGCCAGACCGGATTCGCGCACCGCCTTGCGTACCGCCTCCTTGTCGAACGCCTTCAGGCCGGTGTAGTCGATCTGCGCAATCGCCGGCCGCTCCTCGATCGCCACGATCAGGATGTCGCCTTCGACCTCGATCCGCACGTCCTTGAAGAAGCCGGTCGCAAACAGGGCCTTGATCGCTTCGGCGGCGCGCTCGTTGGTCATGCGGTCGCCGACCTTGACCGGAAGATAGCTGAACACGGTCCCGGCTTCGGTGCGCTGGATGCCTTCGACGCGGATATCCTTGATCACGAATGGATCGAAGGCACTGGCCATGCGCGCACCAAAGATCAGGCAAATAGCAATGAGAAAGGCGAATGCCCGGAATCGGCGCTGAAGGCGCATTGAATGCACGCTTGTGGTTTAGCCGGCCAGGAGCCGGTTGATGTCGTTGTAAAGAGCCAGCAGCATCGTCGTCATCACAATCGCGATTCCGAGACGCGTACCGATTTCCATCACCTTGTCGGAGACCGGTTTGCCGCGCAAAATTTCCGCCAGATAATACAACAGATGGCCGCCATCAAGCATCGGAATAGGCAGCAGATTGAGCACCCCGAGACTGATGCTGACCAGGGCGATGAAGTTGAGGTAGTAAGTCAGGCCCAGGCGCGCTGTCTTGCCCGCATAGTCGGCAATGGTGACCGGGCCCGACAGGTTGCGCCATGACACCTCGCCCACGACCATCTTGCCCAGCATGCGCAGGCTGAACATCGACATGTCGTAGGTTTGCGCGACACTCCTGGAAAATCCGTCGATCATCCCGTAGCGCACCGTCACCGGCGTCAGCGACTCGCCGACGCGCGCGCCGATGCGCCCGCTCGGCCCGTCGGCCCCGGCGATCGACGCCGGGGTCACCCTGACTTCGCGGCGCTGGCCCGCGCTTTGTACTTCAAGCACGCGCTCGCGGCCGGCACTGGCCCGCATCAAGGCCACAAAATCGCCTGCGGAGGCGAGCACCTTGCCGTCCACCGTGAGGAGCACGTCTTGCGGACGCAGCCCGGCGTTCGCGGCCGGCGACGAAGGCTCAACTTCAACAATCCGCGGCTGCGGCCTGAACAGCGCAAGACCAAGACTGCGCATGAAATCGCCTTCAAGCTCGAGCCGGTCCATGCCTGACATGTCAAGCACCGGGAAGTCGATCCCGCCCTTGACGTTGCGTACCTGCAGCCGCACGCGCGCGCGTCCCTCGGCCAGACGCAGGAGCCGCCAGTGCAGGTCGTTCCAGGAGGCGACTTCGGCATCGTCAATCCGCTCGACAAGATCGCCCGCCGCCAGCCCGGCACGCGCCGCCAGCGAGCCGGCAAGCGGCGCCGCGACCTGCGCCGGCGGCTCTTCGACACCGTGCAGATTGAGCCCCCAGTACACGGTGATCGCGAGCAGGAAATTGGCAATCGGCCCGGCGGCGATGATGGCAATCCGCTTGCCCACCGATTGCGCGTTGAACGAACGATGGGCGTCGGCAGGCGGCACTACGTCGTCAGGATCGTGGCCCAGAAGCTTGACATAGCCGCCCAGCGGGAACGCCGCCAGCGCCCACTCGGTGCCATCGCGCCCGAAGCGCCGCATCAGCACCGGCCGTCCGAAGCCAAGACAGAAGCGCAGGACTTTCACGCCGCACAGGCGTGCCGCAAGGTAGTGCCCGTATTCATGAAACGCGATCAGTACGCCAAGTGCGATCAGGAAGGCCACAATGGTCGATAGAAAGGTCACGTTCGCAGCCACTCCCCGGCACGGGCACGCGCTTCACTGTCGGCCGCCAGCACATCTTCGAGGCTTGCGAGCGGGCGCGCCGGCACCGATTCCATGACGCCGGCCACCAATGCGGCTATCCGTGTGAAACCAAGGCGTCCGGCAAGAAAGGCCTCGACCGCGACTTCGTTGGCCGCGTTGAGCGTGGCCGGCGCGGTACCACCGGCGGCCAGCGCTTCATAGGCCAGACCAAGACACGGGAAACGTGCCAGGTCAGGCTTCTCGAAGGTGAATTGCGCGAGCTTGAATATGTCAAAAGGCGCGACGCCGGCATCGATTCGGTCAGGATACGCAAGGGTCTGCGCGATCGGCGTGCGCATGTCGGGATTGCCCAGTTGTGCCAGCACCGAACCGTCGGCGTACTCCACCATCGAATGGATCACGCTCTGCGGATGGATCACCACTTCGATCTGATCGCCGGTGGCGCCGAACAACCAATGCGCCTCGATCACCTCGAGGCCCTTGTTCATCATGGTCGCTGAATCGACCGAAATCTTGCGCCCCATCACCCAGTTCGGATGAGCACAGGCCTGGCCCGGCGTCACATCGACCAGCAGTTCGGCGGCCATGGTGCGAAATGGCCCGCCGGAGGCGGTGAGCAGGATGCGCCGCACACCGTGCCCGGAGATGCCCCGTGAAAACCCTGGCGGCAGTGACTGGAAGATCGCATTGTGTTCGCTGTCGACCGGCAGAATCGTGGCGCCGCCCTGCCTGACCGCCTCCAGAAACACCGGCCCGGCCATCACCAGCGCCTCCTTGTTTGCCAGCAGGATGCGCTTGCCGGCGCGGGCCGCGCCAAGCGCCGCGCCCAGCCCCGCGGCGCCAACGATCGCAGCCACCACGGTGTCCGCTTCGCTTGCCTGCGCCACCTCGACTGCCGCGGCGTCACCGGCCAACACCTCGGTACCAAGCCCGGCGGCACGGATTCGTTCACGCAACGTCGCTGCAGCCTGCGTGTCGGTAAGCACAGCGTATCGCGGACGGTGCGTCACGCATTGTGCAAAAACCTGATCGATGCTCCTGCGCGCCACCAGCGCGAAAACACCGAAGCGGTCCGGATGCCGTGCCACCACATCGAGAGTGCTTTCGCCGATCGATCCGGTCGAGCCTAACAGTGTCAGATGACGCACGGCCGACTCAGTCCGCCCTGACGATGGCCATGATCAGCATCGCCAGAGGCATGGTTGGAATCAGTGAATCGATGCGGTCGAGCACACCGCCGTGCCCGGGCAGCAAACCGCTGCTGTCCTTGACGCCGGCACGCCGCTTGAGCAGCGATTCGAACAAATCGCCGACAATGCTCAAGCCGACGACTACCCAGACCATCAGCAGCGCTGCCAGCATGCCGGCCGGGCCGGCGCGCCCGCCATAGGCAAACAACCAGGCAAACCAGGAGTCATACGCGCCACCGCTGGCGCTGGTGCCAAGCGCGCACAGAATCGCCAGCAATGCCGCACCGGCCAACGCGCCGCCGACACCTTCCCAGGTCTTGCCCGGGCTCACCGCCGGCGCCAGCTTGTGTTTGCCAAACCGCCTGCCTGCAAAATAGGCTGCGATGTCGGCGACCCAGATCAGGCCCATGAGCAGAAACATGAACAGGGCACCTGCTGCACGAGCCTGCACAACTGCCCACCAGCATGGAATCAGGACCAGCCAGCCGAACACGACCAGCAACATGCCGTGCGGCGCGGCGGGACCGCGCAAGGCCCAGTACGCGGCGACGCCGCCCCAGGCCAGTACCGACGCCAGATAGATCACCGGCGTCGCAGAAACGGAAGTCCGGGCGTCCACGCCGAACAGCAGCGTCACGCCGGCCATGGCGGTCAGTGCGCCATAACCGAGCGCCGCGCCGTTTGCCAGGCCGCACAGGCGCGCCCACTCCCAGGCCGCTGCCGCCACAAACAGCAAAACGAACAACGCCCAACCGTTGATCGGCAAAAACAGCAGTGCGGGTACCACCAGTGCCAGCAGGATCAGTGCCGTGATGACCCGTGCCTTAAGCATCGGCGCGCGACACACGCAGCTCCGCCGGTTCACCCGGGCCATAAACACGATGCCGCGCTTCGCGCACCTGCTCACTGGTCTGCCCGAAACGCCGCTCGCGCCGGCGATAGGAGGCGATGGCGTCATCCAGGGTGCGGGCGTCGAAATCCGGCCAGAAGGTATCGGTGAAATACAGTTCGGAGTATGCAAGCTGCCAGATCAGGAAATTGCTGATCCGCATCTCGCCACCGGTACGGATGAACAAATCGGGCTCCGGCGCGTAGGACATGGCCAGGAACGGGTCGAGATCGCTCTCGGAAAAACCGGTCGCGAGCTCGGGCCGGGCGGCCATCATGCCCCGCATCGCCTGCATGATGTCCCAGCGGCCACCGTAGTTGGCGCAAATGGTCAGCGTGAGCTTGCTGTTGGCCGCGGTCTTCGACTCGGCGCGCTGGATCAGGTCACGCAGACCGGCATCGAAGCGCGACAGGTCGCCGACCACTTTGAGCCGTACGCCGCTGACGTGCAGCTTGGCTATCTCCTGCTCGAGCAACAGCCTGAAAAGCTGCATGAGGATTGATACCTCTTCCTCCGGGCGACGCCAGTTTTCGGAGGAGAACGCGAACAGCGTCAGGTATTCAATGCCGCGTTCGACGCTGGCCCGCACCGCCTCGCGCACCGCTTCGACGCCGCGTTGGTGGCCGGCCACGCGCGGCAGGAAGCGCCGCGTGGCCCAGCGCCCATTGCCGTCCATGATGATCGCGACGTGACGTGGCACTGCCGAAACCGCGGGAATGGTCTGGGTCGAACTCATCGGCATCGGCTCCGCGAGGTTGGGAAATGCAGCAAGGCAGCGGTCAAACCGCCATGATTTCGGCTTCCTTGGTGACCAGAAGCTTGTCGATCTCGCCGGTGGAGCGATCGGTAAGCTTCTGCACCTCGTCCTGCGCACGCCGCTCGTCATCTTCCGAAACCGCCTTTTCCTTCAATAGCTTCTTCAACTGCTCATTGGCTTCACGCCGCAGGTTGCGGATGGCGATCCGCGCATCCTCGCCTTCGCCCTTGACCAGCTTGACCAGGTCCTTTCGACGTTGCTCGGTGAGCGCTGGCATCGGCACACGGATGATGTCGCCGGTGGTCGACGGGTTGAGACCGAGATCGGACTCGCGAATCGCCTTCTCGATCACTGACACCATCTTCTTTTCCCAAGGCTGAACGCCGATCGTACGGGCATCGATCAGATTGATGTTGGCGGTTTGCCCGATCGCCATCGCGGTACCGTAGTAATCGACCTGGATGTGGTCGAGGATTCCGGCATGGGCGCGGCCGGTACGCACCTTGGCCAAGTCGTTCTTGAACGCCTCGATCGACTTCTGCATCTTCTGCTCGGTGGTCTTGCGGATGTCGGCAATGGTCATCAGTCGCCTCTGGCAGTAGGGGTCAGACGTGAACTAGTGTACCTTCGTTTTCGCCCATCACGATGCGCTTCAGGGCGCCCGGCGAGAAAATCGAAAACACGTTGATCGGCAGTTTTTGGTCGCGACACAAGGCGAAAGCGGTGGCATCCATCACCTTCAGATGCTTGATGATCGCTTCATCGAAGGTGATGGTGTCGTACTTGCGCGCGGTCGGGACCTTGTTCGGGTCATCGGTGTAGACGCCATCGACCTTGGTGCCCTTGAGCACGATTTCAGCCCCCATCTCCGAAGCGCGCAGAGCGGCGGCGGTATCGGTGGTGAAAAACGGGTTGCCGGTCCCGGCGGCGAAAATCACCACCTTGCCTTCCTCGAGGTAACGCAGCGCCTTGTTGCGAATGTAGGGCTCGACCACCTGTTCAACCGAGAGCGCCGATTGGACCCGCGCGACGATGTCCTGCTGCTTCATGGCATCCTGCAACGCCAGCGCATTCATGATCGTCGCGAGCATCCCCATGTAGTCGGCGGTCGCCCGGTCCATGCCCTGGGCGCCGGGGGCGACACCGCGAAAAATATTGCCGCCGCCGATGACAATGCTCATCTCGACATTCATCCGCGCCACCGAGGCGATTTCGCCAACGATGCGTTCGATGGTCGTCCGATTGATGCCGTAGCTGTCTTCCCCCATCAGCGCTTCGCCGGAGAGCTTGAGCAGAAATCGCTTGTACTTCGGGGTATCGGGCATGGTCGCAGTATCGATCGGGGAACTGGCTTAGGGTCTTGGCGGGCTCCGCGGCTTCGGCTGTGGCGGCGCGCGCCACGGAATTTCCGCTTCGCTTGGTTGTCGCTTGTCTATGTCGTGATGGTGCCCACTGCCACCGTCACTTCTTTGCCGCAGCCATCTGCTCGGCTACTTCAGCGGCGAAGTCGGTGGTTTTCTTCTCGATTCCTTCGCCAACGATATAGAGTGCGAAACGATGCACCGTCGCGCCGCGCGCCTTGAGCAATTGCTCGATGGTCTGCTTGCCATCTTCCGCCTTGACAAACACCTGCCCCAGCAGCGTGACGGTCTTGAGATACTTCTGAACCGTTCCCTCGGCGATCTTTTCGAGCATTGCTTCAGGCTTGTTGTCCTCGCGCGCCTTCTCGATGGCAATGCGGCGTTCGGTTTCCAGCAATTCCGCCGGCACGCCCGAGGCGTCAAGGGACTTCGGTTTCGAGGCAGCGATGTGCATCGCCAGGTCACGCGCGAGTTGCTCGTCGCCACCCGAAACATCGATCAACACGCCGATTTTCGAACCGCCGTGGATATAGCTGGAGAGCTTGCCGGCGGCCTCGAAACGCGCGAAACGGCGGATCGACATGTTCTCGCCGATCTTGCCAACCAGCGCGCGCCGCACTTCCTCGACGGTGGCACCGTCGAGCGCTGTCGCACCAAGGGCTTCGACGCTGGCGGGATTGGCACTGGCTGTCAATGCGACCAGATTTTTCGAAAACGCGATGAAATCGTCGTTCTTGGCCACGAAATCGGTCTCGGAATTGATTTCGACGATTGCACCGAGCTTGCCGTCGGCCGATACGTTGACCGCCACCACGCCCTCGGCGGCAACGCGGGAAGCCGCCTTGCTTGCCTTGTTGCCCAGCCTGACCCGGAGAATCTCCTCTGCCTTGTCGAGATTGCCTTCGGCCTCGGTCAGGGCCTTCTTGCATTCCATCATCGGCGCATCGGTCTTTGCGCGCAGTTCTGCAACCATACCTGCGGTGATTGTGGCCATTTCCTTGAACCCTGCGATTTCTGAATTAACTGCGGTTTTCAACCCGACGCCCGGCCGGTCACGGCCAGTGCATCGCTTGCTGTGGCAAAGCTTGCCGGCGTTTCAGGAAGAAAAGGCTTTCGAGCCCCCTGTTCCTGAAAACCCCGGTCCGGCGTCCGGAAGTTCAGGACGCCTCGACCTCGACATACTCGTCTTCGCCGGCCTTGACGATCTCGTTGATCGAATGGGCGCGACCTTCAAGCACGGCATCGGCGACGCCGCGCGCATACAGGCGGATGGCGCGCGAGGAATCGTCATTGCCCGGGATCACATAGGCAACACCGTCCGGCGAATGGTTGGTATCGACGATTGCAACGATCGGGATGCCCAGCTTCGCCGCTTCGGTGATGGCGATCTTGTGATAGCCCACGTCAATGACGAAAATCGCATCTGGCAGCCCGGTCAGGTTCTTGATGCCGCCGATCGATTTCTGCAGCTTGACCATTTCACGACTGAACAGCAGGGCCTCCTTCTTCGACATCTTCTCGACTTCGCCCGCCTCGACGGTGGCTTCCATCTCCTTCAGGCGCTTGGTCGATGCCTTGACAGTCTTGAAGTTGGTCAGCATCCCGCCAAGCCAGCGCGCGTCCACGTACGGCATGCCGGCGCGCTGCGCTTCCTCGGCGACGATTTCGCGTGCCTGACGCTTGGTGCCGACCATCATGATGGTGCCCTTGTTGGCGGCCAGCTGACGCAGGAATTTCATCGCGTCGTTGTACAGCTCGAGCGTTTTTTCGAGATTGACAATATGGATCTTGTTGCGATGACCGAAGATGTAAGGTGCCATCTTGGGATTCCAGAAGCGTGTCTGGTGTCCGAAATGGACGCCCGCTTCGAGCATCTCGCGCATGGTGGTCGACATTGATTTTTTACTCCGATTTCAGGGTTGGCCTCCTCCCGCCGGCAGCCGCCGCTTGCGCCCCTTGCGCGCGAGCGGCACGCCACCCCAAAATTCTGGCGGAAGTGCGAATTTGCCCGGGCCTCGAAAAACAGCCGGAAGAGCAGTTCGGGGGTCGCATGCACGACGCGATTGCATGCGGCATGCGAATGACCCGACTGCAGGCGAACCGGTCACAATACGATCCAACTGGTCCGGTCGGCGAAATTTCTTTGAAAAACACCGGGCAGCCCGATATTATAGCTGGTTCGGGCCATTTGTTCAAAGCTTGGCTCACCCACCGCGCGCGAATGCCCGGCCAAACACAGGATTGCAGGCAACCATGGGCATCGAGCTCAAAACCCCGCTGGACATTCAAAAAATGCGCATCGCCGGCAGGCTTGCCGCCGAAGTGCTGGACTTCATTGAACCGCATGTGCGGCCCGGCATCAGTACCGGCGAGCTCGACCGGCTGTGCCACGACTACATGATCGGGGTGCAGGGCACCATTCCGGCACCGCTTGGTTACTGCCCGCCGGGCTACCGACCGTACCCGAAGTCGATCTGCACATCGGTCAACAATCAGGTATGCCACGGCATCCCGGGCGACAAGGTGCTCAAGAAGGGCGACGTGGTCAACCTCGACATCACCACCATCAAGGACGGGTATCACGGCGACACCAGTCGCATGTTTTACGTCGGCGAACCGTCGATCGCCGCACGCCGCCTGTGTGAAGTCACGTTTGAATGCATGTGGGCCGGCATCCTGCAGGTGCGCCCCGGCGCGCACCTGGGTGATATCGGCCATGTGATCCAGTCGCACGCAGAAAAGCACGGCTTCTCGATCGTGCGTGAATTCTGCGGCCATGGAATCGGCACCAAGTTCCACGAAGAGCCGCAGGTGCTGCACTACGGCAAGCCCGGCACCTTAGTCGAGCTCCAGGAAGGGATGATTTTCACCATCGAGCCGATGATCAATGCCGGCCGGCGCGAAATCCGCGAGTTGGCCGACGGCTGGACCATCGTGACCAAGGACCACAGCCTGTCGGCACAGTGGGAACATACGGTGCTGGTCACCGCGACCGGCTTCGAAGTCCTGACGGTCTCGCCCGGCATGCCGGCGATGCCGGCATCGGTCGCGGCGCTCGCGCCATCGCTGCCCGCCTGAGCCCGGCCATCGTGTCGGCCGTCGCCCAGACCACGCTCGCCACCCGCCATCGGCACGAGTTGGTGACCGGCCGGCGCGCCTTGTTCGCGGCCTTCAACGCCGGCGGGACCGCGCGCAAGCTGCTGCAAGCCCACTGCAGGCTGGTGGATCGCGTTCTGGTTTCCCTCTGGAAGGATCTCGGCATCAGTGATCGCGCCGCCCTGGTGGCGGTTGGCGGTTACGGCCGCGGCGAACTCTATCCCTATTCCGACGTCGATGTGCTGCTGCTGTTGCCGGCCAACCCCTCGGCCGAGACCAAGAGCCGCCTCGAAGCGCTGATCGGCCTGTTTTGGGACATCGGGATCGAGGTTGGGCACAGTATCCGCACGCTCGAGGAATGTTTCACCCTCGCGGCGGCCGACATCACCGTCCAGACCACGCTTCTGGAGGCGCGGCATCTGGCCGGCGACTTGCCGCTGTTCCACGACCTCGAGGCCGGCACCCGCCTGCGCCTGAACCCGCGCGACTTCTACACCGCCAAGAAGCTCGAACTCGAGCAGCGCCACACCAAGTACCAGGACACGCCTTACAGCCTGGAACCGAACTGCAAGGAGAGTCCGGGTGGCTTGCGCGACCTGCAGGTCATCCTGTGGATCGCGCGCGCGGCCGAAGTCGGCACCAACTGGCGCACGCTCGCGGCACGCGGCATGATCACCCGTACCGAAGCAGCGATGCTCGGCAAGCGCGAAGCGCTGTTGCAGGCGATCCGGGTCCGCCTGCACCTGATCGCCGGCCGTCGCGAAGACCGCTTGCTGTTCGATCACCAGACCCAGTTGGCGCATGCGTTCGGGCACCAGGCCAACGGCTCGCGACGGGCCAGCGAAACCCTGATGCAGCGCTACTACATCAACTGTCGCTGGATCATCCAGCTGAACACGATCCTGCTGCAGAATATCGCCAGTCAGCTGTTTCCAGGGGCGGCTTTCGAGGCCCACCCGATCAACGAGCGCTTCCACGTCGAACGCGACATGCTGGCCGCCAGCGACCCGACGGTTTTTGAAACCGATTCCGGCGCCCTGCTCGAATGCTTTCACCTGCTGCAGCAGCGTGCGGATCTCAAGGGCATGACCGCGCCAACCCTGCGTGCCCTGTGGCGCTCGCGCAACCGGATGGACGGGGCATTCCGGCGCGCCCCGGCCAACCGCGCGATGTTCATGGCTCTGCTGCAAAGCCCGCGCGGCCTGGTGCACGAACTGCGCCGCATGAATCAATGGGGAATTCTCGGGCGCTACCTGCCACCGTTCAAGCGCATCATCGGCCAGATGCAGCATGACCTGTTCCATGTATATACGGTGGACCAGCACATCCTGATGGTGGTGCGCAACGTGCGCCGCTTCACCATGCTCGAGTTCGCACACGAATATCCCTTGTGCTCGCGCCTGGTCGCCAGTTTCGAGCGCCACTGGCTGCTGTATGTCGCCGCCCTGTTTCACGACATCGCCAAGGGCCGCGGCGGCGACCACTCGCTCCTCGGGCGTGCCGACGCGCGCACGTTCTGCCGCCAGCACGGCATTTCGCGCGAGGACACCGAACTGGTGGTGTTCCTGGTCGAGCATCACCTGACGATGTCGGCGGTGGCGCAAAAGCAGGATTTGAGCGACCCCGACACCATCCTGCGCTTCGCCGGCATCGTGCGCGACGAACGCCGCCTGATCGCGCTGTACTTGCTGACCATCGCCGATATTCGCGGCACCAGCCCGAAGGTCTGGAACGCCTGGAAAGGGAAACTGCTCGAAGACCTGTTTCGAGCAACGCGAAGAATGCTGGGCAATCAGAAAAGCGGCGGCACCTTCAATTTCGACGCCGACCTGCAGGAAAAGCAGACCGAAGCCCTGCGCATCCTAGCCCTCTACGGCTTTTCCGAGAATGCGCATCAGGCGCTCTGGGCGCAACTCGACATGGCGTATTTCCTGCGCCACGACGCCAAGGAAATCGCCTGGCAGACCCGTGCCCTGGTAGCGCGCATGAACGCCTCCGTGCCGGTGGTCAAGGCACGTTTTTCGCCGATCGGCGAAGGGCTGGAGGTGATGGTCTACATCAAGGACCAGCCTGACCTGTTCGCCCGCATGTGCGGCTTTTTCGATC
The DNA here is from genome assembly GCA_031423955.1 of Burkholderiales bacterium. GTDB lineage: Bacteria > Pseudomonadota > Gammaproteobacteria > Burkholderiales > JAEUOS01 > JAEUOS01. The sequence continues at coordinate 27,023 of JANPGJ010000665.1, forward strand.
GCCTGAGCCTCAACATTCTCGACGCCAAGATCCACACCACGAAGAATGGCTACGCGCTCGATAGCTTCCTGGCCCTCGATGCCGGCGGCAACTATGCGGCGGCCCATGGCCAGCCGGAACTGGTCGAACGCGACTTGCAGCTCGCACTGGCCGCCGCCGGACCGCTGAAGGAGCCGATCACCGGGCGCATCTCGCGCCAGGCACGGCACTTCGCGATCGAGCCTGCGGTCAACATCCGGCCGGATGAAAAAGGCCAGCGCTACATCCTGTCGGTGACCGCCGGCGACCGCCCCGGCCTGCTGTATCGCATCGCCATGATCCTGTCGCGCCATGGTGTGAACCTGCTGACCGCCAAGGTCACCACCCTGGGCGAACGTGCCGAAGACGTCTTCCTGATCGATGGCGGCTCGCTGTCAAGCCCGAAATCGGTGCTGGCCATCGAGACCGATCTGATTGAGGCCTTGCGCCAATAGACGGCGTCGCGCCGGCAACGACGCACCCGTCAGGACCAATACCCTGGTTCCGGCAATTCGTTGAACACCTTCTTGAGCTGTTCCGCCCAGCGACCGCGAATCGACGAGAAGTATTCGTCACGACTGTCAATCAGCTTGTGCTTGGTCACCATCAGGGTATCCCGCTCGTAGCACATCAGGTCGAGCGGCAGGCCGACCGAAAGATTCGACTTGATGGTCGAATCCATTGAAATCAGCGCGCATTTCGCCACCTCTTCAAGGCTCAGGCCGCCGCCGATCACGCGGTCGAGAATCGGCTTGCCGTACTTCGATTCACCGATCTGGAAATACGGCGTCTCGGCAGTTGCCTCGATGAAGTTGCCCGGCGAATACATGTTGAACAGCCGCGGCTCTTCGCGGCCCACCTGGCCGCCGAAGATGACGCTGACGTTGAACTCGATGCCGAATTCCTTGAGCGAGGCGGCGTCGCGCGCATACACCTTGCGTACCGCATCGCCCACCAGCTTGGCCGCCGAAAACATGTTCGGGCATGACGCCAGACTCTTTTCGCCGGGAATCCCCATTTGCGCCTTCAATCCGCTGGCAACCGCCTGGCTGACCGCCAGATTGCCGGCGGTCAACAGCACCATGACGCGCTCGCCCGGGACTTCGTAAATGTGCATCTTGCGAAAGGTGCTGATCTGGTCGACACCTGCATTGGTGCGCGAGTCGGACAGGAAAACCAGTCCTGCATCGAGGCGAATCGCGACGCAATAAGTCATTTGATGCCTTTGCTGGAAAAGTAGCCCAAAGCCGGACCGGCATTGTAGCCGCGCCCGTTCTGTCGGCGCCGGACCATGCCATCCGCGTTGGCGTCGGGCGCATGCCGCAGCCTTGGCCAGCGCCGCCGGATGACCGGCTGGAAATGCCAGAAAGCCACCGGCAGTGCCGGCGCCAGAGACCGGGCCGGGGGAAGTTCAGTCGCGACCGGACACCGCGACACGCACGGTCATGCCCTCTTCCGCACCGCCCATTCGCGAGCCGCGAATCGGACCGGCATCCAGATAGTCGCGCCCGATCGCCAAGCGGCACAGCTCCGGACCGCTGACCCGCCCATTGGCGACATCACAACCTATCCAGGCCCCGGCACCGCGATGCGCTGCGGCGACCCAGGCCTCGGCCCAGGCGTGCGAGGCCACGGTGCTGCGGCCATCCAGCGCATAGCCGCTGACATAACGCGCCGGCACGCCGCGCACCCGGCACGCGGCCAGGAACACATGCGTCATGTCCTGGCATACACCGGCACCCAATGTCAGTGCCTCGACCGCGGTGGCATGGACGCCGGTCTTGCCGGGCGCATATGCGATGCGGCGACCGACCGCCGCCATCAGGCTTTCGAATTCTGCCCGCCCGATTGTTCCCGGCGCGCGCCCGGCGAATGCATCCGCAGCCAGATCGCCGATCGCGCCATCCGCCGTCGTCACCGCAGTGGGCAACGCGAACGCCAGCGGCGGTACTGCCGAATCACTCGGGATCAGCTGGCCGCGCTCGTCAGCAGTCTCGACCTGGCCATGGGCGACGATGCGGATGCCGTCATGCGGTTCGACCACCGAGATCACGTCGACCACATTGCCGTAGCAATCCGACTGCCGCCAGCGCCGCCCGGGCGACTCGACGCGCCATGCAAGAATTCTCTGGCCGGCGTCGCTGCGCGGCATCAGGCGGGCGTACTGGATGCTGTAGTTGGCGCTGGTCGAGTAGCGATAATCGGTTTCGTGCCGGATAGCTAGCAGCATGGTGGTTTGGCGCCTGGTCAGCCCATCGGTACAAGGAAATCCTGCGCGATGCCGTTGCCCAGCGCCGCGATGCTGTCGAGAAATTCAGTCAGGTAGCCATGCAGGCCGACGTCGAGGATGTCTTCGATGCGGGCGTAGCGCAGCCGCGAATAGGCCAGCCCGGCCAGGCGCTGGGTCTCGACCGAACGGGCGTTGGCCACCATGCCGAGGATCTGGTGGACCTCTTTCAGGCAGGCATGCAGCGACCGCGGCATGTCTTCGCGAAGTATCAGCAACTCCGCCACCCGGTTCGGAGTGATCACGTCGCGATACACCTTGCGATAGATTTCGAACGCTGAAACCGAGCGCAGCAAGGCGCCCCATTCATAGTATTCGTTGGCGTTCGACTCCACGGGCGCCAGTTCATCGTACTTGACGTCGAGGATTCGCGCGGTATTGTCCGCCCGCTCCAGGAAGGTGCCGAGACGGATGAAGTGGAAAGCGACATCCTGCAGCATGGTGCCGACCGTGACGCCGCGCGAGAGGTGGGAGCGAAACTTGACCCATTCGAAATACTTGGTCAGTTCGCTGCCCTGCACCGTGCCGCGGGTCAGCTGCGAGGCCGAATCGCGCGCCTCGAGCCAGGTGGTGTTGATGGTTTCCCATACCTCGGAAGTTACGGTGCCACGCACCGCATGGCAATTCTCGCGCGCCGAGCGCAGGCTCGACAACAGCGAAGACGGGTTGTCGAAGTCCACGCCCATGAAGCGCAGCACGTTGGCCGCAGAAATCTCGTCGCCGTATTTGGCCTTGTAGCCGACCTCGAGCCCGGTGATGCCCAATGCGGCACCCCAGTAGCCGCCCGACGTGCCGTGCATCTGCAGGGACATTCGATAGGTGACATCGAGCAGACGCGCGATGTTTTCGGCGCGCTCGGTGTAGCGCGCCATCCAGTAGAGGTGATCCGCGGTTCTGGACAGCATGTTCAATTCTCCAGAACCCAGGTGTCCTTGGTGCCGCCGCCCTGCGACGAATTGACCACCAGCGAACCCGCCTTGAGCGCGACGCGGGTCAGGCCGCCCGGCGCCATCCGCACCTCCTTGCCGGACAGCACGAACGGCCGCAGGTCGATATGGCGCGGCGCGATCCCGGCCTCGACGAAGGTCGGGCAAGCCGACAGCGCCAGCGTCGGCTGACCGATGTATTTGTCGGGCGCGGCCTTCACGCGGGCGCGGAAATCGTCGATTTCGGCCGCGGTTGACGCAGGGCCCACCAGCATGCCGTAGCCGCCGGCGCCGTGGGTTTCCTTGACCACCAGGTCAGCCATGTTGGCCAGCACATAGGAAAGCTCGTCAGGCTTGCGGCACTGATAGGTCGGAACATTGGCGATGACCGGTTCCTCGGACAGGTAAAAACGGATCATCTCGGGCACATACGGATAGATCGATTTGTCGTCCGCCACTCCGGTACCGATCGCGTTGGCGAGCGACACCCGGCCAGCCCGGTAGACCGAAAGCAGGCCGGCGACGCCCAAGGCGGAGTCGCGGCGGAACGCCAGCGGATCGAGAAAATCGTCGTCGATGCGACGGTACACCACGTCAACCCGCTTCGGCCCCTGGGTGGTCCGCATGAAGAGCGTCTCGTCATGCACGAACATATCCTTGCCTTCGACCAGCTCGACACCCATTTGCTGCGCCAGAAAAGCATGCTCGAAATAGGCACTGTTGTACGCACCGGGCGTCAACACCACCACCGTCGGATCATCGCTGCCCGACGGTGCCGCCTGGCGCAGGGTATCGAGCAGCAGGTCCGGATAATGTTCGACCGGCGCCACGCCATAACGCCCGAACAACTCGGGAAACAGGCGCATCATCATGCGCCGGTCTTCAAGCATGTACGACACTCCGGACGGCACCCGAAGGTTGTCCTCGAGCACAAAGTATTCGGCGGAATCCGACGCCTTGCCCGGCAGGGCAGCGCGCACGATATCGATGCCCGCAATCAGCGCATAGAGATTGTTTCGCACCGCCACATCCTGCATCTCGGGACGATACTGCGCATTGCAAAACACCTGTTCAGCCGGTATCAGCCCGGCCTTGACGATCCGTTGGCCTGAATATATATCGTGGATGAACGCATTGAGGGCGGCCACCCGTTGCTTGAGACCAGCCTCCAGCCCGCGCCATTCAGCCGCCGGAATGATGCGCGGCACAATATCGAACGGAATCAGGCGCTCGGTGCCCGCTTCTTCGCCATAGACAGCAAAGGTGATGCCGTAGCGATGAAACGCCGAATCGGCTTCCGCCCGCTTTTGCGCGATTTCTGCCGGCGCCACGCTCGCCAGCCAGTGTTGGTACGCGGCATAGTGCCCGCGCTGGGCTCCGTCCGGCAGGTGCATTTCATCGAAAATATTTTTCATCGCTGTCCGCTTTTCAGTCACTGTATCAAAAAGCAAACGCCGTGCCCACATTCAGGGCTCAAGTCACATTCTGGCGCGCCACATGTCAACGGAATATCGGCGTTGCGTGTCGAAGCGGCATTGACGGGCCGGCGACTGCGAATCAGGTGGACGCCACAAAGAAAATCGCCGGGACGGATTCGAACCGACGATTGGCCCGGACCGGCCTTAGCGGATGCCCAACACGTCCTGCATGTCGTACAGGCCGGAACGCTTGTCGCGCAGGAATCGGCACGCGCGCATCGCGCCGTCCGCGTAGGTCGAACGGCTGGCGGCCTTGTGCGCGATCTCGATCCGCTCGCCCTGACCGAGGAACATCACCGTGTGGTCACCCACCAGATCACCGCCCCGCACCACCGCGTAACCGATACTGTCGTCGCGCCGCACGCCGGTGACGCCCTTGCGGTCGAATACCGCGACCGCATCATGGTCGCGACCCAGGGCTTGCGCGGCAACCTCACCCATGCGCAACGCCGTGCCGGACGGCGCATCGACCTTGTTGCGGTGATGCGCCTCGACGATCTCGACATCGTAGCCCTTGCCCAGCGCACGCGCCGCAACCTCGATCAACTTGAATGTCAGGTTGACGCCAACGCTCATGTTGGGCGCGAATACCACCGCCACGTCCGCGGCCGCGGACGCGATCATCTGCTTGCCGGCGCTATCGAGCCCGGTGGTGCCGATCACCGCATTGACGCGATGGCGACGACACGCTTCAAGGTGCGAGAGGGTCGCCTCCGGTCGCGTGAAATCGATCAGCAGATCCGCGCCCCTGATGGCGACATCCGCCCCGGATGCGACCGGCACACCGGTGGCACGACCAAGGAACTCGCCCGCATCACGCCCGATCGCCGGCGACGCCGCAGACTCGAGCGCGGCGTGCAGTTCGCAGTCGTCACTTGCAAGCACGGCCTCGACCAGCATGCGCCCCATCCGGCCGGCCGCGCCGGCCACCACGATTTTCAACTTGTTCATCGCCTTATTTTTCGAACGATTCGCCGCGAATCAGCCATCCGCCGCCGGCTTGCGCGAAAGCCGGCATCCCGCGCCCGCGCTCGACGAAAGCACCGGATTGTGGGATCTGCGTGGACACCGCCATTGCCGATCGCGCATCAAGCGCTGCGACCGGCGGCCGCGATGGAAGGCTGGAACCGGCTGGGCCCGACGCGCCCTCACCAGCGGCCGGGACCGCCGGCAGCGCCTGCGGTTTTGGCGGTGCCGGCGCCGCATCAGGCGGCACAGCGCCGGCGGCGGACGGCGGGGGCACATCTGCTTCCCAACGCTCGACCCGGTTGGCGGCATCGAAAAAAATCACCAGCTTGCGTTTTTCGGGCTCTTTCCAGCCTTTCGAGAATCGAAAGATATAGTCCCAGCGATTGGCGTGGAAAACATCTGCCAGCAGCGGAGTGCCAAGGATGAAGCGCACCTGTTCGCGGGTCTGGCCGACCGCCAGCTTGCTCACCATGTCCTCGGTGACGAAATTGCCCTGCTGGATGTCCATCCGGTACGGCGTGACGATCTGCGGCACATAGTTGCGCAGTGTCGATTCCGAGGCGCAACCGGCAAGCAACAGCAGCGCGATGCCTGCAGCGCAGCGCTTGAAGCCGAAGGTGAAATGTCTGAATTTCAAGGCGTGCTTTGGCGATGGGAGAACAAACCCAGTATGATACTTGAAAGCCCCCCTGCGGCGATCGTCCTGCGGCCGCCGTGGAAAACGCTGAATAAGCCCCTGGAATGCGGACTATCGAACGGAAGCTCCACTTAATTCAATTGGTTGCAGAAGCGGCTTTCTCAACCTATCGACTTATTCAGCGTTTCCCTTACGCGTAACTTGAAACATCCGCCGCCGGCCGCTGCCGCTGCCTGATTTTCGCCTCTCGACCATAAAAGCCCATGCCGCTCTCACGTCAAACAACCCGGCCAGCGCCGGCTGCCGGCAACGCGCCGCAAAACCCGGACGGGCTGCGCAACATGGGCTTGAAAGCCACCGGGCCGCGACTGCGCATCCTTGAACTGTTTCAAACCAGCGGCGTGCGCCACATGAGCGCCGAGGACGTGTACCGGCAATTGTTGTCGGAGAAGATCGAGGTCGGCCTGGCCACGGTCTACCGCGTGCTCACGCAATTCGAGCAGGCCGGCCTGTTGCAACGGCACCACTTCGAGTCCGGCAAATCGGTGTTCGAACTCAACGAGGGATCGCATCACGATCACTTGGTGTGCCTGCAATGCGGCCGGGTCGAGGAGTTTTACGACGCCGAGATCGAACGCCGGCAGAATCGTGTGGCCGCGGAACGCGGTTTTGCACTGCACGATCATTCGCTGTCTCTTTACGCCGACTGCATCAAACCCGACTGTCAGTATCGCGCCCTGCCAGGCGCCATTGCGGTGCCGCCGCGCTAAGCCGGCCGGCATCGCCGATGGAACCGGTCGTCACAACGTTCGCAACCTCGACCGCCCTGGTCGCGGTTGCCGAAATCGGCGACAAGACCCAGTTGCTGTCGTTCGCGCTCGCCGCGCGCTATCGCGAGCGCATGCCGATCATCTGGGGCATTCTGGTCGCGACCCTGGTCAACCACGCCCTGGCCGGCACCCTGGGCGTGTTGATAGCCCGCCAACTGAGCCCGGGCATCACGGTCTGGCTGGTCGGTCTGAGCTTCATCGGATTCGGTATCTGGGCCTTGTTTCCCGACAAGCTCGAATCCGGGCCGCCCGGTCGTGGCGGCATCTTCATGACCACCCTGATCGCTTTCTTCATCGCCGAGATGGGTGACAAGACCCAGTTGGCCACCATCGGCCTGGGCGCGCGCTTCGGCATGCCGGTTGTCGTCACCCTTGGCACCACGCTGGGCATGATGCTTGCCAATGTGCCGGCGGTGATTCTGGGCCAAGGTCTGGCCGCCCGCTTTCCGCTTGGCGCGATGCGTTTCGTCGCCGCCGCGCTCTTCATGGCGACCGGCGTTGCCACGCTGTCGTTCGCGTAGATGCGGCGTTCGGCTTTACATTTCTTTACACGCGGCTCACACGCCGGCAATCTCGGGCGCGGATCATCACTCGACAATGTCGGAGCGGCAAATCCGGCCGCCGGGATCGCGGGACGCTTGAAGCGCATCCGGACAACAAGCCGACGACCTGCTGCTGTTCGATGGAAGGCAAATCGCCTGATGCCACAAACCCTGCTGATGATCGAAGACGACACCCGCCTGGCCGGGATGGTGGTCGACTATCTGACCCACGCCGGATTCGATGTCGCGCACGCCGAAACCGCCGCCGACGGCCTGGCATGGCTGGCCGCGCATCATGCCGACCTGGTGATTCTCGACCTCATGCTGCCCGACGGCAACGGCCTGGATGTGTGCCGGCAGATTCGCGGCACCTCGGACCTGCCGGTGGTGATGCTGACCGCGCGCGGCGACCCGACCGATCGCATCGTCGGCCTTGAACTGGGCGCCGATGACTACCTGCCCAAGCCGTTCGAGGCGCGCGAACTGCTGGCGCGGATTCGCGCCGTACTGCGCCGTCCTGGCGGCGACCATCGCCCGCCCGGCGCCACATTGCGCTTTGGCCGGCTGGAAATCGATCGCGACGCGCGCCAGGCCAGGCTCGATGGTCTCGCCTGCGCCCTCACCAGTCATCAATTCGCATTGCTGGCAGCGCTGGGCGAGCGCGCCGGCCGGGTCCTGTCGCGCGAACAGTTGATGGACCTGGTGACCGGCGAACCCTTGGATGCCTTCGACCGTTCGATCGATGTGCACATCGCGCGCATCCGTGCGGTGATCGAAGTCGACCCGAAACATCCGCGGCGGATCATCACCGTGCGCGGCGCCGGCTACGTGTTTGCACGGCTCCAGGATGCATAGAAAGAGCGCGGCGCCGCGGCGTTTCCACCAACGCCTGTACCTGCGCATCTGGCTGGCTCTGCTGGGCGGGCTGTTGCTGACCGCATTGCTGGCCGTCGGCGCCTGGCGGCTGGTCGGCAACCGCGAAATCCCGCGCGAAATCGCGCTCAGCGACAGCGCCGGGCGCGAGGCCGGGCGCGCGCGGCTCGACTACCGCAGCGCGCCCGGCAGCGTGCGCATCGAACTCGACGACGGCCGGGTGCTGTTCGCCCGCTGGCGCGACAATGCCGCGACCCGCGCCGCACCGGGATTCGTCGGCTGGCTGCTGCTGATCGTGGTTGCTGTCGGGATTGCTTCGTATCCGGTGGCGCGACGGCTGACGCACCGGCTAGAACAATTGCGAAAAGGGGTCGACGCGCTCGGCGATGGCGACCTGTCGGCGCGCGTGCCGGTGCGCGGGCATGACGAGATCGCCGCCCTGGCAACGCGATTCAACCACGCCGCCGCGCGCATCGAGACACTGGTCGCCGCGCAGCAGGGCATGCTGGCGAATGCTTCGCACGAACTGCGTTCGCCGCTGGCACGCATTCGGATGGCGCTGGAAGTGGCCGGGCACGGCGATCGTGCACTGGCGGACCAGGAAATCGCGCGCAATGTGGTCGAACTCGACGCATTGATCGAGGAGATCCTGCTCGCCAGCCGGCTCGAAGCGCGCACCACGCCGGAGGAGCCGTTTGAACCGATCGATCTGACCGCGCTCGCCGCCGAGGAATGCGCTCGCGGCGGCGTAGCACTGGATGCCGAAGGCGTGCTGCTGGTCGATGGCAACGCCCGCCTGTTGCGCCGCGCGTTGCGCAACCTGATCGAGAACGCCTTGCGCCACGGTGGCAGCAACTCACAGGTCGAGGTGACGCTGCGCTCCGAACCGTCGCCGACCGGGTCGTTGCCGGTGTCACTGGCGGTCTGCGATCGCGGGCCCGGCGTGCCGCCGTCCGAGCGTGAGCGCATTTTCGAGCCTTTCTACCGCCTGCGGGGTGCCAGTGAAGCCACTGGCGGCACCGGCCTTGGGCTGGCGCTGGTACGGACCATCACCAGCAAGCACGATGGCGTGGTGCATTGCGAGGATCGCACCGGCGGCGGCGCCTGCTTTCGCCTGCGGCTCCCGGCCGCGACGCCGCCTGCCGCGCCCGGCATCTGATCCGCCGCGGCGCAATCCGCAGTCGCTGCGATACTGGAGGATCATGTCGGGCGCCAGCCCCTGGCCCCTTCGGTGCAACCATCAGCGATGCCGCCGCAAATGCCCGCTCTCCCTGCCGCCATAACCTCGCCGACCGGACAATCGGCGGTGGCGCGGC
>JANPGJ010000666.1:0-2654 GCA_031423955.1 Burkholderiales bacterium
CATTCTGATGGCGGGTATTCAAGATATCAGCAATACGCTGGTGGAGGATTTCAAGCTCAATGATGTGCTGCGCATCATTCTTGAAACCATGTACCGGGCGATCGGCTTCACCCGCGTGCTCTTGTGTACCCGTGATGCACAGGGCAAGAACCTGCGGGCGCGTCTCGGCTTCGGCGACGGCGCCGAAGCGATCATCAAGGGCGGCTTCCAGGTACCGCTGGAAACCTCGAAGGATGTGTTTTTCGGCGCCATCAGCAAGGTGGCCGATATCTGCATCGAAGACCGCGATTCGGAGAAGATCCGCCCCTACATCCCCGACTGGTACCGGCGCGCCGTCAGCGCCCGCGGTTTCGTGCTGTTCCCAGTGGTGATCAACAAGAAGCCGGTGGCGCTGATCTACGCCGACCACAGCGAAGCCGGGCGCCTGCGCTTTCCCGATGGCGAATTGAACCTGCTCAAGGTATTGCGCAACCAGGCGATCCTGGCGATCCGCCAGAAGTCACCGGGCTGATTCGCGGCATCGGCGGACGCAAGCGCCATCAGGGCTTGCGCTCAGCCGCGGTGGGCAGGTATTGCGCGTCATAGATGGCATCGACCGCAGGCTTGTTCGGCAGCGAAACGGCATCGACGATGGTATCGATCTGCCGCTCCAGCCGGGCGCGGTCGACGATGCCGATGCCGCCGGCCTTCACCGCCGCGGTCAGGATCTGGTTGTTGGCCAGGCACTGGATTTTTTCGATTTCGATCGCCGGGTCGATCAGCGGGTCGCGCTTGACCAGTGCTGCCACCGCGGCCTTCGGATCAGCCATCGCCTCTTTCCAGGCCCGTATCGTGATCCTGACGAAGGCGGCGGCGGCCTTCGGGTTTTCCTTCATCAGCTTGCGTGAAACAAGCAGTGAGTTGCCGTACAGGTCGAGCCCATGTTCGGCATAGCGGATGAAGTTGACGTCCTCGATTTTCAGGCCCAGCGCCTTGAGGTTGAACCAGACCGAGGAGTCGAAGCCCATCACCGCGTCGACCTCGCCGCGGGCCAGCAGGGTTTCACGCACGCGGATGTCGATGTTCTTGAAACTGACTTTCGACGAATCGATGCGGGTGGCCTTGGCAAAGGCCGGGTACATGCGGTAGGCGCCGTCGGACAGCGGCGCGCCGACCACCTTGCCGGCGATGTCGCCGGGTTTGCTGATGCCGGATTTTTTCAGAGCCACCACCGCCAGCGGCGAGCGGTCATAGACTACCAGGGTGGCGATCGGCGCCTGGCCCGGATTGCGTGCCGCGAATTCGATCACCGCGCCGATATCGGCGAAACCCATGTCATAGGCATTGGTGGCCAGGCGGGTGATCACGTCGCCGGTGCCGGCCGAAGTGTCGAGCGTCACATCGAGCCCGGCTTCCTTGAAATAGCCGCGCTCCTGGGCCAGGAACCAGGCGGCATTCGAACCGTCGGGCTTGAAATTGAGGCTGAACTTGATCGCGGTTTGCGCCAATGCCGGCGTGTGGCACACGGCCAGGGTGACAAAGCCGATGGCGGCAGCGAGTCGGCGAAGCGGATTGCGGGGCATGCGCGTACTCCAGAAGGGTCAATGCTGCGCCGGCATTGCCGCAGTCCATATCGGGAGAGCAACGGTTGTGCCACATGGGTGGCGCCGGGCGACCGCGCAGCCCTGGCGACGGGCCCTGTCGCGGCGTCGTTCCGGCCCGCGCAGGCACCGTGCGCATGGCTTGCGGCACCAGCGAGCGGCACGCAAGCGCCCGGCGCGTTCGCCGGGCGGTCCGTCATGGGGCGTTGCACCCAAAACAGTGCGTAGCGGCCGTCACCCGCAGCGTTCACCTGCATGCATTCGCGCTGCAAAGTTTCGCGGGAACCGGCGCCCCGCTTGGTAAACTGCCGGCCCGCCGACCCGTTGATCGCCCGCCATGACCCTGCGCACCTTTCCCGGCAGCCCATACCAGCTGTTTGAGCCGTTTGCGGCCGCCGGCGACCAGCCCGAGGCGATCGACAAGCTGGTTGAAGGTCTCGGCGATGGCCTGTCGTTCCAGACCCTGCTGGGGGTGACCGGTTCCGGCAAAACCTACACCATGGCCCAGGTGATCGCGCGCACCGGCCGCCCGGCGCTGGTGCTGGCGCCCAACAAGACCCTGGCGGCGCAGTTGTATTCGGAGTTTCGCGAGTTCTTCCCGCACAACGCGGTCGAGTACTTCGTCAGCTACTACGATTACTACCAGCCCGAGGCCTATGTGCCGTCGCGCGACCTGTTCATCGAGAAGGATTCCTCGATCAACGAGCACATCGAGCAGATGCGGCTGTCGGCGACCAAGTCGCTGATGGAGCGGCGCGACGCGATCATCGTCGGCACCGTCTCGACCATCTACGGTATCGGCGACCCCGAGGATTACCACAAGATGGTGCTGACCCTGCGGGTCGGCGACAAGCTGTCGCAGCGCGACATCATCGTGCGCCTGATCGCGATGCAGTACGCGCGCAACGAGGTCGATTTTTCGCGCGGCAGTTTCCGCGTGCGCGGCGACGTCATCGACATCTTCCCGGCCGAGCACAACGAAACAGCGGTGCGACTTTCGCTGTTCGATGATGAAGTCGAGAGCCTGCAACTGTTCGACCCGCTGACCGGCCATGTGCGGCAGAAGGTGCCGCG
>JANPGJ010000667.1:0-3038 GCA_031423955.1 Burkholderiales bacterium
GTAGCCATCGGCCGGCTGGCGGGCGACGTATTCGGTACCGATCACGGTGGTGGCGCCGGGCCGGTTTTCCACCACCACGGCTTGGCCCCAGCGTTGCGACAGCTTGTCGGCGATCAGCCGGGTGACGCGATCGGGGCTGCCGGCGGTCAGGCTCGGCATCACGATCTTCACCGGTTTGGTCGGCCAGGCTTGTGCATTGACAACACCGGTCGGCAACAAGGGCGCGGCGGCGCACAGCGCAACCCCGAGAAATTTCCACATGCGAGTCATCGCATTCATCCGGTCAGGCAGCTTGTACCTGGGTAACGCGGTCGCGGATCCACGGCATCACCTCGGCGGCGAACATTTCCACCGAGCGCAGCGAATGCTCGAAGGAAAGGTCGCCGAAGGCGAAGCGGGTGAGCACGAAATTGACGCCCGCGCGTTCAACCTGCTCCGCCAGTTGCTCGCGCACCATCGCCGGCGTGCCGGACAGCGCGCGCCCGGCATCGACCAGTTCGTCCCAGGTTGATGGAAAGTAGGCGGTGGGCTTGGCGCCGTTTTTCACCCACAGGTGCATGAAGCTTCTGTACCAGCGTGCGTAGGCCTGGCGCGCGAGATCGGCCGCCTCCTTCTGTGTCGGGGCGATCACCATGTGGCGGGTGGTGCCCATCATGGGCAGGCTGCCTGCGGGGTGGCCGGCGGCCTGCCATTGGGCGCGATAGCTGTCGGTGATCAGGCGCACGTGTTCAAGCGGCCCGTTGCTCACCACGTTGCAGCGATTGGCCACACACCAGGGCACGCTGCCGGGGTTGCCGATGCCGTACCACAACGGCGGATGCGGCGATTGCAGCGGCCCCATGGTCAGCGGCACCTTGCGAAAATTGTGGAACTTTCCCGCGAAGCTCAGTTCGCCGGTGCCATCGCGCGCGCCGGTCAGCGCCTGCATCACCACTTCATAGGACTCAAGGTAGCGCGCCTGCGCTTGATCGGGATCGACGCCGTAGTAATCAAGCTCGAACGGCGAAATGCCGCGTCCGACGCCAAGCTGGAAGCGGCCGCCGCTCATGTGGTCGAGCATGCAGATTTCCTCTGCCAGGCGCAGCGGGTGATACAGCGCCAGGGTGTACACCAGCGGCCCGAACAGGATGCGCCGGGTGCGCTGCGCCACCGCCGAATGCAGCACCGAAGGCGAGGGCGACATGCCCAGCGGCGTGGCGTGGTGCTCGGCCGTGAGGTAGACATGCATGCCGATGCGGTCGTAGGCCTCGACCAGCCGCAGGCGGTTCTCAAAAAATTCACGCAGCGGCACGCCGCTGTCGTCGAGATGATCGAATACGCCGAATTGCATGGTCGCGTCGCTTTTCTGAAATTCATCGGTGCGGCATGAGTCAGGCCGGGCGCGCAGTTTAGCCCGCCGGGTGTCGAGGCGTTTACGATCAGCCCGATTCCTCCATGCTACCATTCCTACCTCGTAATACCAAAAGGAGTGCGGTATGGGCGAATCGACCGTGACCAGCAAGGGGCAGGTGACGATTCCGCAGGAAATCAGGCGTGCGCTTGGCATCCGGCAAGGCAGCCGGGTAGCGTTTTCGGCGAAGAACGGGATGGCGCAATTGCGCGTGCTGCACCGGGCGCCGGACGCCGTTGTGTCGGGCTTCGGCATGCTGGGTGCGCGCGGCAGGCAGGTGCCTGTCGATTTTGATGTAGCGAGTTTGCTTTCGCACAAGGGCGGCGCGAACAGCAAACCTGGGCGCGCAGTGGCCGGCGCCGCCAAACGGGCAGGCAAGCGCTGATGCTGGCACTCGATACCAATGTGTTGGCGCGCTACTACGTCTGCGAAGGTGACAGCACCGCGACCCGCGCGCAGGAGCAGGCGGCGCGTGCGGTGATTGAACGCGGCACGCAACTGTTTGTTGCCAAGACGGTGATACTCGAACTCGAATGGGTGCTACGCGGCGCCTATGGTCATCCGCCATCCGATGTGTGCCGGGTGTTCGATCACCTGCTGTCGTTGCCACACATCGAGGTCGAAGACCGGGCGGCGGTGGAGATGGCGCTCGCCAACTTGCGCCGCGGCCTCGACTTCGCCGACGCCCTGCACCATGCGTCAAGCCGTGCGTGCGAAGGATTTCTCACCTTCGACGTCAAGGGCTTTATCGGCAAGGCGCGCCGCCTGTCGATCACACCGCCGGTGCGGCTCGCCAGCTGAATCCCGGCACCAGACAAGACCGCGCGCTTTATTGAGCGGCGATACGCGATCGGGCGTCACAAGCCCATCTGCCTCGCGATCAGGTTGCGCTGGATCTGGCTCGATCCGTCGCCGATGATGAACAGCCGCGCATCGCGCAGCGCGCGCTCGGTAGGGTGCCCGGGCACCAGGCCGGCAGCGCCCCAGATGCGCAGGGCTTCGGAAGTCGCGGCGACCAGGGTTTCGGTGGCGTACAGATTGGCGATCGAGGCTTCGCGCACGCAGGGTTGGCCGGCGTCGACCATGGCGGCGGCGCGATGTGTAAGCAGGCGCGCGGCGTCGGTGCGCATCTGCAAGCCGACCAGCAGGTGGGCCAGCGCCTGCGATTGCGCCAGTGCCGGCCGCTCGCGCACATGGCCAAGTGCGTCGTCGATCGCCTGCTGCGCGCCGCCAACGCAATAGGCTGCCTGCGCTAGGCGCGCGCGTTCGAGGGTGCCGGTGATCACTTGCCAGCCCTGGTTGACTTCGCCGAGCAGGGCGCTCATCGGCACACGCACACCCCGGTACTCCACTTCACACAGGGTGCCGGCGGCGCGCATGCCGAGTTTCTCAATGCGCCGGCAGGTGATGCCCGGTGTCTTCGCATCGACCAGAAACACCGAGAGGCCGCGCTGCCTGCTGGCGCCTGGATCGGTGCGTGCGCTGACGATCAGGCAGGGACTTTCGGCGGCGCCGGAGGTGAACATCTTGCTGCCGTCGATCACGAAGTCGTCGCCATCGGCCAGCGCGCGGGTGCGGATGGCGGCGGCATCCGAGCCGGCATCGGCCTCGGTGTGCGAGAACGCGAACATCATCTCGCCGGCGCACA
>JANPGJ010000668.1:0-13323 GCA_031423955.1 Burkholderiales bacterium
GCCATCATGGTGTGGTTGCCGACGTTCATGGTCGGCGAGCGGCAGACCCCGCTGGGCATCGCCGCCCTGCTCACCGCACTGATGGTGGCGTAGTAGTTGAACGCATAGCAGGCGAACGCCAGGGCGATCAGGCATGGGCCGGGCGCGGTCAGCGGCCCGGCGGAAGCGCGCCAGGTGCCGCCGGCGGCACCGGCGGGCGCATCGTACTTCCCACGCAGCGAGTAAAGCAGCGCCATCGCCGCCAGCGCGCAGATCACGGTGGCCAGCCAGAGTGCGCGCCAGCCAAGGTTGGCGATCAAAACGGGCGCCAGCAGCATGCCGATGGTGGTGCCGGTTGGCATGTACCCGCCCCAGAAACTCAATACACGCTTGCGATCGGCGGCAATGGTCGATTGCATGATGAGGCCAGGTGCGGCCACCGCGATCGACAGCGAACCGACGCCTTCGAGAAGGCGACTGGCGATCAGCCAGGAGGCGTCCTGCGCCAATGCGCCAAGCAGGCCGCCGACGGTCAGAAAGGCCAGGCCGCCCATGCAGAGCCGAAACGCGCCAACCCTGGCTGTGAACAGCCCCATGAAGATCGACGCGAGCACACCCAGGGTATTGAATGCCGATACGAGCCAGCCGGCTTGCGCAAGCGAGAGCGAAAACTCCTGGCGCAGGGCCGGTATCGCGGGCGGCAGTTTGCCGATGTAAATGGCGGCGACCACGCCCAGAAGCAGGGCGGCAATCGCGGCGTTCCAGTGCGTGCGCGCGATCATCGTGGTCCGGTCATGCGGATGATGACGGCATGTGCAGGCAAGCATGCAAGCCTGCGGCCGGCTGGTGGTGCATGGCGTCGCCTTGCGATGATCAGCCCGGCGCCGTCGCCCGCGACTGCAGGTGTTGACACAACGCTGACCGTCACTCGAACTCGACTTCTGCTTCGATCTCGACCGGAATATTCCATGGCAAGCCGGCGACGCCGACGGCGGAGCGCGCGTGAGCGCCGATCGCGGCGCCGAAGATCTCGACAATCAGGTCCGATGCGCCATTGATCACCTGCGGCATCTCGTGGAAGCCGGGGGCCGAGTTCACCATGCCGAAAACGCGCAGCCAGGCGCGCACACGGTCAAGTGAGCCCAGCGCGTTCCGCAAGTCGGCAAGCATCGCCAACAGGGTCAGGCGCGATGATCGGATTGCTTCGTCGATGCTGACCTCGGCGCCCACCTTGCCGAATGGGCCGGCAAGTACGCCACTTGCATCGAGCGGGCCATGGCCTGAAATGAATGCTCGATTGCCGTGTACCCGAACGGCAGAAAACGGTAGCCGCACATGCGGCGGCATTTGCATGGGCGCCGGCAGAACCAGGTTCAACGCGCGAATTCGGGCATCAATGGACATCGGGACGGTTGCTCGCAAACACTCACCGGAACAAGGGAGCGCGGATTATGCACCACCGGTCAACCGGCATTCGTCGGCAAGCCGGTCAGTTGGCGCGCCCTTGTGCGGCAAGTGCGGCCGCAAGACACGCCGGGCACAGGCATCCTGCGATTGCCGGATCGATCCTGGCCAGCCCTGGCAAGGCCGCGCACCAGCAGGGTTGGCTGGCGCGGGCGCCACACCCGAACGCGGCACCGCAGCGCGTGCAGTGTGCGGGATCGACATCGAGGCCGACCGGGCCGTCCGCAGATGACGCATGACTCATTTGGGACGGGCCTCTTCTGTCGAACTGCGTGCAACGCGCCAGGATTGCGCGCGCGGGATATCGGCCTTGAAAGCTGACGCGATGCCCCAAGCTTGCGGCGCCGCGTTCGCGCGGTCGAAATCTGGTTGTCGTCTCGTCAACATTGAATCGCCTCTTGAAAAGCCGGGTTCGATCCCTACTTCCTCTGTATCGCGGCGACTGCCGCACCAGTACCGAACATGGAGATTTGAAGATGACTACCCTTAGCCCGTTTTTCGCCTACTCACGTCGTGCGCCAATGGATGCCGCGTTCAATGGCTTGATCAACAGCTTTCTGCGTGCACCGGCTTCCGGACCGCAAAGCGTACGCGCGATTGCCTTTGAAGTCACTGAGCAAGGTGATACCTATGTGGTGGCTGCCGACGTTCCCGGCGTCCGCAAGGAAGACATCGAGGTTGCAATTGATGGCGCGCGTGTCACCATCAGTGCCGAGGCAAAGGCGGCGCGCAGCACGGTTGAAGGTGAGCGCGTACTTTACAGCGAGCGCGGCGCCGGCCGTGCCACCCGCAGTTTCGAACTGGGTGCGGAAATCGATCAAGCGCGCGCCAATGCCCGTTATGCCGATGGTGTCTTGACCCTGACCTTGCCGAAAAAAATCGCCGAAACTCGGAAACTTTTACAGGTTCAATAACTCGAAGTATTATCTGCCTTTACGGGCAGTACTGTCTTTAGGGGCAGTATGCTGACGGTGGCTCCTCCCCTGATACACCGTCAGCACCCGCCTTCCACGTTCGCGTGACATCGCTCCAAGCGACCTCCTCCCGTACGGAGTGATGTGGGCGGGGCGGGATCCGGTTCCCCTGCCGGATCCCGCATTTTTTCAAAGCACTCCTGGTCTCCGGGAGTGCTTTTTTTTTGCACACGGTCCGCGGTGACCGCGGGTTACCACGCAGGTGCCCGGCGTTACAATTGGGAGAGGGCATTCCATGCCAGGCGGAGCGTGCAGGTTGATTCGGCCCGATCCCCGCGGGCAGTGCCCGAAGGCCACCAAACCGGCATGACAAGTGTCAACGATTGCAATGCGCGCAGCGGATGCGAGTTGTGCGCAAGGTAGCCGTGCTTTTGTTGACAATCAATAATTTTCCACCATCCACCACGTTGCGATGACTGCCGCCCACCAAGTGCCCCCTGCCGTACAGGCTTCGATTCTCGCCGAAGCTTTGCCGTACCTGCGCCGCTTTCACGGCAAGACCATCGTTGTGAAGTACGGCGGCAATGCGATGACCGACCTCAAATTGCAGCAGCAGTTTGCCCATGATGTTGTCATGTTGAAGCTGGTGGGTCTTGACCCGGTGGTGGTGCATGGCGGCGGACCGCAAATCGAGCAGCGCCTGAAGCAACTTGGCATCAAGAGCGAGTTCATTCAGGGTATGCGGGTGACCGACGCGGCCACCATGGACGTGGTTGAAATGGTGCTTGGCGGCACGGTCAACAAGGATATCGTCACCCTGATCAATCAGGCGGGCGGCAAGGCGGTTGGGCTGACCGGGCAGGATGGCGCGTTCATTCGCGCCAAAAAGCTGTTGATGCCGAATCCGGAAAAGCCGGGCGAGACCATCGATCTGGGCATGGTTGGCGATATCGAGTCGATCGACCCGTCGGTCATCGATACGCTCGAGGCCGGCGGTTTCATCCCGGTGGTGGCGCCGATCGGTGTGGGCAGCGACGGCCAGAGCTACAACATCAACGCAGACGTGGTGGCGGGCAAACTGGCCGAAATTTTGAAGGCCGAGAAACTTGTGCTGCTGACCAATACGCCGGGTGTGCTCGACAAGGCCGGCAAGTTGCTCACCAACATCACCCCGCGCGACATCGATGCGATGCTCGCCGACGGCACATTGTCCGGCGGCATGCTGCCGAAAATCGCTTCAGCGCTGGACGCCGCGCGTTCCGGGGTACCGGGCGTGCACATCATCGACGGGCGTGTCGAACATGCGCTGCTGCTGGAAATCCTCACCGACCAGGGAGTCGGGACGCTGATTCGCAGTAAATAGGGCGCACGCGGAGGGGCGCGGTGGTCGCCGCGCCGGACCGTCAAAGCAGCTTGGCAATGTTGCGAATATCTTCGTCGAACATCTCGCCCATCTCGACCAAGGCAAGCTTGCCGTCACGACCGATCACATAGGTCTGCGGCAGACCGCGACGCAAGCGGAAAATGCGCTGGTACGCCTGATTGATCATCGCGGCCGGAAAGGTGTAGCCGTGCGATTGCAGATAGGCAGTTGCTGCCTCCCGGGTCTTGTCGATCGACACCGCCAATACGTCGAGGCCTCTGGATCGTTGGGCGCGGTACAGCGTTTCGACATGCGGGTTCTGCCTGGCGCAAAACGGGCACCAGGAGGCCCAGAATTGCAGCACCAGCACTTTGCCCTTGACCAGTGCCGGATCGAACTGCCCGCCGCTCAGTAGGGGCAGCGGCGACAGGCTGACCGTCTCGTCCTTGTCCCAGGCCGGCAGAGCGCTTGCCGGCAAGCCCCCACCGATTGCCAGCGCAAGAAATTCCCGACGGTGAATCATTTTCCGCTCAGAACTCGATCGACTCAGCGATCGCGTTGATGCCGGCCTTGGCACAGGCCTCGTCAGCTTCGCCACCCGGCGCGCCGGATACGCCAATCGCACCCATGACCGATCCGCCGGCTTCGATTGGCAGACCGCCACCGAATGCCGCCACGCGCGGTGTCGCGCGAATCCCGCTCATCGGCCTGCCTGCCTGTGTTTCCGCGGCCAGCGCCAAAGTGCTGATACGAAAGCTGGCGGAGGTCCAAGCCTTGTTGATCGCCACTTCCACCGTATGCGCCCCGGCGAAGCGATCGCGCAACATGACCTGGGTGACGCCAGCGCGATCGGCCACCGCCACGCCGACCTGATAGCCACTCTTGCGGCAACTTTCCAGTGCGGCGCGCGCGGCGACAAGGGCTGTTTCCGGGGTGAGTTGCTTGACGCTGAATGTACCGGTTGCAGGTTGGGCGCCGGCATATGTTGCCGCCAGCGTCAACATGAATGCCGCCTTCATTGGTACCGTCATCATGAGCTCCTTGTGCCTACGGCCGGATGTAGGCCCAGCCTTGTTGCTGGCGTTTCATCAACTGCACGACACCTGCTTCCACGTAGCCGATTTTCGGCAACATGTCATCGCGGGTGATTTTCTGGTTCTTCATTGTGTTCTCGCAAGCAACCACCGAAACGCCGGCCGCGAGCGCATCGGCAACCCGATTGCCAGCCACGGAATCCGCCTTCAGCATACCCAGGCCCGGTCCGTAGGCCACGATTTCGATCTCGACGTTTCCCGCGCCGAGGTCGGTCTGCACGTTCTTGACGTTGTTGAGAGTGAGATTCCACTTTGCCGGCTCGGCATCGCTAACCTGAAACACGATCTTGTTGCGCGTCGCGCCTTGCGCTCGCGCGCTGTCCGTCCACGGCATTGCAAATGCGAGGACGGCACACGCCAGCACCAGAAAGCGAGAAAACGAATCGGCCGCACTATTCATCAGAAGGACTCCCGGGTTGGTTGCTGCGGGAAAAGTAGGCTGCAACGATGGACGGACCTGCGTACATTTCGTACGATTTGATCGAAGTCCGGTGATTGATTCGACGTGCCCGGCTTGTGGTCTCAAGGCCGCGAGGCGATTCCAGGATTGCCCTGCATTCCCTTGATGGCCGGCAGATTCAGCTTGACCGGCTTGATCACTTTTTTGGCGCGCAGGTAACCTGCGACCAGATCCCAGATCGGCTCGCCGCTGGCGCCTTCGGCCACCGGCGCCCAGCCCGCGACCTTGTATTTCTTGTCGGCTTCGACCGGCTTGCCCTTGAGGCGCATGTCGGAAATCCGGCTGCCCATTTCTGCGATCGGATCGCATGCGTATGTCATGCCGCCGACCCGCACCATGTCGCCACCCTGCTGGTAGTAGGGGTCGGGATTGAACAGGTTGTCGGCGACGTCTTCCATGATGGTCTTGATCTGCGCGCCGGTAAACTCGTTCTGCGTCACATAAGGGTAAGTGATGGCGGTCTGGTCCATCACATGATCCATGGTGATTGCCTGGCCCGGCAGCAGAGAAGTTCCCCAGCGAAAACCGGGCGAGAACGCGAGGTCCGCGCCCTTGACTTCCAGCAATGCATCGAGGATCACCTGGTCGAGCGTGCCGTTGAAATTGCCGCGGCGGTACAAGAGGCCTTCGGTGACCGCGAGCTTTTCATCGAGCCTCGCCTTGTAGGGGGCGCGCACACGGTCGATCAGGGCTTGCATTTCGGCGTCGGCCTTGAGATACCTCGAGAAAATCGGCAACAGCTTGTAGCGGAAGTCGACCACGCGCCGGTCGCGGACCTCGAGGTCGAGCACGCCCAGGAACTTGGTGTTGCTGCCGGCGTTGGTGACCAGGGTCTGTCCGGACGCGTTTTTCACGATCACCGGATGCGGCACGCCGTCATGCGTGTGGCCGCCGAGGATGGCATCGATGCCGGTCACGCGCGAGGCCATCTTTAGATCGACATCCATGCCATTGTGCGACAGCAGGATCACCGCCACCGCGCCCTTGGCGCGCGCTTCGCTGACCGTCTTTTGCATGTTCTCGTCCTGGATGCCGAAGTTCCAGTCGGCAACCATGTGGCGCGGGTTGGCGATCGGCGTGTAGGGAAATGCCTGCCCGACGATTGCCACCGGGACACCGTTCATTTCACGCATCACATAGGGTGCGAACACCGGATCGCCGAAATCGGCGGTCTTGATGTTTTGCGCCACGAAATCGATCTTGCCCTTGAAGTCGTTTGCCACGACTTCCTCGACCCGCTTGGCGCCGAGGGTGAACTCCCAGTGCCCGGTCATCACGTCGACGCCGAGCAACTTGCAAGCGTCGATCATGTCCTGGCCGCGGGTCCACAGCGCGGTGGCCGAGCCTTGCCAGGTATCGCCGCCGTCGAGCAGCAAGGCGCCGGGCCGCTCTGCCCGCAATTTCTTGACCAGGGTCGCCAGATGCGCGAAGCCGCCGGTCTTGCCATAGAGCTTGGCCGCGCGGGCGAAGTCGAGATGGGTGAAGGCATGCGCGACCGTGCGTGCCAGGTCGCGCGCATTGCCCTGCGGCGCGACTAGTGGATTCATGCGGAAATGCTCGAGCAGTGCTTGCCCGACCAGATGCGGCGGCCGCCCGATCGCCTCGGCGACCCCGAGATTGACATTCGGTTCACGGAAATAGACCGGCAGCAATTGCGCATGACAATCGGTGAAATGCAGAAAATGGACGTTGCCGAAGGCCTTGAAATCGTACAGGCTGGCGGCCGGATCAACGCCAAACGCGTCTCCTGCGGTCAGGTTCAAGCCGGATGCGGTGGCGATTGCCAACAGGTTTGTAAATTCGCGTCGGTTCATCAGCTTTGTCTTAAGGATGCGTGCGAAAAAAGGGGCGCTGGCGCGCCCCGTTTCCGATCGCCTACTGGTTGACTGGCGAATTCGGGTCAAGCAACAGCGCTGTGAGATGCCTGATCTGTTGCTCGGTCAAAATCCCGTTATGGCCGAAGCGCGGCATGTTCGAACAGGCGGAAAACGCCTGCGGGTTGTAGATCTTGCCGTAGGTGTAGCGCGCAATCGCTTCTGAAGTGCCGCGCAGCTTGCCGTAACCGGTGAGGGAAGGGCCGATGGTGCCATAGGAAATCTCGGCCGGGCTGATCTGGTGGCAGGCATAGCAGTTGCCGCCCGCCGGATTGTCGGGGTTGTCGGAAAACTGCTTGCCGACACCGGATTGCGCGATCTTTTCGCCTTCGCGCCAGTCGCCCAGAAGCTTGCCGTCCGCCGGGTACCTGAGCAGCGCCTGCTGTGCCTTTTCCATCAATTCGAGTTCGGCCACCGGCGGCTTCTTGTCGCTTTCCACACTGCATACCGCCTGTGGCTGATCCTGATTGAGGCGATCGAGCCTGGCCTGGCCACGCTCCTGAAATGATGCGCGCAACACTTCCGTTGCCTGTCTGGTGAGTTCCGCGTCCGCGATCGACGCGCAACCGGCGATGACGATAAGGGCGCACGCCGCGAGCACAAGTCTTGTCATGTTTTTCATCCTGGTCACCTATCCGTTCGCCTAGCGCTTGATTGCGGGCGCGTTGAATTCGGCGCCATTGGCGTTGCGCGCCAGAAAGGTGGTGAGCGCAATCGATGCTTCCGAGGTGAACTCCAGCGCCGGAAATCGTTGTTGGCGAAAGCAGTCGAACAGGCGCCATTGGAACGTGCGCAGTTCGCCCTGCGATACCCGATAGGCCGGCCACGTGGTGTAGGCGCGCCGTGCGTCACGGGTTTCGGTCAGGTTCGGTAGATCCTGCAGGCGAATCCGCTTGCCGGTCTCGGAATGGCAGGTGGCGCACGAGAAGTCATGCGGGCCGCCACGGAAATAAAACATTTTTCTGCCAAGCTCGAAGGCTTCACGCAACTTCGGATGGTCGAGCGCGACATTCATTTTCACGCCCCGCGATTCGCCAGTGATGTAGGCAACCAGCGCTTCGTTGTCGGAGCGGGCGGTGCCATCGCCAAACGGGCGGGCCCGGGCCTCGGCGGCAGTCAATCCCTGGATGCTGGTCCGGCAGTGCACCAGGCGGGTTTCGAGGTCCATGACGCGCCCGGCGTCGGCGAAATATTTCGGCAGCTCCGCGTAAGCGCCGGCGACCACGCCAGGGCCGCGTCCGAGATCGCAGGTTTCGAGCGACGCACCTTTCGGTCCAGCCTTCTTTTTCCAGAGGTCTTCGCCGCGCGCTTCCCACAGCTCGGCCGGATTGCCGCCCGCCAGCGCCTGGCGATATTCCTCGATCTTCTTGACGGTATCGGCGCCACTTTGCGCCAAGGCGGCAGTGCCGGCACATGCCATGGCGAGTGCCGCCAGGACGCCGCATGCTCGAATTATCATTCCATCTCCTCGAAATTCCTTGCTGCGTTCGTGTCGATGCATTGTCAGCACGGAGGTGCCGCGGGCAATTACCGCAGGCGCACTTCAACGCCTGTCTGTCAAGCGCACCGCTGGCTGCCTGTTCAGGCAGCGACGGTCGCTTCGTCGGTACGCTTGTCGCCCTTGTTGTCGATCCAGCTTATCGAGATCTTGTCGCCGACCTTGGCGCCGCTGAACTGGAACTGCAGGTAGGGGTTCTTGGATACCGCCGGGCCCCACTCAGCCATCAGCACCGTCTTGCCGTTGTGGACCGCGCTGACTTCCTGAATGAAATGCGCCGGGATCGTCTTGCCGGTGCTGTCCTTGCGCTGTCCGGTCTCCATCTCATGCGCCATCAGGACGCGGACTACGGTCTTGTCGCCTTCGAGTTTGGCGCGAATGCGCATCGGGTCTGCCATGGTGTTCTCCGGTACATGCTTGAGTTGATTTGATCGCTGCGCCAATGGCGGCCGTGTAGTGCAGGCCGTCCACCGGTCAGGCGCAATACATGCGGTGCCGTGTCAGCCGCCGCAACCACCCAGGGTGACCTTGATTTCGCGGCTGGCGATGAAATACTTGCCGTCAGCCTTGATCAGTGCGTGCACCATGGAGGTCTCACCCATCTTGACACGAGTACTCACGGTCGGATCGGTGCCGGCAGGGATCGTGAACGACGCGGCCAGGGTGCTTGGATTCTTCTCGACCAGAATCGCGATCGTCTCGGTTTTGGCGATATTGCTGGTCACGCTGATCGGCACCACCGCGCCGTTCTCGGCGATTTCCGGTGTCGAACCCCAGCTGACATCCCTGCTCGCCGCCGCGCTGGCGCCGCCGAGGCCCTTGACGACGCCGTCAACGCCTTTGGCGGTAAAGGCGACTTGGTTCCATGCCGCATGCGCGCTTCCGGGCCTGACCAGCCCGGCTGCCGCAAACAGTCCGAAAATTGCTGCCGTTCCGCCTTGCCGGAGCGCCTTGCGGCGTTCGAGATTGGTGTGGTTCATGGGACTCTCCAGTCTGGTACAAACAGGTAAATTGCTTCAAATGTCGATTCACGGGATTTTACTGCGCCGCGCTGCCGAATCTACTGTGGCGCGCCTT
The DNA here is from genome assembly GCA_031423955.1 of Burkholderiales bacterium. Taxonomy (GTDB): domain Bacteria; phylum Pseudomonadota; class Gammaproteobacteria; order Burkholderiales; family JAEUOS01; genus JAEUOS01. Next base: position 9,724 of record JANPGJ010000668.1, read on the forward strand.
TCAATATCCAGCGCGCCAGCAGGTTCGCATCGGCATCGCTCTGTAGTGCCGTCGGCGGCATCGGAATCGCTCCCCACACGCCTTGGCTGCCGTTCCTGATCTTGCCGGTGAGGTAGCTTTCAGCCTGGTCGTTGCCCAGGTATTTCGCGCGTACTTCGTTGAAGCCGGGCCCGACGATCCTGCGGTCGATTCCATGACATCCAAGACACGCGGCCTTGCCGGCAAGTTCCTTCACCGCGGCGAATTCAGGCGCCGGTTTGCCGGCGGCAGCGGTGGCGACAGCGGGCGCGGTGGTCTGACCGCGCAGCCCCCCCAGATTGCGGGTCTGGTCGGCGAGGTTGCCGTGCGAGCCGCGTGCATGGTCCGGCAGGCTTGAGCCTACTGTCACGCCGGCGGCGCAATTGCGCATGCACGCCACGTTGGTCACGTCCGGCTTTCCCGAAGGCAGCCACAGGCCGTGGCGCGACGACTTGCCGTCGCGATTGGGCAGCATGGCCTGCACGTCGCGGATGTTCCTGTCCGAGAGGGTGAAGTCGCCGGGCAGCAACTCCGCCAGATTCAGTATGTAGGCCGTGACGGCATAGACCTCCTCGACCGTGAGCGAACGCGGATTGTTCCAGGGCATGGCGCGGTTGATGTAGTCCCACAAGGTTGACAGTGTGGACACCTTCATCATGGTGGTGCGCTGCGCTTCCGACCCGCTGACCAGACTGGCGACGCGACCGGTCTCCCGATCCCTGCGGGTGGTACCACCGATGATCGGGGTGAAGAATTCGTTCGACTCGCCGAATACGCCGTGGCAGGAGGCGCATTTTGCTTCCCATATGTCCTGGCCCTTCGCCACGCTGCCTTCGCCCGCGGGCAGGCCCTTGAAATCGGTGCGCACATCGATATCCCATGCCTTCAACTCGGGCGCCGTGGCCGCGCGCCCAAGCCCCTGCCAGGCTGGTTTGGCCACTTGTTGCGCCACTGCGCTGGTGCACAACAATGCGGCGAAAAGCGTAGCGGCGAGACTAGACCTGAACATTGCTGACCTCGCCGCCGGCCGCCACCTGCCAGGATTGAATCGCGTTGTTGTGATAAATCGACTTGGTGCCGCGCATGGCGCGCAATTGGCGAATTTGCGGCTGCACATGGCCGCTTTCGTCGATCGCCCGGCTTTGCAGGATCGCAGCTTGCCCGTTCCAGACCCATGACAGGTTGAAGCGGGTCAGGCACTTCGACAGCACCGGGGTTTGCAGTTGCGCGGTCTTCCAGTTGCGCCCGCCGTCGACGCTTACATCGACACGGCGAATCTTTCCGCGGCCACTCCAGGCCAGTCCAGTGATGTTGAACGTGCCCCGGTCGAGCAAGGTCTGGCCGCCGGACGGACTGGTGATGACCGACTTGCATTCCTGAACCGAGGTGTATTGGCGATGCCGGCCGTCGGGCATCAGGTCGACATAATGCATCACTTCTTCGCGCGCGCCGTAGGGCGCATCGCCGACTTCGATGCGGCGCAGCCATTTCACCCAGGACACGCCTTGCACGCCGGGCACCACCAGGCGCAGGGGATAACCGTTTTCAGGCCGCAACATCTCGCCATTCATGCCATAGGCAAGCAGGACTTCACCGGATTCGACAAGCTCCATCGGGATCGTGCGTGTGAGGCCGGAACCATCGCCGCCCTCGGCCAGTACGAACCGGCCCTTCTTGAAATTCGCGCCGCAATACTCGAGTACGTCGCGCAGCGGTACGCCGGTGAACTCACCGCATGACAGCATGCCGTGGGTGTATTGGACGGTGGGCACCGCGACGTTGCCCCATTCCATGCCGGTGTTGGCGCCGCACTCGATGAAGTGAATGCGCGAAACCGGCGGCATGCGCAGCAGGTCATCGATGGTGAAGACACTAGGTCGCTTGAGCAGCGCGGCAGTCGAACCGTTGACCATCAGGCGGTGCTGCGCAGGGTCGATATCGTGCCAGCCCTGGTGGTGCCGTTCGAAATGCAGGCCGGTGGCGGTGATGATGCCGAACATGCCCTGCAAGGGCGAGAACGAGACCGACGCCGCACTCACCCGGGTCAGGCCCGGTGATTCCCGGCGCATCAGGTTGCGTTCGTGCTTCGACGGCATGCCGTACCCGGTGGCCGCCACCGGTTGCCCGAGCGATGTCGCGTGCGGCTGCGGCAGGAGGATCACCCGGTCGCCGGCATTTTGGGCCGCCGTGCTGCCCACAGCCATGCTGCCCGCTGCCATCAACGCGGCGCTCAGGAAGCCGCGACGACCATCTTGAACCTGCCGGATTTGCTGTGGATTCAGGAAATCTTCGGGCGCACGGCGTAGCGGTGCATGTGGCTTGCCAGCTTGCCTTCCGTACTTGTTCGCGCTCAAGATCAATACCCAAAAATCATAATATAACGAAATACTAATATATTGTTCATCTCGACGTCACGCGGCAACGCAGCATCAGCGTTGCGGCGGGCAATCCAGCAGGCCTTCGAGGTATCCGTCTCTGGAGCTGCAGATGGTCAGGGTTTGAAGGCGTGGTTCGACCGTCGCGGGTGCCAGGCCCAGGTGCACCCAGCGACCGTATTCATGGATCAGTTGGTCGAAGCGCAATGGCGATGCGGCAATCGCCTGGGCGACCGCCAGCGGCGGCCCGAACTTCGCGCAGGTGAAATCGGCAGCCAGGCCCAGGGTGTGGCGCGAATCGCGTGCTCCCCCGACCGCCTTGTTGAGCGCCGCACCGCGATAGACGCTGCTGATCTGCAGCGTCGACCCGAGAAGTGCCTGCACCATTTCAAGCGCCGCGGCGAGTGTTCGCAGGTTGGCAACGTGGTCGTCGCTCGGGTGGTTGTCAATGCCCTGGCGATTCGCCGTATCCGAGTAGATCAGTTGAGCGAGGGTGAAGTTGGGCGACAATTGCATCGCGCTAGTTTACTTTTACGATGCCATTCCGGCGTCGCAGGCGAGATGCGACGGCAGTCGCGACAGGGGCGCGAAGACAATTGCGCCGGTGCCGCCCCGGTGTCACCGAGTTCGGCTACCTCACAACGGATGACCCAAGCCTTGACAACGGCTTCCCGCAAGCCCTTGTGGCTGTTTGATCTCGACGATACGCTGCATCGTGCCACGCCGCATATTTTCGACCGAATGAATCGTTCGATGACGCAGTATGTGATGCGCCATTTGGGACTCGCCGAGGGCGAGGCCGGCGACCTGCGCCGCGCCTATTGGCAGCGCTATGGCGCCACCATACTGGGCTTGATGCGGCGCCACGAGGTCGACCCCGATCATTTCCTGCGCGAGACGCACCAGTTTCCGGATTTGCAGGAATTGCTCGATTTTGACCGGCCGCTGCGGCGACTGCTCAAAACGCTGCCGGGGCGCAAGATCATCGTTTCCAACGCCCCGCGTCACTACGTTGATGCTGTTTTGGCCCTGATGGGGGTGTCGCCGCACCTGCACGCGATCGAAACCATCGAATCGATGCGCTATGTGCCCAAACCGGCGAAGTCCTCCCTTGCGCGGATTCTCAAACGCCAGCGCCGGCGCGGCGAACGGGTGATCATGGTGGAGGACAATCTGGACAACCTGAAGACCGCCCGCCGCCTGGGTC
>JANPGJ010000669.1:0-2091 GCA_031423955.1 Burkholderiales bacterium
TATGGCGACGCCGGCTCCGACCTGCTGTACACCGACGCGGCGCCGGCTGTCGCGTTCGATGCCGCGCATCCGACAATCACCACCAACGGCCAGCGCGCCTGGGGCGGCACCGGCATCGACTTCCTGTATGCCTACGCCGCGGTCGATCGTAGCGCGACCCCGGCGCTGCTGGCGCTCGAAGTCACGCTGCTGGGCGACGAACTGCACGGCGGCGACGGCAACGACTGGCTGTACGGCGGCCTGCGGCGCGACATATTGTTTGGCGATGAGGGCGACGACTTCATCCACGGCGACGCGCCGGACGGCACGACCCAGGCAGCGATTGACGCCGCCGCGCTGACTGGTGGCGCCGACCGCATTTTCGGCGGCGCCGGCCAAGACCAGCTGCTGGGCGGCGGCGGCGACGACGAGATCTGGGGCGGCTATGACACCGACTGGCTGGAAGGCCAGAAGGGCAACGACACGCTGTACGGCGGTAGCGGCAGCGACTTCATGGTGCTCGACACGCGGCGCGATTACTTCACCGCGGGAGCACCCGCGCCGGAGGACAGCTTCGACGGCCACTTCGGCGACGCCCCCGACCGCATGACCGCGGACGACGGCCAGACCGACATCATGCTGATCGAGGGCACCGGCGAGGACGACACCATCAGGATCGGCCAGCTCGCGGACGGGCGCATCCACGTCGACTTCGCGACCATCAATCCGGAGACCCGGTTGCCCGAGAGCTGGGAGATCGTCGCGCCGTGGCGCACCAAAAAGGCCGACCGCACGCCCGATCCGCAAGGCCGCGTGCTGCTCGAGCAGTTCCGCATCTCCGGCCTGGCCGGCCATGACAACATTTCGTTCGTGACCGACCCGTACACCGCGGTCTCGGGCAACCGAGTGCTGGCACTGGACATCGGCGACCTTGACGATCGCAGCAACGAGTTCGTCAGCGTGATCGATGGCGACGGCGGCAACGACACCATCACGGGCAGCGCCGGGCGCGACCGCATCGATGGCGGCGCCGGCAACGACGAGCTGTACGGCATGGCCGGCGACGACCGCCTGTGGGGCAACAGCGCGGCCACCGCGAATGTCAGCAACACCGAGGTCGATAGCCTGTTTGGCGGGCGTGGCGATGACGATCTGGTTGGCGGGCCGGGCAGGAATTTCCTGTATGCCTGGACCCGGTTGCCGAAGCTGAACGCGCTTGATGACTTCGGTGTCTATGTCGATCCGAATCATCCGGACGGCGACCTGTTCGACGGCAAGACTGACGCCAGCGGCAACGTTCGCATCCTCGAAGACACCGGGCTCGACCGCATGCTCGGCGGGGCGAAAGACGACGAACTGTATGGCGGCACCGGCGTCGCCTTCATGTACGGCAACGGCGGCAAGGACAGCCTGTTCCGCGCCGACGGCACCCGCTTCGAAGAGCTCGACGGCGGTCTCGGCGGCGACGCGTGGAAGGACTACGCGAAAGAATCCAGCAAGGTCTGGTACATCGGCGGTACCGCGGCGGATGACGTGATCACGGTCGACTACGTCACCGAGCCCGGCCTGCTGCGCGGCGATCATCTGGTGACACGCCTGACCAACAACAACGGCTACTACAGCTTCGCCGCCCAGGTGCGGCTCGATTTCGCCGCCACCGATGCCAGGGGCAACCCGGTATGGGACCCGCAAGACAGCGTCGCGCGGATCGAGGCGCTGGCCGAACGCGGTGCCCAGCAGAACCTGCTGCAACCGAACCGCGGCCTGTCGGTGGCCACCAGCAGCAAGACCACCAAGGCCCTGAACGACACTGCCGTGCTCGATGGTCTGCTGCCGCCCGAGGGCGACTTCGACGTGATCTTGATCGACGCGCTCGGCGGCAACGATCGCGTGAACGTCGGCCCGACGGTGCAGAAGACGGTGTGGATCGATGGCGGCGCCGGCGATGATCGCATCACCATCAACGGCGGCAATGTCATCCTGGTCGACAAGGCCGAAGCGGTGCAGCGCAACGATGCGCCGGACACCGCATACGCGCTGGCAAGCGCGCCGTTCGACAGCAGCCGGCAATTCACCGGCATGACCATCGACAACCCGGAAGACACCGACTGG
>JANPGJ010000670.1:0-8291 GCA_031423955.1 Burkholderiales bacterium
GCCGGCAGGCTTGGCGCCGAGGCGGCCCAAGTCAATGCCGGCGCAAAACGCCCGCCCTTCACCCGATAGCACGACACAGCGCACTGACGGATTGGCAGCCAGTGTGGCGCCGGCTTCGATCAGCGCATCGAACATGCGATCGTCCACTGCGTTCATCTTGTCGACGCGAATCATCCTGACGTCGGCAATGCCATCCGTGATTGCGATGCTGACTCGTTCTTTCATCGATGCCTTTGTCGTTTGCGTCGTTTGCGTCGTTGTGTGCGTCGTTGGCTACATCATTGCCCGCGTCGTGGCCCGCGAGCCTGGTTTTGCTGCCGGGTCGATTCCGGTATTCAAGGGCGCGCCAGTCCAGCGGCATTGGTGCCGGCAGCCCGCCCCTGGGTGACGGCGGACAACAGGCCGCCGCCGGAAATGTAGCCCCAGCGCGACGGGCCGGACATGCCGCGCGCCGCACCACCGCCGGCAAACAGGTTGGGCAGTTGCGAGCCATCGGCACGCAGCACACGGGTGCCGGTATCGATCACCACCCCGCCCTGGGTATGAAACAGGGCCCCGGTCACCTTGACGGCGCAAAACGGCGCCTCGAGCGGCTGCTTGCCGATGAAGCTGCGGCCGAATTCATCGCGGCGCGCGCCGGCGCACATTTCATTGACTTCCGCCACCGTCGCTTCCAGGGCGTCGACCGGCACGCCGATCATTTCAGCCAGCGCGCGAATCGTCGGCGCTTTCTTGATGCCACCCAGGCCCGCAACCTCTTTGTAATCGGTGAAGCCCAGAATCGGCTTCTCGCGAATCTCGTCATAGATGTTCCAGGCAAACCGCCCGGGCTGCGCGATGGTGTCGACCGCCTGCTCCGAATAGCCGCGCACCTCGTTGGAAAAGCGCTTGCCGTGGGCGTTGACCTGGAAGCCGCCGGGCATCAGGAGCCCCCAGTTCATCGGGTTGCCGTAGGGCGTGGCCACCGCGCCGTGGCCCTGGTAGCTGCCGAGATCGGCCAGCGCGGCGCCGAGTTCGCGGCCCCAGCGAATGGCGTCACCCTGGTTGCCGACATGGCCCCAGAATTCCGCGTCGGCCATTTCCGGAATGTATTCGCGCACCATTTCCTTGTTGCCGCCAAAACCGCAGCAGGCCAGCACCAGCGCCTTGCAGCCGACGGTCTCGCTGGCGCCATCAGGTCGCGCGTAGCGCACCGCGACCACCCGGCCTTCCGATGTGGCATACAGGTCGGTGGCCAATGCGCCGGTGACGATGTCGATCTGCCTGCGATCAGCTGCCGCCAGCAGCGCGCTTTCAAGCTCGCTGCCGGTGCGGTTGGGCGTGCCGTGCATGCGCAGCACCGAGTGACCGGGGTAGAGAAAGCCTTCCACCAGTTTGAATTCCACCTGGTGCTCGCCGGCCAGCCAGTCGATGGTGGCGCCCGAGGACTCTGCCACCATGCGCACGATCGCTTCATCGGTCTGGTGCTTGGCCTTGGCCAGGATGTCGCCGGCCAGCAGTTCGGGCGAATCCTCGATGCCCATGCTCTTTTGCAGCCGGGTGCCGGCAGCGGGAATCAACCCGGTCGACAGCGACGTGCTGCCGGTGGGCCGTTCGTCGCGTTCGAGCACCAGCACCTCGGCGCCGGCCTCCTTCGCTGCCAGCGCGGCGGTCAGGCCGCAGGCGCCGGCGCCGATGATCACGACATCGACGGTGTATTCGAATGCGGCCTTGGCGGCGGGCTGTACGGGCATGCGGGGCTCCCTGGTCGAAAATGCGGTGTCGGGCCGGCTCAGACGGCCTTGCCGAAATCGCCGAACGGCGGATTGCACTTCGACGGTATCAAGAGGCTGACCTGCTGGTCCTTCAAGAACGGCCGCACCTTCACCAGATAGGCCTGGAACGCCTGGTCCTTGTAGAGCTGGTCGCGGCGCCGCTGGCGCTCGCCGGCATCGGCATAGGCGAACATCATGACGACCTGGTTGATGTTGCCGAATTCGGTGCGGTAAATGCCCATGAAATTGCCGAGAATGCGCTGTTGCGGTTCCAGCCCCTCTTTCTCGAACAACTCGATAAAGGCGGCGACGGTACCTGAATGCAGGGTGTAGGCGCGGTGATCGATGACCATTGCAAACTCCAGGGTTAAGGAATCAATACCAGTGAGCCATGGGTGGCCCGGCTTTCGAGCAGGCGGTGTGCAGCCGCGGCTTCGGCCAGCGCGAAGCTGCGGTGGATTTGCGGCTGCACCGCACCACTGCCCACGACGGCGAAAAACGCCGCCGCGCAGGCCTCCAGTTCAGCCACGTTCGAGGTGTATTCGTTCAGCTTGGTCCAGGTCAGGATCAGGCTTTTCTGGCGCAACTGTTCGAGCGACACCGGCGGCACCGCACCGGACGAACTGCCGAAGCAGGCCATCCAGCCGCGTGGCGCCAGGCAGGCGATCGAGCTGTCCCAGGTGGCGCGGCCGACCGAGTCGTAGACCGCTGGCGCACCGCGCCCGCCGGTGAGTTCAAGCACCCGCGCCGGCCAGTCGTCGCGGCCGTGCACGAACACATGGGCATAACCGTTGGAGCGCGCGACTTCGACCTTGTCGGCCGAACCGACAATCCCGACCGCCTCGGCGCCCAGACTCTTCAGCCACTGGCCGGCGATCGACCCGACCCCGCCGGCGGCGGCATGAAACACCACCACGTCGCCCGGCTTGACCGTGTAGACGCGGCGGATCAGGTATTCGACGGTCATGCCCTTGAGCAGTGAAGCCGCCACCACGGTGTCGCTGATCGCGGCCGGTATGCGCACGCAGGCATTGGCCGGAAAGTTGCGTACATCGCAATACGAGCCGAGCGGCCGCGACGCGTAGCCGACCCGGTCGCCGACGGCAAAGCGAGTCACCCCGGGCCCAAGCGCCTCGACCACGCCCATGGCTTCCATGCCGATGGCCACCGGCGCGTTCAACACCTTCGATTCGGCATAGTCGCCGCGCCGCGCGTGGGTGTCGGTGAAGTTGACGCCGATCGCGCGCTGGCGAATGCGGATCTCGCCGGCCGCCGGCGGCGTGTCCGGCAGGGTTTCTTCGATCAGTTCCTCGGGGCCGCCGTAGCGGTGGATGCGCATTGTTCTTGACATTGATTCTCGACTTTCTGAAGGTCTGGTGATGGAGGTCAAGCCGCGGCGGCGCCGCAGCGAACCGGAACGCGGCGCTCAGTAGCGCGCCCGCGCGCTCTCGTCGACGCCGTAACGCGCTTCCATCGCCTGCACTTCGGGCATGCCCATCAGGTCGAAGAATTCGCGGAAATTCGCCACCTCGTCGGTCAGGCTGGCGATCGAGCCGGTCTCCTTCAGGGTGGTGAGCACATGATTGGCGGCGCGAATCGCCGCCAGCATGATCCAGTTGGGGTAGATGATCAGCTTGAAGCCGAGGCGGTCGATCTCCTCGCGGCCGAGGAACGGGGTCTTGCCGGAAGACGCCATGTTGTACAGCAGCGGGGTCTTCAGTTTCGGCTGGATCAGCGGCAATTGTGCCGGGCCCGGCGCTTCGACAAACAGTATGTCGGCGCCGGCATCGCGATAGCGCGCCGCACGCTCCAGCGCTGCGTCGAAGCCGTCGACGGCGATCGCATCGGTGCGCGCGATGATCATGAAGTCGGGATCGATGCGCGCATCGACCGCGGCCTTGATCTTCGACTCCATCTCGACACATGGCACCAGGGTCTTGCCCGACAAATGGCCGCAGCGCTTGGGCATCACCTGGTCCTCGATGTGCACCGCGGCCACCCCGGCGCGCTCGTAGGCCTGTACCGTGCGGCGCACGTTGAGCACGCCGCCATAGCCGTTGTCGCCATCGGCGATCAGCGGCAAGCCGCTGGCCTCGGCGATGCGCCCGGCGTTATCCGCCATTTCGGTCAGGGTCAACAAGCCGACATCCGGCATGCCCAGACGCACCGCGGTGGTGCCGGCGCCGGTCATGTAGATCGCCTCGAAGCCGTGCTTGGCGACTATCCGTGCATTCATCGCGTCGGCCACGCCAGGTGCCATGATGGCGCCGGGTTGGGCCATCAGCTGCCGCAAACGGGCGGTGGTTTTCATCGTGTCGTCTCCTCAATGCAGTGGGTCGATTCAGGCGCAATCTGTGTAATAGTATAGGAGGCACGGCGGCGTCCGGCGCCACATTGATCAATCGCCAGGGGAAATCATGCACCGTCGTTCCAGGAGTGGCTGGTTGTTGTTGACTCTATTGGCCGGCGCACTCGCGACCGCCGCCACCGGTGCGCTGGCGCAGTCGCCGCGCACCCTGATTGTCGCCGCGCCGCAGACGCCGACCGGCTTCGACGGCGACCTGCCGAAGGTCGCCACCCGCCAGATGGTGACCCAGGTCTACGAAGGCCTGGTGCGCTACAAGCGGGTCACCGGCACCGACGGCCGCGTCGGCCTGGACGCCACCCAGGTCGAGGGCCACTATGCCGAGAGCTGGACGGTCTCGCCCGACGGCCGCGAATACACTTTCAAGCTGCGCCGCAACGTCAAGAGCCCGTTCGGCAATGAACTGACCGCCGACGACGTGGCCTGGAGCCTGGACCGTGCCTGGGCGGTCAAGCGCACCAGCTTTTTTCTGTACAACCTGATCGGGTTGACCAAATGGGAAAAGGTTGGCAAGTACGAGATCAAGATGATCCTGAAGGCGCCCAACCTGATCTTCCTGCCGATGCTCACCATGTACTTCCCGCCGATGTACGACTCGGTGCAGGCGAAAAAGCATGTCACGCCGGAAGATCCGTTCGCCGGCAAGTACATCGACCAGAACACCGTCGGCTTCGGCGCCTACCACCTGCAATCGATCAAGCCCGGCGAGCAGGTGGTGTTGACCGCCAACCCCAATTATTTCCGCGGCAAGCCCTGGTTCGAGCGGGTGATCTACCGCGAGGTGCCGTCGACCGCCAACCGCGTCTCGCTGCTCAAGACCGGCCAGGTGCAATGGGTCGAAGACCTGCCCCTGAAGCAAATCGCCGACCTGAAGAAAGACGCTACCCTCAAGGTCGAGTCGGTCACCGGCACCCAGCCGGCGACCATCCGGATGAATCCGAACTTCAAGCCGTTCGACGACCTGCGGGTACGCCAGGCCCTGGTCTATGCCACCGACTACGCGGCGATGAACCGCTCGGTGTTCGAAAACCTCGGCGTGCGGGTGCGCTCGACGGTGTCGCCCGGCGTGCCGGTGGCGATCAACGCCTTCACCGGCGAGCGCGACTTAGGCCGCGCCCGCGCCCTGCTGACTGAGGCCGGCTATCCGAACGGCATCGACGTCACCCTCAATTACGCCGGCACCTACTGGTGGATGGAGCCGGTGGCGATCCAGTTCAAGAACCAGGCCGCCGAAGCCGGCATCCGCGTCAACCTGCAGCGCCTGCCCGACCCCGAGTTCGTGCAGCGCGGCCTGGTGGTCAAGCGCGACATCCCGCTGTCGACCCAGGGCGACGCCAGCTTCGTGCTCGATCCGGTGTTCATGGTGTGGATTTTCGGCCACTCGCTGGGCGTGGCCAATCGCAACCACTACAAGAGCGACGCCTTCGACAAGCTGACCATGCAGGCGCTGGCCGAGACCGACATCCGCAAACGCTCCGACATGGTGGCCGACCTGCAGCGCATGCATGCCAACGACGCCTCCTGGATCATGCTGTACTACCCCGGCGTGCACCAGGCGATGAACCGCTGCATCAGCGGCTGGGTCTGGCATCCGGACGACTGGCCGCGCTTCGCCGACCTGAAACAGGATCCAAAATGCACCAAGTAGCATCGCCTGTCGCACCGGTGCCGCTGATGTCGTCGCGGTAGCGCCGGCCCGCGGCGAACGGCAGCGATGGCGATCCTGCGGCTGGCGCTGCGCCGGCTTCTGCTGGCCGTGCCGATCCTGTTCGGCATGCTGCTGTTCACCTTTCTACTGGTGCGCGTGGGCAGCAACGACCCGGTCGGCCTGCTTGCCGGGCCGACCGCGTCCACCGAGGAAGTGGCGGCGATCCGCAAGCAGTTGAAGCTGGACCAGTCGCCACTGGTGCAGTTCGGTGAATTCGCGCGCCGCGTGGCGCAGGGCGACCTCGGGCAATCCTGGCTGTCGGGCAAACCGGTGTGGAGCGAACTGACGCAACGCCTGCCCGCCACGCTGGAATTGATCATTCTCGGTGGCATGATCGGCGGCGTCACCGGCGTGGCTGCCGGCCTGCGCGCGGCCTTTCATCCCAACGGCTGGTTCGACCAGATCAGTCGCGTGGTGTCGCTGGCCGGCTTCGGCATGCCGACCATTTTTCTCGGACTGGTGGCGATTTTCGTCTTCTTCTACCTGCTGGGCTGGGCGCCGCCACCGATGGGGCGACTCGACCTGTTGCTCACCAGTCCGCCGACCATCACCGGCAGCTGCGCGATCGACAGTGCGCTGGCCGGCGACTGGGAAGCCGCGCGCTCGGCCGCCGCCCGCCTGGTGCTGCCGGTTTTGTGCGTGGCGATCGTGTTCGCCGCCCCGCTCATCAAGCAGACCCGCGCGATCGCGCTCGATGTGCTGGCCAGCGACTATGTGCGCTACGCCCGCGCCGCCGGCCTGCCGCCGGCGGTGGTCAAGAGCATGGTCCGGCGCAATGCCGCGGTGCCGGTCCTGACCTTCGGCACCAGCGAATTCATCGCCCTGTTCGGCATCGCCTCGGTGCTCGAACTGATCTTCTCCTGGGGCGGCATCTCGCAGTTCGGCCTGGTCGCGGTGTTGAAGGGTGACTTCGCGGTGGTGCAGGGCTATGTGCTCTTCATGTCGGTGATCGCGATGATCGTGTTCGCGCTCACCGACGCGCTGGTGCTGATGATCGAGCCGCGCGCGGGGCTGCACTGAGCGCCGCCACCCTGCCCGTCGATGGCGTTCGCCGGCGCGCGTTGGCGCTGCTGCTGGCCTCGCCCACCGGCAGCATCGGCCTGCTGATCGTGCTGTTGTTCCTGCTGCTGGCGCTGCTGGCGCCGCTGATCGCGCCCTACGACGCGATCGCGGTGTCGTCCGAGAACGTGCTCAAGGGCCCGACCGCGCGCTTCATGTTCGGCACCGACAACAACGGCATGGATGTGTTCTCGCGGGTGTTGTACGGCGCCCGCTACGCCTTCGGCATCGCGGTGCCGGTGCTGCTTCTGGGCATGGCGCTGGGCATCCCGATCGGCCTGTACGCCGGCTACCGCGGCGGCTGGTTCGACGAGATCGCCCTGCGCGTGATGGATGCGCTGCGCGTGTTCCCCTCGATCATCCTGGCGCTGGCGATCGTGGCGGCCACCGGCCACAGCCTCTTCAACGTGGTGGTGGTGATCGCGGTGCTCGATGTGCCGCTGTTCGCACGGGTGGTGCGTGCCGAGGTGCTGGCGCTGCGCCGCTCTGGCCTGGCGGAAGCGGCGCTGGCGGCCGGCAACCCGACCTGGCGCGTTCTCGCGGTGCACCTGTTGCCCAACTGCCTGCGCGGCGCGATGGCGCAGGTGCCGATCCGCATGGCATGGGCGGTGCGGGTGACCGCGACCCTGGCGTTCATCGGCGTCGGCATCCAGGCGCCGACGCCGGAATGGGGCGCGATGATCCGCCAGGGCTCGGAATACATGATCAGCGGCGAATGGTGGGTGGCGATCTTTCCCGGCATCGCGCTGGTGATCCTGATCATCGGCTTTTCGATGCTGGGCGACGGCCTCGAAGAGTTGCTCGACCCGCGCCGCAACAACGGCTCGCGCTGACGGACGGCTTGCGTGCAACTGCTCGAAGTCGAAAACCTGCACACCCATTTCATCGCGCACGACCGCATGCGCCGGGTGCGCACCGCACGTGCCTTGAACGGCGTCGGCTTCACGGTGGCGGCCGGCGAGATCCTCGGCCTGGTCGGCGAAACCGGCGCCGGCAAGTCGCTCACCGCGCTGTCGGTGATGGGCCTGTTGCGCGCGCCGGCTCGAATCGTCGCCGGCGCGATTCGCTTCGACGGGCGCGAACTGGTGGGGTTGCCCGAGGAAGAGATGGACCAGCTGCGCGGCAACGCGATGGCGCTGGTGGTGCAGTCGCCGCGCACCTCGCTCGACCCGCTGACCCGCGTTGGCGAACAGCTCGCGCGGGTGCATATGGCGCATCGCCCGGCTACCCGTGAAGCGGCGCACGCACGTGCACTGGAGATGCTCGAAGCGGTCGGCATCGCGGATGCGGCCAGCCGCGCGCGCGCCTGGCCGCATGAACTGTCCGGTGGCATGGCGCAACGCATGCTGATCGCGATGGCCCTGATCAACGAGCCAAAACTCCTGATCGCCGACGAACCGACCAC
>JANPGJ010000671.1:0-28907 GCA_031423955.1 Burkholderiales bacterium
TCGAACGCATTCGCCTCACCAACAGCGGGCATTTGCCCGGATCAGGATGGAATCAACATGCGCATGAACCCCGCTCCCGAGCATTCTTTCACTCATCGCCGCAGCTTTGCCGACTATCGGGCGCGGCATTTCGGTTTCACCGCCAGCGGTGCGGTCGCGACCATCACGCTCAACCGTCCGGAACGCAAGAACCCGCTGACCTTCGAGTCCTACGCCGAGTTGCGCGACCTGTTCCGCGCGCTGCAATACGCAACCGACATCAAGGTGGTGATCGTCACCGGTGCCGGCGGCAACTTCTGCTCCGGCGGTGACGTGCACGAGATCATCGGACCACTGACGAAGATGAAGATGCCGGAACTGATGGATTTCACCCACATGACCGGCGATCTGGTGAAGGCGATGCGTCACTGTCCGCTGCCGGTGAGCGCGTCGATCGACGGCATCAGCGCGGGCGCCGGCGCAATCATCGCGATGGCCGCTGATCTGCGGCTGGGTACACCGGCGGCGAAAACCGCGTTCCTGTTCACCCGTGTCGGCCTGGCCGGTTGCGACATGGGCGCCTGCGCCCTGCTGCCGCGCATCATCGGCCAGGGCCGCGCCGCCGAGTTGCTGTACACCGGCCGCGCGATGAGCGCCGACGAAGGCGAGCGCTGGGGCTTCTTCAACCGGCTGGTGGCGGCCGACGCCCTGGCGGCGGAAACATTGCGGCTGGCCGAAAGCCTGGCGGCCGGCCCGACCTTCGCGCATGGCGTGACCAAGGCGCAACTGCACAAGGAGTGGGACATGGGCGTCGATGAAGCGATCGAGTCAGAGGCGCAAGCGCAGGCGATCTGCATGCAGACCGAGGATTTTCATCGCGCCTATCACGCGTTCGTGGCCAAACAGAAACCGGTATTTGAAGGCAATTGACGCGTTGGGAAGCTGTTGCCTGACGCGACCTGCATACCGAGAACATGAAAATAAATCTACTGCGCGGGCCAATCCCGCACCTGCGATGCTCGCCGTATGCGAGTACGGCTTCACTTCTCGATGCGATCTTGACCTGCTCGCCACGATTTCTTCTCACGCCTTGACCAGCACCTGTAACGGATCCGGAATTTCCACATGGACTACAGCTATCTCGACTGGCCCTTTTTCAACCCCGCGCATGGCGCGCTGGCCGCGCGCATTGACGCCTGGGCCAGGGAGGGTCTTGACGGCATCGAACATGGCGAATCCGGCGCCGGCGGGCGCGCGACCACCGATGCCGCTTGCCGCGAACTGGTGCGGCGCCTAGGCGCCTGCGGGCTTACGCGCTATGCCGTGCCACAGGCGCACGGCGGCGAACTGCCGGTGCTGGAGTCGCGTTCGCTGTGCGTGATCCGCGAGCATCTTGCTTATCACGACGGCCTGGCGGATTTCGCGTTCGCCATGCAGGGCCTGGGGTCGGGCGTGATTTCGATGGCCGGCAGTCCGGCACTACAGGCCAAATGGCTGCCGCGCGTGGCCGGCGGTGAAGCAATCGCCGCATTTGCGCTGTCCGAGCCGGACGCCGGCTCGGATGTCGGCGCCATGCGCGCCAGTGCGCGCCGTGACGGCGATGCCTGGGTGCTTGATGGCAGCAAGACCTGGATCTCGAATGGCGGCATCGCCGATTTTTATTGCGTGTTCGCCCGCAGCGACCCCGACTCGCGCGGCGCCAGGGGCATCAGCGCATTCGTGGTCGACGCCGATACGCCGGGGTTCGGCATCGCCGAGCGCATCGACGTGATCGCGCCGCATCCATTGGCAACCCTGCGTTTCGACAATTGCCGGGTGCCGGCCACCAACCTGCTGGGTGCCGAAGGGGCGGGCTTCAAGCTGGCGATGCAGAACCTCGACATCTTTCGCAGTTCGGTTGCCGCTGCCGCATTGGGCTTCGCGCGTCGCGCCTTCGACGAAGCTCTTAAAAGAGTGCAATCCCGCCCGATGTTCGGCGGCCGCCTGGCCGACCTGCAGCTCACGCAAGCGGCGATCGGCGACATGGCGACCATGATCGACGCCGCCGCCCTACTGACCTATCGCGCCGCCTGGCTGCGCGACTCGCAAAGCGGTAATGAAGGCCAGCGCACCACCCGCGAAGCGGCAATGGCGAAAATGACCGCGACCGAGAACGCACAAGCGGTTATCGACCGCGCGGTGCAGTTGTTCGGCGGCCTTGGCGTGAAAAGCGGCGAGATCGTCGAACGGCTGTACCGTGAAATCCGCGCGCTGCGCATCTATGAAGGTGCGACCGAAGTGCAGAAAATCATCATCGCGCGCGAATCCATGAAAACCCCGAACTGACCTATCGATCGTTACAGGAACCTGACAGCCTCGCCAATGGCAGGTTCCTTGTCACGAATCATGCAATTCTCAATGAGCGAAACTCCGATGACACCGTCAGCCCACCAGGACAGCTTCGCGCGCGACAACCTGCCGCCACCGGCAGCATGGCCGGAGCTGTTGTTCGACCTTCCGCAATTGCAGTATCGGGCGCGCCTGAATGCCGCGGCCGAATTGCTCGACCGCCAGGTCGCATCCGGGTACGCAAACCGCCCGGCCATCTGGCAGCAGGTTGACGGTAAACCGGTCTACGCCACCTATGCGCAGTTGCAATTCCGCGTCAACCAGATCTGCCGCGTGCTGGTCGAGGATCTCGGCCTGGTGCCAGGCAACCGCGTGCTGCTGCGCGGGCCGAACAATCCGATGATGGCGGCCTGCTGGCTGGCGGTGGTCAAGGCCGGCCTGATCGCGGTCGGCACCATGCCGCTGTTGCGCGCCAAGGAGCTCAAGCAGATCATTGATCGCGCCAAGCCACGCGTGGCCCTGTGCGACAGCGCGCTGTGGCAGGAGTTGGCGACCTGCACCAACCCGAATGGCGAGCACTTCTGCGAATCGCTTGCGCGCATCTGCTATTTCAACGATGGCGAAAACGGCTCGCTCGAAGACATGATCAGCGGCAAACCCGGAACCTTCACCGCGGTCGATACCGCGGCCGACGATGTGGCCCTGATCGCGTTTACCTCCGGTACCACCGGCCTGCCCAAGGGCACCATGCATTTCCAGCGCGACATCCTGGCGATGTGTGACTGCTTCCCGCAATCGATCCTGAAACTGCAGGCGAACGACATCGTGTGCGGCACACCACCATTGGCCTTCACCTTTGGCCTGGGCGGCATGCTGGCGTTTCCGCTGCGCTACGGCGCCTCCACCGTGCTGGCGGAGCGGGCGACGCCGGAAACCCTGCTCAAGACCATCGCCGATTTTCGCGCGACCGTCTGTTTCACCGCGCCGACCTTCTATCGCCAGATGGCGGGACTGGCCGCCAGCCACGACCTCACGTCACTCAAGAAGTGCGTGTCCGCCGGCGAAGCGCTGCCGGATGCGACTCGCCAATTGTTCAAGGCCGCGACCGGCATCGAATTGATCGACGGCATCGGCGCGACCGAGATGATCCACATTTTCATCTCCCATACACCGGAGGCGACACGCCGCGGTGCCACCGGATATGCGATCCCGGGCTACCGGGCACAGGTGGTCGATGATGCCGGCCGCGTGTGTGCGCCCGGTGTGGTCGGCAAGCTGGCGGTCAAGGGGCCGACCGGTTGCCGCTATCTGGCCGACCCGCGCCAGAAAGACTATGTGAAGAACGGCTGGAACCTGACCGGCGATGCGTACTCGATGGACGCCGATGGCTACTTCTTTTACCAGGCCCGCACCGACGACATGATCATCACCGCCGGCTACAACGTCGCCGGGCCGGAAGTTGAATCATGCTTGCTGGCACACCCGGCGGTCGCCGAGTGCGGCGTGGTCGGCGCAGCGGATGAAGAGCGCGGCCAGATCGTCAAGGCCTTCGTGGTGTTGAAGCCGGAGTTCAAGGCCGGCACGGCGATGAAAAAAGCCCTGCAGGACTACGTGAAAAACAACATCGCCCCGTACAAGTATCCGCGAGCAATCGACTTCGTGGCGTCCTTGCCAAGAACCGAAACCGGCAAACTGCAGCGTTTCAAGTTGCGCCAGAGCGCAGCCGTGCCGTCCAGCAAGTAGCCAACTCAACCTACTTTCCAAACGCCCCAAACACCTTCTTGACGATATCCGTCCCCTTGCCGATCGGATCGGCGCGAATCGCCTTCTCTTCATCGGCCATCATCAGAAACAGGCCATCCAGCGCCCTCTGCGTGACAAAACCTTCCACGTTGGCCTGATCGCCCTTGATGATGCCGAGCTGCGCGCCCTTGCCCGCCAACTCGTTGTACTTCTGCGCCAGACCGACTCGCTCGGTCGCCTTCTTGACGATCGGCAGAAACTTCGCGCGCAGCGTGTCCGAGGTCTTGCCCTTGAAGAACTGGGTGCCGGAATCCTGGCCGCCGCTGATGATGCCCTTGGCGTCCTGCACGGTCATCGACTTGATGGCGTTGACGAATATCGGCTTGGCCTCACCGACCGCGGTTTCCGCGGCGCGGTTGATCGCCATGTGCAATTCCTCGGTCTGCTTTTTCATGCCGAGCGCGTTCATCACGCCGCGCGCGTCCTCGAGATAGCCGGGTAGCGGAATTTTCACCTTGGCGTTGTTCCAGAACCCGCCACTGACCGCGAGTTTCTCGACCGCCTTGACAGTGGAGCTATTGAGCGCCGATTTCAGCCCGGCGACCGCATCCTGGTTGGAAATGTCATTCCACGACACGGCCCAGGCATTGTTGGCCGCCAGTGTTGCAAGCGCCAGCATGCCCGAGATGGCAACCGCGGCCAGCGGCGTAAACTTCGTGTTCATGTCCAACTCCCCTGAAAATTTGAAATCCCTCAAGGCATTTAGCCCGATTGTCATCGCCTTTGCAATAGCCGCCCTGATCTTCGGCCTGACCGCACGGCAGATTTTTTCCGGCATCAAGGAAGTTCCGGAAGTCCGCTTTTCCACACTCAAGGGCGAATTGATCAACATGAGCGACCTGCGCGGGCGCGTGGTGCTGGTCAACTTCTGGGCGACCTCCTGCGCACCGTGCATCAGGGAAATGCCGCAACTGGCGGCCACCTACGGCAAGTACCGCGAGCGCGGCTTCGAGACGGTCGCGGTGGCTATGGATTATGACCCGCCGAACCTGGTGCGCGATTTCGCGCAACGCTTCAAGCTGCCGTTCATCGTGGCCTTCGATGCGCGCGGCGAGATCGCCCGGCGGTTCGGCGAGGTGCATGCGGTGCCGGCGACATTCGTGGTCAACCGCCAGGGCCGGATCGTCATGACGCAACTGGGTGAACTCGATTTCGACCGGCTGCATCCGGTGCTGGAAGCCGCGCTCAAGGAGCCGGCATCATGAATCACACGCCCGATCGCCAGGACGACAAGCGACCATCGGCGCCCGAAGCAAGTCCGGAACTGCCGCAGCAAGACATTGAGCGGCGCTGGGTCTGGATGGATAAATGGGACCCGGGAACCTGGCAGATGCCGGAGAATCCGACCCCCCTGATGCGGGTGCTGGCAGGCGTGGCGCTGGTCATCGTGCTGGTGATGACCGTGTATGTGCCGCTGCGGGTGATCGGCGTCCTGTAAGCGCTGTCGTTCAGGCCACGCCGGCGTGCTGGGCCTGCACATCGGCGTGATAGCTCGAACGCACCATCGGCCCGCAAGCGGCATGCGAAAACCCGAGCTTGGCTGCTTCCGCCTCGAACATCCTGAACACCGCCGGATCGACATAACGCCTGACCGGCAAGTGATGGCCTGACGGCGCCAGGTACTGCCCGAGCGTGAGCATGTCGATCTCGTGATTGCGCATGTCGCGCATCACTTCGAGGATTTCCTCATCGCGCTCGCCCAAGCCCAGCATCAAGCCCGACTTGGTCGGCACGCCGGGATGGGTTGCCTTGAAATCCTTGAGCAGCTTGAGCGAATGCGCGTAATCGGAGCCCGGGCGCGCCTCCTTGTAAAGACGCGGCACGGTCTCGAGGTTGTGATTCATCACGTCCGGCGGCGCGGCATCGAGAATCGCGAGCGCGCGATCGAGACGGCCGCGAAAATCAGGCGTCAGGATCTCGATCCGGGTTGTCGGCGCGTGCTCGCGCACGGCGCGGATGCAGTCGACAAAATGCTGTGCGCCGCCATCCTTCAAGTCGTCACGATCGACCGAGGTGATCACCACATACCTGAGCTTGAGCGCGGCGATGGTCCGGGCCAGATTGAGCGGTTCGTCCACATCGAGCGGGTTCGGCCGGCCGTGGCCGACATCGCAAAACGGGCAGCGCCGGGTGCATACGTCGCCCATGATCATGAAGGTCGCGGTGCCCTTGCCGAAACACTCGCCGATGTTCGGGCACGAGGCCTCTTCGCACACGGTATGCAGATTGTGCTCGCGCAGGATCTGCTTGATCTCGGTGAAGCGGGTTGATGGCGACCCGGCCTTGACGCGGATCCAGTCCGGCTTCTTGAGTGCCTCGGCGCCGATCACCTTGACCGGAATGCTGCGGATCTTCGATTCGCCCTTCAGTTTCTCGCCCTGAACCAAGGCCATTTTCAACACTCCATGTCAATTCGCCGGCCGCGCGGGTGTCTTGCAACAGCATCACGGGGCCCGCGCCGGCAAGATGTCCCTTGCGCTACTTTCCACCGCCCGCGAACCGCCGCGCTATCGATCTTCAACGCCCAGGCGGCTTCGCCTCGGACCATTCACGCAAACCCAGCGCGCGCCGCACTGCACGCTTGATGCGGTGCCGCTTGTACTTGGCCAGATTGCGCGCCAGGTAAGGATACTCGCGTTGCGCGCGGGCAAGCGGAAAAACCGTGTCCGGCCCGACATACAGCGCGTCGGCCGCGTACTGCGAATAGGAGGTGAATCCCGCGAGCCGGAAACCACGCCCGCGCAGCAGCGCATCGACCGCCGGGAACAGCGCCTGCCCCTTGTAGATTTCGAAGAACTCGACTTCCATGTGAACGAACGACACCCGCGGCAACAACTCGCCCAAGCCTGCGAGCACCAGCAGTTCGGCGCCTTGCACATCCATCCAGAGAATGTCGATCGCCTGCACATTCGCAGCTGCGCAAAACTGGTCGAGCCTGATCGCATCGACTTCGATGCGTTGCTGCACGTATCGCTCTTCCGGATAGGCGCCGGTCGCCTCGAACAGCGACGACGCGCCGTGATTGCCGCCCGGGATACCGCCGACCGATTGTGCCGGATCGATCGGAAAAAACGCCAGGCGACCGGCCTTTTCGGCAACCGCCTTTTCGGTCAGGCGGATGCGCGGTTCGGCCGCCGCCGCCGCGCGACACTTCGGCAGGGTCGCCGGATTGCATTCGAAGGCGTACACGGTGGCGGCCGGATAAGCGCGCGCGAAATCCGCACTCTCGGCGCAATCACGGGCGCCGACATCGAACACCACCCGCACCCGACCGGCTTCCAGGGAACAGGCGACCAGTTCGTGACATCGCTGCCAGACCTTCTGGCTCATTGCATGGCCCTCCTGTCACTGCGTGACATCCTCCCCGAGGGAGGGTGAGCGCTCCCTTCGGGCGGCCGGGCGGCAGCGCTCATTGACTCTCCGCGACGCCAGGCACCCAGAAATCACCGATGGCCAGGTGATCGATGCGCCGGTCGACGAGTGCCTGCACCGCTTCCGGCGCGCCACGAACGATCGGCTCTTCGTGCACGTTGAAACTGGTGTTGAGCACCAGCGGAATGCCGGAAATCTGGCGATAGCGCTCGATCAGGGCCCAGTAGCGCGGATTGCGGTCGCGACGAACCAGTTGCGGGCGCGCCGTGCCGTCGACATGCACCACCGCCGGGATGCGCGCCTGCCAGTCTTTTTTCACGTCAAACGTGATGGTCATGAATTCAGCGGCATGGCGGCCCGGTTCGACGTTCTCGAACACTTGATCGGCGTATTCCGCCAGTGCCGACGGGGCGAACGGCATGAATTCGCTGCGTTCGAGCCTGGCGTTGAACCAGTCGTTGATCGACTTGTCGACCGGCGCCGCCACCATCGAGCGATTGCCGAGCGCACGCGGGCCGAACTCCATCGCGCCCTGGAACCAGCCGACCACCTGGCCGGCATGGATCGCCTGCGCGGTGCGCTCGACCACACCGGCCAGTCCGGCATCCTCGTAACGCAGGCCGCGCCGCACCAGTTCGGCCTCGATTTCGGCGCGCGTCGGCTCCGACCCCCAGTAGACATGCGGGAGCGGGCCGGGCGTGCGCAGGAAGCCGGGTTGCAGGCGATCCTGCAGCAACAAGGCCGCGCCTACGCTGTTGCCGGTATCGGACATGCCGGGAAACACGAACAGCGAATCGCATTCCGGCAGGGCCGCAATGCGCTGATTGAGCTTGACGTTGGCGAACACGCCACCATTGAGCGCAAGGCGGCGTTCGCCGCCGGCGCGCAGATGATTGCGGCAGATCGCGACGATCGCCTCCTCGAACACCGCCTGCGCGGCGGCAGCGACGTTTTCGCGCGAATGACCGACGATGGCTTGTTCGAGAAAAGCACGCCGCCGTGGCAGGGCGCGCGGGGCGCCGCCGAAATCGGAGTCGAACCCAAGGCCATCGGGTGCCGCACGCAGCGCCTTGCGGAATTCAGGCGTCAACGGCGCCGGATCGCCAAAGGCGGCCAGCCCCAGCACCTTGCCTTCATGGCGCAGCGGCCGAAAGCCCAGCAGTTCGGTGATGTCCATGTAGAAGTAACCGGGCGAATCGCCAAGCCGGTCGCCGATTCGGCTGGTGGTCAGCCGGCCGTCGGCATACATGCCGGCGGTGAAATGGATGTCCAGATCGCCTTCACCATCCATGGTGATCACCGCGCAATGATCGAAGCCGGAGTAGAACGCGGCGGCCGCCGCGTGCGAGCGATGATGATCGATGAAATGCACTTCGGCATCGGCGCGAAAGCCTTCGCCGGCCAGAAACTTGTCTTGCATGAAAAAATCTTCCGGCCGCTGACTCGATGCGGCATCCCGCAGATCGTTCTGGATGCGCCGCAGGAACACCTGCTTGCCCGAGTCCACGCCGCGCAAGCGCTTGATGCCCGCCGACAAGGCACGCTCGACGCGCTTGAGAGACGGTTCGTTGAAGCGCCGGCAGTAACGCTCGGCCACGTGATCGTAATTGGCGGCGATGCAATCGACATCCTGCCGGGTCAGGCCGGCCATGCGCAGGCATTCGTCGATCGCCAGTTGCGGCAGGCGCCCGCCGTCGCACTTGATGCGCGACATGCGCTCCTCGGACACGGCGGCCAGCAGGACGCCGTCGCGCAGGATGCAGGCGGAGGCATCATGCGACGAAGCAATGCCGAGAATGATGCTCATTGAGAGACTGCCCGGTGTTGTTCCAGCGCATTCGCAAGTTGTGCAGCAAGGCTTGAACCGGCGTCGGCGGCACCGACCGATGCGCCGAGCGACCCGATTGAAACCGACCGCAGCCCGGCGTAGCCACACGGGTTGATGCCCTGAAACGGCGCAAGATCGAGATCGACATTCAGGCTGGCGCCATGGTAGCTGCAGCCTCGGCGCACCTTGAGGCCAAGCGCCGCGATCTTGGCGCCGCCCACGTAGACACCGGGCATGCCGGCCTGGCGCTCGCCGGCGATCCCGTAGCCGGCCAGAGTGGCGATCACCGCATCCTCGATCAAACTCACCAGGCCGCGCACCTTGAGGCCACGCCGATCGAGGTCGACCAATACATATGCCAGCACCTGGCCCGGGCCGTGATAGGTGACCTGCCCGCCGCGATCGGTGGCGATCACCGGAATGTCGCCGGCGTCAAGCAGATGCTCGCGCCCGGCCGCCAGCCCGAAGGTATAGACCGGTGCGTGTTCGGTGATCCAGATTTCGTCGGGCGTGGCGGCGTCGCGCACATCGGTGAATTCGCGCATCCGCGCAAGCGTGGCTTGATACCCGGTACGCCCGAGGGTGCGTACCACGATCGATGACGATACGTCGCCCGCGTACCGCGGCGACGCCACGGCAGGACCCGCCGCCGCCTGGCCGGTCGGATGCATCACAGCGCCATCTGCACCATCGGATGGTCCGACAGGTCCTGATACAAGGCGTCGAGTTGCTCGCGCGAAACCGCGCGAATCTCGAAGGTCAGGCTGATGAATTTTCCCTCGCGCGAGGAACGCATGCCGACCGTCGATTCGTCGAAATCCGGGGCGTGCTTTTTCACCAGCGCCAGCATCGCCTGGGCGAACCCGGGCTGGGTCTTGCCCATCACCTTGATCGGGAAATCGACCGGGTATTGAATCAGCGAATCCGGGACACTCATCGCAATCAGGCTCGAATCAGAGTGCCGCCTTGGCCGCCTGGTAGGCCGCACGCATGCGGGCGAACAGCGGTCCGGGCTTGCCGGCGCCGGCGCCGTGACCGACCGGCTTGCCGTCAAGCCGGGTGATGGCCAGCACTTCCTTGGTCGCCGAGGACAGCCACAATTCATCCGCATCACGCACTTCGGCTTCGGTGATCGGGCGCATTTCGAGCGGCATGCCGGTCTGGCGCGCCAGGTCGATGGTGGCATCGAGCGTGATGCCGCCGAGCATCAGGTTGTCTTTTTGCGGCGAGGCGATCACGCCATTCCTGATCACCAGCACGTTGGACGCCGAGGCCTCGGACAGGAAGCCGTCGCGAAACATCACCGTCTCGATCGCGTCCTGGTCGGCCGCCAGTTGCCGCATCAGCACATTGCCAAGCAGCGAGGTCGACTTGATGTCGCAGCGCAGCCAGCGGTTGTCTGCCGCGGTGATGCACGACACTCCTTTGGCATAGGTTTCTTCCGAAGGCGTCGCCAGCGGATTGGACATCATGAACACCGTCGGCTCGGTGTCGGCCGGAAACGCGTGATCGCGTTTGGCCACGCCGCGCGTGATCTGGAAATACACCGCCTGGTTGTCGAACGGCTGGCGCCGAATCATCTCGGAGATCAGTTCATTCCAGCGCGCTTCACTGTAGGGATTGCGAATCCGCACCGCTTCCAGGCTGCGCCGCATCCGTGCCAGGTGGCCCTCGGCGCAGAACGGCTTGCGACCATAGACCGGAATCACCTCGTAGATGCCGTCGCCGAAAATGAAGCCGCGGTCGAGCACCGGAATCTTCGCGTCCTCGATCGGCATCCACTCGCCATTCAGATAGATCATTTGCCGCTCCCTCGTCAATTCTTGACAAACCACAGACGCGCGGTATCGAGCGCACGCCCGAACACGCCCGCCATCTCGATCTTGTCCAGCGCCATCACCGGTACCGAGCTTACCTCGCGGCCATCGATGGTGACCTTCAGACTGCCGACAATCTGGTTCCTGGCCACTGGCGCCAACAGCGGCTTTTGCGACACCAGGGTCGCCTTGATGCGCTCGCCCTGGCCGCGCGGCACGGTGACATACAGATCACGGTCGAAGCCGGCCTTGAGTTCGCGCACGCTGCCTTTCCACACCTCGAGCACCGATACGCTCTGGCCCTTCTCGTAGAGTCGCACCGCGTCGTAACCAAGAAAACCGAAATTGAGCAGCTTTTGCGATTCGGCGGCGCGCGCGGTCTCGTTTTGCGTGCCCAGGACCACCGACAACAGTCGTCGCGGACCGCGAATGGCGGAGGTGATCATGCAATAGCCGGCGGCCTCGGTGAAGCCGGTCTTCATGCCGTCGACCGTCGGGTCGGTCCACAACAAACGGTTGCGGTTCGACTGGGTGATCTTGTTGTAGCTGTATTCCTTGATCGAATACAACGCGTAGAACTCCGGGAAGTCGCGAATCACGGCCATTGCCAGCAAGCTCAGGTCGTTGGCGGTGCTGTAGTGCTGCGGGTCGGGCAGGCCGGTGGAGTTGCGAAAACCGGTGCTTTTGAGCCCGAGTCGCAGCGCCTCGCGGTTCATCGCGGCGGCAAACGCCTCCTCCGACCCGGAAATCAGTTCGGCCAGGGCGATGCAGGCGTCGTTGCCGGATTGCACTATCATGCCGCGCAACAGTTCGGCGACCGTCACCGGGCGCTTGGGCTCGATGAACATGCGCGAACCGATCGCCTTCCAGGCTTTTTCGGACACCGGCACGGTCTGCTCAAGCGCAATGGTCTTCGCCCTGAGCGCGGAAAACACCAGGTAGGCCGTCATCAACTTGGTCAGGGAGGCTGGTTCGACCCGATCTGCCGGATTCTGGCTCGCCAGGACCTGGCCGGAGCTCATGTCCAGCAACAGCCAGGCACGGGCATTGATCACCGGCGCCGGCGGATTCTGCGCGTTTGCCGGCAGGGCGCTGATGGACAGCAAAACAATCGCCAGCAGGCGGGCCGGCAAAGATCGGGAAATCAGGCGCAGAAACACGAAAAAGTCTTTAAAAATCAAGCCGATCATTTTATCAGACCAGCGCAATCAAGAGGCGATTGGCGCACGTCGCGCGCGACTCCCCGGGCGCCACCGCGCCTCACCATGCCTGGCGGATGATATTGCGGATTTGGTGCAGCCGACGGTGAAAGAAATGGTCGGCGCCGGCAATCACCACCACCGGCAATTCCAGCGGTTCGGCCCAGCGCAGCACCAGTTCCAACGGCACCACATCGTCGCGCTCGCCGTGGATGACGATGCTGTCGGACGGCACGGCTTCGACCTTGCCGCGCGTCACCGCGGTACCGACCAGCACCATGCGGCTGGCCTTGACCCGCAGGGCAACCCGCGACTGCACCAGAGAGCCGAAGGAAAAGCCGGCCAACACCAGTGGCGCATCGATCAGCGAAAAGCGGGTGCGCAGTTGGTGCACGATCGTGAGCAGGTCCTCGGTCTCGCCATTGCCCTCGTCATGCAGGCCCTCGCTCCGACCGACGCCGCGGAAATTCGGCCGCGCCGCGATGTAGCCCAGTTCAACCATGGTCTTGGCCAGGGTCTGTGCCACCTTGTTGTCGAGCGTGCCGCCAAACAGCGGATGGGGGTGCGCGACCAAGGCGAGACCCTGCGGCACGCCATCGGGAATATCAATCGCCGCCTCGATGGCGCCGGCCGGGCCGGGAATGAGAACGCGTTCGGAACTTGCCATCGTGTCGATACCGGCGTCGGCCTGCGATCAGATCTTCAGACGCTCGACGACCTGCCCATTCTTGAGATGGGAATCGACGATCTCGTCGATATCGTGCTCGTCGATATAGGTATACCAGACGCCTTCCGGGTACACCACCACACATGGCCCTTCCTCGCAACGATCGAGGCAGCCGGCGTTGTTCACCCGCACCTGCCCGGCGCCGGACAGTCCGAGAGACTTGACCTTCTTCTTGGCATAGTCGCGCAAAGCCGATGCATTCTTCGCCGCGCAGCAGGGGCGCGTGACACCCGAAGCGTCGGGCTCGCGCTGATTGGTGCAGAAAAAAACGTGATGGCGGTAGTAATCCATGTTGGCTGCTTCCAGCGCGTCGATTGAAGACGGCGAAGTATATCGGGATCGACTGTCACGCCGATTGCGGTCGCGCTGCGTCAACCGGCGGCTTCGCCGGTGGCGCGGCGCGCCGGGGCGGTCAGGGCGAGCGCGCCTCGCTGGCCAGCGCGAACGGTATGTAGAGCGCCACCAGAAATGGCCAGGCGGCGGAAACAAGCTGGGTGAGGCCATTGAAATTGAGGAAACGCCCCGGATTGAGATCCTGCACGATCGCCATGTAATACGGGTTCGGCGGCGCGAAGTTCACCACCACGGTGGAGAAGGTGACTGCGATGACGATCAGCATCAGGCGCATCGGGCGCGGCACGGCGACAGTCAGCAGCAGTGCGACGGCGCCGATCGCCAGGCCCCGGGCGGCGCCCGGTGTCAACCAGGCCCAGGCCTGTTCCGGTGCGAACAGGATCGCCTGCGACAGCACGCGCAGCGCGCACGCGACGACCAGAAACAGGATCAGCAACAGGACCCGCGGTGCGTCGGCGTTGAGGGCGCGCAGTCCGAGCGAGCCGGCGGCAAACAGGCTGGACGCGGTCACCGCCGATTCAACCCGGGTGAATTCATCCGGCGTGAACGGGTAGCCCGTCACCGGACCGATATAGGTCACGAGGCTGCCATGGCCGAACAGAATGCTCTCCGGAAACAACAGTGCAAACAGCCACAGGCCGGCAAGGATCAGGGCGCGCGCCCGGTCAGGCGTATCGGCGAACCAGCGTCCTGCAGCACGCGCCACCATGTCGCGCCCGAACAGCGCCACCACCAGCGCCCCCCACAACGCGCCGGCCAATCCGCCCGCCGCATTCGCCGCCAGGTCCGCCAGCGACGGTATGCGGCTTGGCAAGAACGTCTGCAGGGATTCAAGGGTAGCCGACAGCAGCGCGCCGGCCAGCACCGCCAACACGATCGCCACACCCAGCCGTAGCGCCGGATACAAGGCCCAGACGATCAATGCGCCGAGCGGCAGATAGGCGGCAGCGTTCAACCACAGGTCGAACGGCAGGGTTGGTTTGGGCCAGGCTTCGGTCCAGGCGAACGGCGAGAAGCCGCGATCGCGCCAGCCGCCAAACGGGTGCAGGCTGGCGTAAACGATCAGCAGCAGGTAAACGACGCACAGTTCACGGGCCAGCGGTGACCCGCGGCCGCGCACCATCAGACGCCCCCGGCCCAGGCCAGCACGGATTCGATCAGGCGGTCGGCAGCACGTCCGAGCGCGGCTGCCCCGCCCGGCCCATCGGCGGTCGCTGCCGGTTCCTCGATCACGAATTGGCGCTGGCGCAGCACCTCGCGACCGGAACCCAGGGTGGCGCGTGCCCGCACAATGCCGCGACTTGATTTCTCGCTGTCGAAGGTCTGGGCGAACTCGTCGATTTCGATCCTGAGCACGGGGCCGCCGCCGCCGAGCAGCGCGCCACCGGCAACCAGGCGCTCTTTCAAGCGAACGTCGATCAGTATCGGTGGCGGCATCACCCAGCGGGTCTGGCCGTACACCATCGGTTGCGCCGGACTGGCATAGCCGAGTCGGTAGTAGGCACTGACACTGTCGATCCAGCGCGGCGCCAGTACCTCGACCGCGGCCAGCGCCGGCAGGCGCAAGCGCGCCGCACCGGCGACGGGCGGCCCGAAGTCCCAGACCCCGGTCGCCGCCTGCGGTTTCGGGCCGATCGCGCAGCCGGTGAGCAAAACACCGAGCAACGCGCCCGGCCAGACAAAGCGCGCGAACCCGCGCCAGGAAGACCGGTGCTCACTCATTTGGCAACTCCTGCAGGTGCGACAAACCCGGGCTCGCCGGGTCCCGGACGTGAAGGCTGCGGGCCGAACAGCACGCTGGTCGGCTCGTCGCCCAGCCGCTCGGTGACCCGTTCGACCGTGCGCGCGCCGCGGTCGGCATTGTCAAGCAGCGTATTGAGCCGCGGCAGCGACTGGCTCTCGAATGTCGCCGCCGCCTGGCCGATCTGTTCGGCGCTTTTCGCGGCGCGATCGATCGCCTCCAGCCGTCGACCAAGGTCGCTGGTCAATTTGGCGATCTCCGACGACAGCTTGCCGATCGACACCAGGGTTTCATCGGCACTCCTGACCAGCGGCGCCACCCCGGCGATCGCGCGGCGACCGTCCTCGGCCAGCGCCGACACACCACCGGCGACCGGCTTGACCTCGTCGGCCAATTGCCCGATCTTCGCCGACACCCCTTGCAGATTGCCCAGCGTCTGCACCAGGAGTCTCTGGTTGTCGTCGCCCAGAAGCTTGTTGACCTGGTTCATCGCGGTCGCGGCGCTGACGATCAGGTCTTCGCCGGACAAGCTGAAGCGGTCGAACATCGAGGGCCGGATCGTCAGACGCGCAGGCTTGTCAGCGCTCGACTGCAGCGCCTGCGCGTTCTTCACCTTCGGGTCGGTATCGAGCTGAACGTAGGCCAGACCGGTCAGGCCCTGCATGCCGAGTTCGGCGAAGGTCGCGCTGTTGATCGGGGTGTTCGGCAGCACGCCGATGCGCACCAGGATGCGGCCCGGCATCTCGCGATCGAACTCGATCGCCTCGACCTTGCCGACCTCCATGCCACGGTAGCGCACGGCTGCCTGCGGATTGAGTCCGGCCACGGTGCCGGAAGTGGTGAGCACGTAGGGCACGCGCTCCTGGGTATCGCGATTGAGCCACATCGCGGCAGCGATGATCGCAATGCTGAGAAGCACCGTGAAAATGCCCGCCACCAGTGCATGAGAACGGTTTTCCATGATTTATCGGTCCGCTGCGCGAGGGCTGTGACGAGAGCGCTGCCCGTTGTTGGTTGGCCGGCGCCTGGCGGCGGCGTTTGCATCCGCGCGGGCCGCGCCTTGCGCCTGACCCGGCGCTGCGGGCGCGATTGCGGCTGCAAGCTGCGTCCGCCGGCGACAAGACTCAGGCTTGGCAATCTTATACGACAAAAGGATAGTCACGAATCACCTCGATGGCACGCTGCGCGCGCTCGCCCAGGAAGAAGGTCTTGATGAACGGGTGTGGTTTGGCGATGACTTCGCGCACCGGGCCGACGGCAATCACCTTCTGGTCGGCCAGCACCGCCACACAGGTGGTCAGTTCAAACAGGGTGTCGAGGTCATGGGTGACCATCACCACGGTCAACCGTAATTCGCGGTGCAGTTCACGGATCAACGCGACGAACGAGTCCGAGCGATCCGGGTCGAGTCCGGCGGTAGGTTCGTCCAGAAACACCAGTTCGGGCTCCAGCGCCAGCGCGCGTGCCAGCGCGATCCGCTTGACCATGCCGCCGGACAGGTCGGACGGCATCTTGAATGCGTGGCGCGGCTCGATCCCGACCATGGTGAGCTTCTGCAGCACGATGGCGCGAATCAGGTCTTCATCGAAACACTTGAGCTCGCGCAGCGGCAGCGCGATGTTGTCGAACACCGGCAGGGCCGAATACAAGGCGCCTTCCTGGAACAGCACGCCCCAGCGGTTGCGCAGTGCCTGCAGCGCCACGCGATCGGACGAATCGAGGCGCTCGCCGAAAATCGCGACGCTGCCCTGATGCGGCCGTTCCAGGCCGAGCATCTGGCGCAGCAGCGTGGTCTTGCCGGAACCCGAACCGCCCACCAGCGCCAGGATTTCGCCGGTCCGCACCTTGAGATCGACACCGCGATGCACCACGAACTCGCCGAACTTGGTCCACAAGCCCTCGATCTCGATCACGTATTCGCCGTTCCAGGCCATTTGCACTCAGATCCCGACGTTGGAAAAGGCGATGGCGAATACGGCATCGGCCAGGATCACCACCGTGATCGAGGACACCACCGCGCTGGTGGTGCCGCGCCCGAGGCTTTCGGTATTCGGCTCGATGCGCAAGCCGAAATGGCAGGACACCAGTGCGATCAATGCACCGAATACCACACCCTTGCCGACGCCGATCCACAGGTTGGCGATCTTGACGGCGGCAGGCAGCGCGTTGAAGAAATAGGACATCGAGAGGTCAAGCTGGATTTTCGCCGCAACCATGCCGCCCAGGATCGACACCACGTCGGTCCACAGGATCAGGAGGGGCAGGGCGATCGCCAGCGCCACCACCTTGGGCATGATCAGCCGGAACCCCTGCGGAATGCCCATCACAGTGAGGGCATCGAGTTCCTCGGTGACGCGCATCACACCCAATGATGCGGTCATTGCCGACCCGGAGCGCCCGGCCACCAGGATCGCCGCCAGCACCGGCCCCAATTCACGAATGATGGCCACACCCAGCAGGTCGACGATGAAAATGTCGGCGCCGAACTGCTTCAACTGCTTCGATGACAAGTAGGACAACACGATGCCGATCAGAAAACCGACCAGCGCGGTGATGCCCAGCGCCTGCGCACCCGAGCGATAGAGATTGGCGGAAATCTCGCGCCACGGCCCGGCCAGCGGTCGCCTGGCGAAGCGACCGAGGTCGAGCATCACCTGGCCCAGCAGACTCACGAACCCGGTCAGGTGCTCCAGAAAACGCAGCATCTCGTGGCCGATCGCGGCCAATGGCGCGAACCGGTCACGGCCGGTTTCGACCGCCGGCGACGCCTCCTCACCGGTGAAGTTGTCGAACAGCAACCGGTGCTGCGCGTCCAACGTCAGGTTTTTCGGCATTTGCCCGCCCCAGGCTCGCCACAACATCAGGGCGCCGACATGGTCCATCGCCTCGGCCCCGGTCAGGTTCCACGCGGCTTCCGGCGTTTGCGCCAATTCGGCCAGTTGCGCATTGAGCGCGCTGATGCGTCGTCGCGCCGCGCTGCCACCCACCCCTGCCGACAGCCCCTGCACATTCCAGCGACCGCGTGGCAGGACACCCGGCCCGGACGCGCCTGCCACGACTTCGAGCATCGGTTGAGAATTCGGTTCGGCCATTGCCCGGCATGCATCGCACCATCACATCGGTGCGGATGCCGCCCCCTTCAAGTGTGCACACGATCAACCGCCACCGCCCGATGCCGGCGTACGCGGAGTCAACCAGAGGCTGCGAGTGTAACAAATGGGGTCGCGGCTAAAATGCGCCATGCCGGATCCCGCACCCACGCCCCACCAGACTCTGGTGACACTGGTGCGCGCGCTGCGCGCGATCACCCGCGGCTGCCAGGTCACAGCAGCCTCGCTGGCACGCGATCTCGGTGTCACAGCCGACGAAGTCGACGCAGCGCTTGCCGCCGCCGAAGCAAGGGCGGCCGGTCTTTCCATCCAATCCGACGGCACGCTCGGCCTCGCGCCCGCATTCGACGCCCTCGACGCGCCAGGGGTCGCCGCGGCGATGGCAGCGGCGGCGCGGCATGTGTTCGATGTCCATGTCGTGCCGGTATCAGGCTCCACCAACAGCGACCTGATGGCGCACGCCGCCAGCCTGCCTTCTGGCCGGGTGCTGGTTGCCGAGTTGCAAACCGCCGGCCGCGGGCGACGCGGTCGGGTCTGGCATGCCGCGCCGGGCGGGGGCCTGACGTTCTCGCTGCTGTGGCGATTCGCCGCTGGCGCAGCCGCCCTTTCCGGCTTGAGCCTGGTGGTCGGGCTGGCCGCGGCGCGGGCGCTCGATCGTTTTGGCGCCCGCAACGTCATGCTGAAGTGGCCCAACGACCTGCTGGTGCGAAGCGGCGCCGGCTGGGCCAAGCTGGGTGGCATCCTGATCGAGATCACCGGTCCGGCGCATGGCCCGGCGCAGGCGGTGATCGGGATCGGACTCAACCTGCGGCTTGGCGCTACGGCGCCGGCCATCGATCAGGCCGCGACCGATCTGGCGTCGATCGGCGTGACCGCTTCACGCAACCGGCTGCTCGCCGCGGTGCTCGAGGAACTGGCGCTCGTCCTGCCCGGGTTCGCAAGCAGCGGCTTCGCGCCGTTCATGGAGCAGTGGAACGCACGCCATGCCTTCAGGAACCAGCCGGTCATCATCAGCGGCGCCGACGGCGCGCCAGCGGAAGGAATCGCGATCGCCGCGCTGACCGACGGCGCCCTGCAGGTCGAGTTGCCCGGCGGGCGCCACCGCGTCGTCAGCGGCGAAGTCAGCCTGCGCGCGGCGCCAGCGCGATAGCTGCGCGACGCGAGGTGCATCACGGTGTGCTCTAATTTCCGCATCAACACGCGCTTTTGGCGAATCCGGCCGCACCGCCAATCAGGAGGCAACGTGACATTTCGCAGGGTATCGAGGATCGACCAGTGCGCGCTTCGGGCTGCAATGCTCGCCCTGCTGGCGGCTTTTTGCGCGACCATGGATCAGGCGCGCGCGCAAACCTACCCGGCACGCCCGCTGCGCCTGGTTGTTCCCTACGCGCCCGGCGGCGGCACCGACATCCTCGCGCGTGCGCTTGCACCACGAGTCTCGGAGGCGCTCGGGCAATCGCTGGTGGTCGAGAACCGTCCCGGCGCCGGTGGCAACATCGGTGCCGACGCGGTCGCCAAGGCGGCACCCGACGGCTACACCTTGCTGATGGGCGCCAACACCATCGCCATCAATGCCGGCCTCGGAAAATTGCCGTTCGACCCGGTGCGCGACTTCGCGCCGGTGATCATGCTGGCGTCGGCACCGATGCTGCTGGTGGTCCACCCGGGGGTGAGCGCGAAGAGCGCTGCCGAACTGGTCGCGCTGGCCAGGGCGAACCCGGGCAAACTCAACTTCAGCAATCCCGGCAACGGCACGCCGCAGCATCTGGCCGAGGAACTGTTCAATCGCATGGCCGGCATCGACATCCAGCATGTGGTCTACAAGGGCGGCGGTCCGGCCTTGCTCGACCTGGTGGCCGGCACCACCCAGGCGGCGGTGCTCACCATGGCGTCTGTCAAGCCGTTCCTGCAGAACGGCAAGTTGCGCGCGCTTGCGGTCGCCACCGCGAAACGCTCGCAGGCGATGCCCGAGATGCCCACCATCGCCGAAGCCGCTGTACCCGGATACGAAGCCGACCTCTGGTACGGCATCATGGCGCCGGCCGGCACGCCGCGCGAGGCGGTGCAGCGCCTCAACGATGCCTTTGCGCGGGCACTGGCGGCAGCCGAGGTGCAGGAACGCCTGGCCGCCCTCGGTTTCGAGGCTGCTCCGGGAACGCCCGAACGCCTGGGCGAAATCCACCGCAACGACGTAGTCAAGTACGGCAAGCTGATCCGCGATGCCGGCATCAAGGGGGAATGATGAGTGTGATCGATATTGAAAGCGACGCGCAACGCGCCTTTTCCGCGATGGAAGCCGGCGGCATCGCGCTATTGCCGCAAAGTGTCGGCTACTCGCTGATCGCAGCGCACCCGGTGCCGCTGCGGCGCATCTTCGATACCAAGCGGCGCACGCCGTCGAAACTCAATGCGATGCTCGGCAACGACGCCATCGCAGCTGAGCTTTACGTGTTGTCCGGCCGCGGCCGCGAAGTGCTCGATGCGATCACCCGCTGCTACGACCTGCCGCTGGGTGCGATCGCGCCGTTTCGTCGCGAGCATCCGATCTTCCGCCTGCTCGACGACGACATGATGGCGCGCAGCACCAGGGACGGCACGCTCCTGATGCTGCTCAACGCCGGGCCGTTTCACGCCGCGATCACGCGGCTGTCACACGCCAACCGGGTTGCACTGTTCGGCTCGTCGGCCAATGTGTCGATGACCGGCACAAAATTTTCCAGTGATGAAATCGAGACGGAAATCCGCGCCATCGCCGACGTCTGCATCGACTATGGCTTGATGAAATATCACCCCTATCGGCAGTCGTCGACCCTGCTTAATCTGGAGACCCTGGAGGTGGTGCGCTACGGCTCCTGCTACGAGGATATTCGCGACATCGTCAGACGCTTCTTCGACAAGGATCTTGGGCCGCGGCCGGCCGCATGACGCATTCTCCCGCGTCACGCGCCGAACGCGTAGTCCCGTCCTGGCGCGGCGGCAAACAGCGCCTGCGTGTATTCATGGGTGGGTGCGCCGAATACCTGGGTGGCAGTGCCGTATTCGACCACCCGCCCTCCGGACATCACTGCGACGTGGTCGCACACCTGGGCGGCGACCCGCAAATCGTGGGTGATGAACAGCATCGCCAGATTCATGCGGTCACGGATTTCATCGAGCAGTTGCAGCACCTGCGCCTGCACCGAGACGTCAAGCGCGGACACGGCCTCATCGGCGATCAGCAGTTCCGGCTCCATTGCCAGGGCGCGCGCGATGCAGATGCGCTGGCGCTGGCCGCCGGAAAACTGGTGCGGATAGCGGTTCAGCGCTTCGGGGTCGAGACGCACGGTCTCCATCAGTTGCCGGGCGCGGGTCAGTGCGTCGGCCTTCGAGACGCCGTAGTTGAGCGGCCCCTCGATGATCGCTTCACCTACCGTGCGCCGCGGATTGAGGCTGCGGTACGGGTCCTGGAACACGATCTGCACGCGCCGTCGCAACGGCCGCAACTGGCGCGCGCCCATGGTGGCGATGTCGTCGCCGGACAAGCGCACGCTGCCGCCGGTCGGGTCGATCAGCCGCGCAATGCAGCGCGCGACGGTGGATTTTCCGGAACCTGATTCGCCGACAATGCCCAGGGTCTGGCCACGCCGGATCTCGAAACTCACGTCTTCGGCCGCGTGCACCGCGCGCTTCCTGGCGAGAAAACCGCCGCTCCTGTAGATCTTGGTCAGGTGCGCGGTCGCCAGCACGATCGGCGCTGCGCCATCGGCATCGCGCTTGCGCGGCGTGATGCTGGGCACCGCGGCGATCAGCATCTTTGTATAGGCATGTTCCGGGTGCGCCAGCAGATCAGCCTTGGCGCGGGTTTCCACCAGATTGCCCAGGCGCAGCACGGCCACCCGGTCGGCGATCTCGGCGACCACGCCGAAATCGTGGGTGATGAACAACACGCCGGTGCCGTGGCTTTGCTGCAGTTCGCGAATCAATTTCAGGATCTGCGCCTGGGTGGTCACGTCCAGTGCGGTGGTCGGCTCATCGGCGATCAGCAGCACCGGGTCCATGATCAGGGCGATGGCGATGACGATGCGCTGACGCTGGCCGCCGGAGAGCTGATGCGGGTAGGAGGCCATCATGCGCTCCGGGTCCGGCAGGTGCACTTCCTCGATCACCCGTTTGACGCGG
Source organism: Burkholderiales bacterium (assembly GCA_031423955.1). GTDB lineage: Bacteria > Pseudomonadota > Gammaproteobacteria > Burkholderiales > JAEUOS01 > JAEUOS01. The sequence continues at coordinate 22,417 of JANPGJ010000671.1, forward strand.
GCGCGACGTTCGTCAGCCGAAAGTTTGGTGTGCATGCGCAGCACCTCGTCAATCTGGTCGCCGCAGGACATCACCGGATTCAAGGCCGTCATCGGCTCCTGAAAAATCATCGACATGCGCACGCAACGCAGCGCACGCAGGCGCTCCGCGCTGGCGCCCAGAATGTTTTCGCCTTCGAGCAGGATCTCGCCGGTGGTGGCCTTGAGTTCCTTTGGCGACAGGCCCATCACCGCATGGGCGATCACCGATTTTCCCGAGCCGGATTCGCCGACCAGGCAGACGATCTCGCCACGCCCCACCGTCAGGCTGACATCAGTGACCGCATGTGCGCGGTCGCCGCCGCGCGGCAGCGCGATGGAGAGACTGCGTATTTCGAGAACGGCGCTCATGCCCGCTTGGCCATCTTGGGATCGAGCACGTCGCGCAGGCCGTCACCGAGGATGTTGACCGCCAATACCGTGAGCGCCAGGAAGATGCCGGGGAAAAACACGTTGTGCGGGAACTGCTGGAACTGCACCCGGCCCTCGGCCATGATGTTGCCCCAGGTCGGAATATCCGTCGGCAGGCCGAGACCAAGGAACGACAGGATCGCCTCGGTCAGGATCGCAGAGGCGCAAATGTAGGTACCTTGCACGATCAAGGGCGCCAGGGTGTTGGGCAGGATGTGGCCGAACATGATCTTGAAGGTCGGTGTGCCCAGGGAGATCGCCGCTTCGACATAGGGTTCCTCGCGAATCGACAGCACCAGCGAGCGCACCAGCCTGGTCACCCGCGGAATCTCGGGAATGGCGATGGCGACGATCACCGACAACAGGCTGGCTTTCCAAAGTGCGACCAGGGCGATGGCGATGAGCACGCCGGGAATCGCCATGATGCCGTCCATCACGCGCATCAGCGGCATGTCGAGCCAGCGCAGGTAGCCGGCGGAAAGACCGGCGATCACGCCAAGAAACACCGCGACGACCGCGCAGGCAATGCCGACGATCATCGAGATCCGGGTGCCGTACAGCACGCGGCTGTAGATGTCGCGGCCGAAGGAGTCCGAGCCCATCAGGAAATCGTGCTTGATGCTGTCGCCTTCGAGCGTGGTGATTTCGCCAGTGGCGCCCGGCAGCAGGTCGCGACTGCCGGGGTCGAACAGGGTGGGGTCGACCGTGCCCAGCCACGGCGCCGCGGCGGCGATCAGGATCAGCACGGCAAGCACCGCCGCGCCAATGCGCACCGCCCAGTGACGCCCCAGGCGGGTCCAGACCGACGGCCGTTCGACCACATTGGCGGCTTCGGTGGACAGGTCGGCGGCAGCGACGGGAGAATTCATCGGCGACTCAAATGTGTGCGAACGGTCGATCTGCAAGCTTGCCCAAGGGCGGTTCAGTAGCGAATGCGCGGATCGAAAAACAGATAGGAAATGTCAACCAGCAAATTGATCAGCACGTAGACAAAAGAAAAGAACAGGATCACGCCCTGAATGGTCGGAAAGTCACGCGCCAGCACCGCGTCGACCGTGAGGCGTCCCAGGCCCGGAATGCCGTAGACAGATTCGGTCACCACCACCCCGCCGATCAGCAAGGCGATGCCGATGCCGATCACGGTGATGATCGGCACCGCCGCGTTGGCCAGCGCGTGGCTGGCCAGCACGCGGATTTCCGGCAGCCCCTTGGCGCGCGCGGTGCGAATGTAGTCCTCCGACAACACGTCCTGCACCGCGGCGCGGGTGACGCGAGCGATCAGCGCGATGTAGATCACCGACAGGGTGATCGAGGGCAGGATCAGGTGACGGATGAAGGGCAGGAAGCCGCCTTCGAGGCGCTGATAACCCTGTACCGGCAACCAGCCGAGCTTGAGCGACACCAGCCAGATCAGAAGGTAGCCGAGCACAAAGACCGGGATCGAAAATCCCAGCACCGAGAAGCCCATCAAGGCGCGATCCAGCCAGCCGCCCTGCCGCCATGCCGCCAGCACCCCGAGCGGTACCGCCACTACGACCGCGATCACGATCGTGCAGAGGGAAAGCGCGAGGGTCGGCTCGATGCGCTGGCCGATCAGCGCCGATACCTTGATCTTGAAAAAGTAGGATTCCCCGAGATCACCGCGCATCAGGTTGCCAAACCAGATACCGAACTGCACCGGCAACGGTTTGTCGAGCCCGAAATTCTCGCGGATCTTGGCAATGTTTTCAGGCGACGCCGCGTCGCCGGCGATGATCGCCGCCGGATCGCCCGGCGTGAGCCTGAGCAACAGGAACACCAGCACCGCGACGATCAGGAGGACCGGTACGGTGGCGGCGATGCGCTTGACTAGAAAGGCGAACATCTGCGCCAGGCGGAACTCTGCGGCCTGTCATTCCCGCGAACACGGGAATCAGGAACCGTTGCCACCGAAACGGACGTACCCGAATGCGCGCTGAACTTGACCGCCGGTGCCGCCCCCGCAACTGCAACCGGGCACCATCCCGAATCTGCGGCTACCGGCGGGGCGCGGCCCGCCCCGTCGGTCACTTCTTGATGTTCCAGTAGAAATTGCCCGGCCCGATAACGATGCCGGTCACACCCTTCTTGAGCGCGGCCGGGTTGATGTATTCACCCACCGGTGCATGGGTGCCAATCTCATAGGCGCGCGCCTGAATCGATTCGGCCAGGCCTTTGCGTTTGGTGGCATCGGCTTCGCGCGCGAACTGATCGCGCAGTTTCTCGATTTCGGCGTCGGTCGGCCAGCCGAACCAGGATTTGTCGCCGGCCGCGCCGATGGCGGCGTTGGTCAGCGGGTTCCAGATGTCGGGGGAGACCCAGGCGGTGGCGAAAATGTTCCAGCCGCCGGCCGCGGGTGCATCCTTCTTGGCACGGCGCGATACCAGCGTGTTCCAGTCCATCGACTGCAGGTCGACCTTGAAGCCGGCCTGGCGCAGCAACTGCGCCGCCACATCGGGAAGCTTGGTGATCGAGGCCAGGTCGGTCGGCTTCATCACCACCACCGTGGTGCCGTCGTAGCCCGAGGCCTTGAGCAGGTCCTGGGCTTTTTTCATGTTCGACTTGCCCATCAGGTCGCTGCCCTTGAGCGAACCGTAAGGCGTGTTGCACACGAACATCGAGGCGCAGGACTTGTAGTACTCCTTGATGCCGACCTGGGCCTTCAGAAACGCTTCCTGATTGAAAGCCGCGATCGCCGCCTGCCTGACCTTCGGATTGTTGAACGGGGCATGCAGGTGGTTGAAGCGCACCATGTACTGGAAACCCAGATTGTTGGCGTTGACGACGTTGACATTGGCGTCCTTGGCCAGCGCAGCATAGGACTCGAATGCGGGCTGCTCGATGATGTCCACTTCGCCCTTGGACAAGGCGTTGACCTGCGCCTGGGCGTCGCGCAGGGCGAGATTCCATTCGACGCGGTCGACATACACATTCTTGCCGCCGGTCGAGCCTGATGCCGGCTCCTTGCGCGGCACGTACTTCGGGTTTTTCAGATAGACCGCCTTGTCGCCGGGCTTGAATTCGTCGCGCTTGAAAATGTAGGGCCCGGAACCGATGTACTCCTCGATCTGCTTGTCGGCCGGGGTATCGGCGACCCGCTTGGGCATGATGAAGGGCACGTTCGACGACGGCTTGCCGAGCGCGTCCAGCATGATGCCGCAGGACTCGGTCAGGAAAATCCGGAAGGTGTCGGCGGTCGGCGAATCCATGCGGCCGATGAAAGTGAAAAGCTTCTGGCCCATGGCGTCGCGCTTGCCCCAGCGCGTGAGTGATGCAATCACGTCGTCGCCGGTGACCGGCTTGCCGTCATGGAATTCAAGACCTTTGCGCAGCTTGAAGGTCCAAAGCCGGTTATCCGGGCTGACCTCCCAGGTGTCGACCATCTGCGGCTTGATCTGTCCTTTCTCGTCGGTGCCGAACAGGGTGTCGTAGATCATGTAGCCATGGTTGCGCGCCATGTACTGGGTGGTCCAGATCGGGTCGAGAATCGACAAGTTCGAGTGCGGGATGACCTTGAGCACTTTTTCCTGCGCGAGCGCGGTGCATGACAGGGCGGCGGCGCCCAGCGCGAGAGCGGTGAGCAGGGATTTCAGCGGGGGAATGCGCATGGTTATGCGAAGCTCCGTTAGATTGGCAATAATTCAAACAAATAAGTGTACAGAAAATACAGCACTCCACGTGCCGAAATCGGGTGCAACAGGGAAAACCCTGCCTGGTCGGCGAATGGTCTGGCTTGATCACCCCTGCAACGACGGACATAGGCTGATCCAAGGCACGCCCACGCTCGACTCAAAGCGCATCGATGCTATAGCCCGCCTCACGTTGATGTCGAATCCGCAGCACACGCACACTATCGGTGTGGGCATCATGCTCGTACTTGGCCAGGTAGCCGCTATTCCCGCGCTTGATGATGAGCTCACGCAATGCGCCCCCTACCGGGCGGCCGATACCTGGTTGGTGCGTCAATACCTGCAGCGCATCAAGAATGAACCCCAGCATCGCATAAGCCCCGGGATCGCTGGATCGCCAAAGAAATTCTTCCAGGCGCACAAGGTCGGCAAACGCGGCCTCGCCAAGGTGAACTCGCGCCACGTCAAGCGATTTTTTTAGGCGCAGGCTTGCGCGGTTTGCGGCCCTTGCCCGCGCGGAAATCGGCAAGCCTCGCGAAATAGTCCTGCACCGCGGACAGTTCGTGACCCAGGCCGCGCGCCTTCATCTCGGCCTGCGCTTCTTGCGCATCGCGCTGGAACTGCTCGCGCAAGCTTGCTTGTTCGGTGGCGGTGGCCAAGGTCTGGAGCATGAAGGCATGCGGACTTATGCCCGCCTTGCGCGCAGTCTCGTCAATTTGTGCCTTGAGCGCCGACGGCAGTTTCAGGCTGGTAGGCTGAAAGGCGCCAGGTCGGGGCGGCAATGCGGGGGCGGCTTGCACCGGGCTGTGCATCTTGCGTCTGGCGTTTGCCGCGTTGGCAGGCATGGCGCGTTCCTCGAATGGTGTGCAGGTAGTAACTTCTTGCTACCTGTCGAGTCTATCACTACGGCCTGGCCGCTTGTCGCTCCGGGTGGCTCGACGCTGGCGACAGGGTAAGCCCAAGCGCCGGTGCTTGATTCAACTGGCCGCAGCGGCTCCTGCGAAGCGCGGATAAACCTTGCGCACATTGCGCCCGAAGATCTTGTCGCAATCGCCGGGCGACAACCATTCGATGCTGTCGATCACCTGCTTGGTGTTGTCGAAGTGGCGGCCGGTCTCCGGGTCGATGCCGCGCACCGCGCCTACCGTTTCGGTAGCGAACAGGATGCTGTCGGCCGGAATCACCTGCAACGTTTCGCTACTGCGGCCAGTGAAATTTTTCTTGCACCCGCTCGAAGTCGAACGCCGCCGCCAGCGCCAGGTCCTCCCGATAGGCCGGCGCCACCATCTGCATGCCGATCGGCAACCCGGATGCGCTGAAGCCGCAGTTGACGCTCAAGGCCGGTTGCTGAGTCAGGTTGAACGGGTAGGAAAACGGCGTCCACCAGGTCCAGTCGGCAGCGTTCGCGGTGATCGCCGCCGGCACCTCTTTTGGCGCAACCATGCCCACCGCGAACGGCAGCACCGCCAGCGCCGGCGTCACCAGCAGGTCGAAACGCTGGTTGAAGCGCTTCATCACTTCACCCACCGCCACCCGCTGCTGCTGGTAGTCGAGAAAATCGCCCACGGTATAGCGTGCGGCATATTCACAGGTGGCTTGCAGGCCGGGATCGAGCAACTTGAAGCGCTCCGGCGGCAATTTTCCGAACGTATTGCGCGCGGTGGCAAACCAGTGGGTGGCGAACAGGGGTGCGCAGTCCGGCAGGCCAGGATCGATTTCCTCGACAATCGCGCCCAACTCGGCAAGCGTCGCGACCGCGCGTCTGACCGCAGCTTCCACTTCCGGGTCGACATAGGGCACGTAACCCAGACGCGGGCTGTAGGCCACGCGCAGCCCGGCAATTCCACGATTAAGGGAAGCCGCGTAGCCCGGCTCGGCCGGCGGCAACGCGCTCCAGTCGCGCGCGTCGGAGCGCGCCAGGACGTCGAGCAAGAGCGCTGCATCCTCGACCGAGCGGGTCATCGGGCCAACATGCGCGACTGTGCCCATCGGCGACAGCGGCCAAGCCGGCACCCGGCCGAAATGGGCCTTGATGCCGGTGGTGGCGGTGAACGCATTCGGGATGCGGATCGAACCGCCACCGTCGGTACCGACCTGCAGCGCGCCCATGCCGCCAGCCAGCGCGGCCGAGGCGCCACCGGAAGAACCACCGGGCGTGAGTTCAGGGTTCCACGGGTTGCGGGTGATGCCCGTGAGGGGCGAATCGGTGGCGCCTTTCCAGCCCCATTCGGGCGTGTTGGTCTTGCCCAGCAACACCGCACCGGCTTCGCGCAGGCGCGCGGTGCAGGGCGCGTCATCATTCCATGGGCCGGCCGGGTCGACCGTTTTCGAGCCGCGCATGGTCGGCCAGCCGCGCGTGAGCAGCAGATCCTTGATGCCGGTGGGCACCCCATCG
>JANPGJ010000672.1:0-3491 GCA_031423955.1 Burkholderiales bacterium
CCGCCAGCGGCCGCCGCCGCGCCGCCAGCGGCCGCCGCCGCGCAACAGGCGCCGCCATCGACCGGCCCGGCGAGCGCGGTTGCGCATGCCGTCGTTGCCGCCGGCCCGGTGCCGCAGGGTGACCTGCATGCCGATGTTCTGGTGCTCGGTGCCGGCCCTGGCGGATACACCGCGGCATTCCGGGCCGCCGACCTTGGCCGCAAGGTGGTTCTGGTCGAGCGCTATCCGACCCTGGGCGGGGTCTGCCTGAACGTCGGCTGCATTCCTTCGAAAGCGCTGCTGCACGCAGCGAAGGTGATCACCGAGGCTGAGGAAATGGGCCACAACGGCATCAGTTTCGGCAAAGCTTCGGTCGACATCGAGAAACTTCGCGGCTGGAAAGACAGCGTCATTGGCAAACTGACCAAGGGCTTGGGCTCAATGGCCAAGGGGCGCCGCGTGACGGTGCTGGAAGGGGTAGGCAAGTTCACTTCGCCCAACATGGTCGAGGTGGCGGGCAAGGAGGGCGTGCAACGGGTGTCGTTCGACCACTGCATCATCGCCGCCGGTTCGCAGGTGGCACGCCTTCCCGGCTTCCCGTATGACGATCCACGCATCATCGATTCGACCGGCGCTCTCGAGCTTGCCGATGTGCCGCGCCGCCTGCTGGTGATTGGCGGCGGCATCATCGGCCTCGAGATGGCCTGCGTCTACGACGCGCTGGGCTCGAAGGTGACGGTGGTCGAATTCGCCGACGGCCTGATTCCGGCGGCCGACCGCGACATGGTCAAGCCATTGCACAAGCGGATTGAAAAGCGCTATGAGGCGATCTACCTGAAGACCAGGGTGACGCGCATCGATGCGCGGCCTGACGGGCTGCTGGCAAGCTTCGAAGGCGCCGACGGCCAGCCGGCGCCGACGCCCAGCCAGCAATTGTTTGATCGCGTGCTGATGGCGGTCGGTCGCCGCCCGAACGGTCGCGACATCGGCGCCGCGGCGGCCGGCGTCGCCGTCAGCGAGCGTGGCTACATCCCGGTCGACCGGCAGCAACGCACCAACCTGCCGCATATCTACGCCATCGGCGACATCTGCGGCGAGCCGATGCTGGCGCACAAGGCCACCTACGAAGCGAAGATCGCGGCTGAGACCATCGCTGGCCACAAGGTCGGCTTCGATGCCCTGACGATCCCGTCGGTGGCCTATACCGACCCCGAGATCGCCTGGATGGGGCTGACCGAGAACCAGGCGAAGAATGACGGCATCGCGTACAAGGCAGCGACCTTCCCGTGGGCTGCTTCAGGGCGTGCCATCGCCAACGACCGCACCGAAGGCGCGACCAAGCTGATTTATGACCCGCAAACCAGGCGCATCCTCGGCGCCGGGATCGTCGGCCCGAACGCCGGTGAATTGATCGCCGAAATGACCCTGGCGCTGGAAATGGGCGCCGACCTTGAGGACGTGGCCCTGACCATTCATCCGCATCCGACCCTGTCGGAGACACCGTTCTTCGCCGCCGAGCTTGCGCTCGGCACGATTACCGACATGATGCCGGCCAAGCGCTGAGCGGCACGGTCGCGCGCCATGCCGGGTGGCCGCCCGATACAATGCGATCTTCCTGCGAACAATGCGATGACGACCATGAGCAATCCAACCAAAAAAGAGATGTTCGACAGTGCCCTTGCGATCCGCAAGGAGGTGATGGGCGCCGACTATGTCGAGCGCGCATTCGCGGTGAAGGATGAATTCACCGACGATGTGCAGGAGTACCTGACCGTCCATTCATGGGGCGGCAGCTGGGCGCGTCGCGATGCCGATGGCGAACTCACCCTGCCCAAGAAAACGCGTTCGTTCATGAACCTGGCGATGCTGTGCTGCCTGAACCGCCCGCACGAACTCGAAATCCATGTGCGCGGCGCGATCAACAACGGCGTCACCAAGCGCGAGATGAAGGAAATCTTCCTGCATGTCGCCACTTATGCCGGTGCGCCGGCCCTGCTCGACGGCGTGCGCGTGGCGCGCAAGGTGTGGGCCGAGCATGAGGCCAAAGGCGGTTGATGCGGGCGGCCGGCGCGGCTTCAACCGCGCAATCGCGGCGCTGCCGCTGATGTCGCTGGCGCCCGCGTCCGCCGCACAGGACCTGCTGGCCCGGCCGATCGGCGCCAACGGCGCGCGGGTTGCCGCGATCGGACTGGGCACCTGGCAGGTATTCGACGTAACCCCGGGCAGCCCGGAGTACATCGCTGCGCGCGAGACCCTGCGAGTCTTCGTTGCGGGCGGTGGCTCGCTGGTCGATTCGTCGCCGATGTACGGGCGCTCGGAAACGGTGCTGGGCGACCTGATGGCCGAAGCGGGCTTGCGCGAGCGGCTATTGGTGGCCACCAAGGTCTGGACCCGCGGTCGCGCCGAGGGCGTGGCGCAGATGCGCGCGTCGATGGCCAGCTTGCGGGTCGAATCGGTCGACCTGATGCAGGTGCACAACCTGGTCGACAGCGAAGCGCACCTGGCGACCCTGGCCGGCTGGAAAAAGGAAGGGCGCGTGCGCCTGGTCGGGATCACCCACTATCACGCCGGTGCACACCGTGAACTGGAGACGGCTGCCAGGCGGCATCGCCCCGATACTGTGCAGCTGAATTTCTCGCTGGCCGAACCGGAGGCCGCGGCGCGGCTGCTGCCGGCCTGCGCCGACCTCGGAGCGCGGGTCATCATCAATCGCCCGTTTGCCGAAGGCGCGCTGTTCGACCGGGTGCGCGGCAAGACGCTGCCCGAATGGGTGCGCGCGGAGCTCGGAATCGCCAGCTGGGCGCAGTACTTCCTCAAATGGATCCTTGCCGCACCGGGTGTGACGGTCGCGATTCCCGGCACCCGCAATCCGCGCCATATGGCCGACAATCTCGAGGCCGCCCGTGGCGCATTGCCGAATGCCGCGCAGCGCGAACGCATGCACGGCGATTTCGCCGCGCTCTGAGCGGTGACGCGCGCCGCTACAATCCGCCGGTGAAACTCAAGGTCGTCACCTCCCGCGACAACGCGCTGTTCAAGCGCATGAAGGCGCTGGCTTCGTCATCGCAGGCGCGCAGGAAGGAAGGACTGTCGATTCTCGACGGCGCCCATCTGGTCGAAGCCTGTATCGCGGCCCGGGGTGCGCCGCAACTGCTGGCAGTCAGCGAGTCCGGCATCAAGCGCCCGGAGATTGCCCGGTTGGCGGCGGCCGCACCGGGCGAGGTGCTGCAGTTTCCGGATGCGATGTTCGAAGCCTTGAGCACCGTCCTGCACGGCGCCGGGATCGTCGCGGCCGTGCCTACGCCGCGCCGCGACCTGCCGCTGACGATCGGCGGCGACTGCCTGCTGATCGACCATTTGCAGGACCCCGGCAATCTGGGCAGCCTGTTGCGCAGCGCCGCGGCGGCCGGCGTGGCGCAGGTGTTCTGCTCGCCCGGCACGGTCTACGCTTGGTCGCCCAAGGTGTTGCGCGCCGGTATGGGCGGGCATTTCTCCCTTAACATTCACGAATC
>JANPGJ010000673.1:0-8533 GCA_031423955.1 Burkholderiales bacterium
CGGCGTCATCGAAAGCGTACACGGCGACACCGAGGCAGCGGCACTGCATCTCGCCCGCGTACTGCGGCAGGATCGGGCAGGCGCCGACGAAGGCGGCGCCGGGGTCGGTGCCGCCCGAGATCGACGCGAGCAGAAGATCCCTATTGACGTTGTCGTACACCCATTGATAGCCCTCGACCGGCAGCGGAGAGCCGCTCGATGCCACGGTGCGGATGCGCGAAATGTCACCGCACTCGCGCGGCTTGACGCCTGACTTAAGACATTGCGAAATGTAGGCCGCGCTTGCGCCGAACACGTCGGTCTTGGTATCTGCGGCGAGCTTCCACAACGTGTCCATGTCGGGGTAACCCGGATTGCCGTCGTACTGCACGATGGTGCAGCCGTTGAGCATGGTGTTGATCAGCAGGTTCCAGATGATCCAGTTGGTCGAGGAATACCAGAAGAAGCGGTCGCCGGGCACCAGGTCCAAGTGCAGGTCGTTGGCCTTGATCGATTCGATGATGGTGCCGCCATGGCCATGGACGATCGGTTTCGGCATGCCGGTGGTGCCCGACGAATACACCACCCACAGCGGATGGTCGAACGGCACCTGCGCGAATTCCAGCGGGCCGGCGGTGGCCATCGCATCGGCCCAGGAAATCGCCTGCGGGAACTGCGCCGCATCGGCGGCGTCGTCGAGGTAGGGCACGAGCACCAGTTTCTCGACCGTCGGCAGGTGCGACAGGATCTCGCGCACGATGTCGCGCCGGTCGAAATCGCGGCCGCCGTAGCGATAGCCGTCGACCGCCAGCATCACCTTGGGCTCGATCTGGCGAAAGCGGTCGATCACCGACACATGACCCATGTCGGGCGAGGCGGATGACCAGATGGCGCCGATGCTGACCACCGCCAGCAGGGCGACAACCGTCTGCGGAATGTTCGGCATGTAGGCCACCACCCGGTCGCCTGGTTTGACACCGAGCTTTTTCAGGGTGTTGGCCAATGCGGCGACCTGGCGCTTCAGGTCATCCCACGACACCTCGGCGCGCGGTTTCAACTCGGATTCGAAAATGATCGCCGGCCGCGCGCCGGCGGCGTGGCGCAAGGCGTGCTCGGCATAGTTGAGGTGCGCGCCTTCGAACCAGACGGTGCGCGGCATGGTGCGCGCCTTGAGCACCTGCTGGTAGGGTTGCGAGGCCTTGATCGCGTAGTAATCCCAGATGCTGGCCCAGAACGCCTCGACCTCGTCAACCGACCATTGCCACAGCGCCGCATAGTCGGCGAACTTGAGGCCGCGGTTCTTTTCCAGCCACGCCATGTAGGCGGTCAGGCGCGCGCGCTTGAGCCGCTCGGGCGAGGGTTGCCACAACAGGCTGCCTTCGGGGGTGGTTGCCACGGTTGGTCTCCGGTTCGGGTGGTGTTTGCGCTGCAGGCGCCGTTCCAAGTCTGCGCATCGATAGATTGCGGCCGATTTTATCCAGACCGTCGGCCGCTTGGCGGATTTGTTGGGCCGCGACCGCGAATCGGCTGCTAAGCTTCGGCTTCGCAAACCATTCCTCCACCACCCATGCATTACAGCACCGCTGAAAACAACCACGGATTGCGCTTCAATCCGTTCAAGGCCCTGATGGTGCCGCGGCCGATCGGCTGGATCGCCTCCGTCAGCCGCGATGGCGTGCGCAATCTGGCGCCCTACAGCTATTTCAATGCGGTCAGCGACAACCCGCCGGTGGTGATGTTTTCCTCGGCCGGACGCAAGGATTCGCTGCGCAATGTCGAAGAGTCAGGCGAATTCACTTGCTCGATGGCCAACTGGGATTTGCGCGAGCGCATGAACTTGTCGTCGGCGCCGGTCGCGGCCGGCGTTGACGAATTCGAACTGGCCGGCCTGACGCCGGCGCCGTCACGCCTGGTGAAAGCGCCGCGGGTGGCGGAAAGCCCGGCGGCGTTCGAGTGCCGTTACTGGAAAAGCGTCGAACTGCCGACCAACCGTCCGGATGGCGTGGCCACCCACACCGTGGTGTTCGGTGTGGTGATCGGGGTCTTTATCAACGATGAATTCATCCGCGACGGCTTGGTCGATACCGGCGCGATGCGGCCGCTGGCGCGCCTGGGCTACATGGACTACGCGGTGGTCGGGCCCGAGAACATGTTCACCCTGAACCGCCCGACCGTCGCTGCCGATGGCATGTCTGCCGAGGTGGCGGCCGGCGCCTGGGACGGGGTCTATCGGTAGCCGGATCGCTCAGGGCGCCAGGGTGCGCCCGAGCCAGGCACGGATGTCGCTGATTTCTTCCATGCACAGCGAATGTTCCATCGGGTACTCGCGCCAATCGACCGCATAGCCCAGTTGCTGCAACTGGTCGCGTGAAGCCGCGGCGCGGTCGACCGCGATCACGCCGTCGTCGCTGCCGTGCGCCATCAACACCGGCAGGTCGCGATTAGCTGCCGCGGCCTCCGCCTTCAGGCTCGCCGCCAGCGGCAGGTAACTCGACAGCACCATCAATCCACCCAGCCGCTCGGCATGGCGCAGGCCGGTCTGCAGCGCGATCGCACCGCCCTGGGAAAAGCCGGCGACCACGATTCGGCGTGCCGCAATGCCGCGCGCGCGCTCGCGCGCGATCAGCCTTTCGCATTCGGCCTGGCTGGCGCGCAAGCCTTCCGCATCTTCCTGGCGCACCAGATCGACCATCTTGATGTCATACCAGGCGCGCATCACCATGCCGTTGTTGATGGTGACCGGGCGCATCGGCGCATGCGGAAAAATGAAGCGGATGCCGCCGCCGAGACCGGGCAGGGTGTTGACCTCGAGTTCCTTGACCACCGGCACGAAGTCGTAGCCGTCGGCCCCGAGGCCGTGCATCCAGATCACCGCCGCCGTCGGTGCGGTACCGGTGGCCACTTCGACGCATTCCAGCAGGGTTTCACTCATTTCCGGGCTTTCAGGGGCAGGGTGTCGCGCGCGCGCTGCGCGGTCTTCGGGCGAAACGCCTTGCAAACGGCGTCGTCGGTTTCGATGTATGGGCCGCCAATCAGGTCGACGCAGTAGGGCACGGCGGCGAAAATACCGCCGCCGGCGAGCGGTTTGCCGTCACCGTCCTTGAGGCCTTCGAGGGTTTCGCGGATCGCCTTGGGCTGACCCGGCAGGTTGATGATCAGCGCGCCGCGCGAACGATCCGGCGCATAGCGGATCACCGCGATCTGGCGCGACAGGATGGCGGTGGGCACGAACTGCAGCGAGATGCGGCGCATCTGTTCGCCGAAACCCGGCATCTGCTTGTGCGCCACCGCCAGCGTCGCCTCCGGCGTGACGTCGCGCAGCGCCGGACCGGTGCCGCCGGTGGTCAGCACGAGGTCGCAGGCTTCGCCATCCACCAGTTCGATCAGGGTCCCTTCGATGACCGCCTGCTCGTCGGGGATCAGGCGTTCAACCGCCTGCCATTCGGTGAGCAAAGCGCTATCGAGCCAGCCGCGCAGGCCCGGCAAGCCTTCATCCTTGTAGGCGCCACTCGACGCGCGGTCACTGGCAGACAGGAGGCCCACACGCAAGGGGCGGTCAAGCATGTTCATTCGCCAGCCTCCGTCTGTTGCGGAGCGCCGCGCGCGCCGATCGCCTCGCGGATCGCGCGGTACATTTCGCGATAGTCGCGCAGTGGCTTGTTTTCCGCCTTTTCGCGCGCCGCATTGCGTATCAGGGTGCGCATGCGGGTCAGGTCGGTGCCAGGGTAGGTGTTGGCGAACTCGGTGAGCACGCCGGCCTCCGATAACAGGCGGTCGCGCCAGCGTTCGGCCAGATGCATTTCGATCACCTCTGCCTTCGAGGCGCCGTTGAAGCGGTCGAGCGCTTCGCGTAAGGGGAGCGGGTCGACATCGCGCATCAGGCGGCCGATGAACTGCAATTGCCGGCGCCCGCCTTCGTGGGCGGTGATCTTCTTGTAGGCGAGAAAGGCCTCGCAAAGGCGTTCCGGCAGGCCGAGCGAGGTGATGCGCTCGACCGAGAGGTCGGCGATCTCGCGGCCGAGCACCTGCAAGGCGGTGCTGTCGCGCTTCAATTGCGACTTGCTGGGGCGATCGTAGACCGTCGGCGGTTCAGGTTGCGGATCAACCAGAAGGGTGCGATTGCGCATCGGCGAACGACACTTTCGAATGTGAATGGACTGCCTACGTATAATTATAGGTTCGTGCGAAGTATCGCGCCGTGAAAGAACCAGACGATGTCCGCAGCCAGATTCTCATTTTCCCCGGAGGTTCTCCGCACCCTTGCCGCAGACGCGTTGGCGCATGCCAGGGCCAAAGGCGCGAGCGATGCCGAGGTCGAGGTGTCCGAAGGCTATGGCCTGTCGGTGACCGCACGCATGGGCGAAGTGGAGAATATCGAGCACAACCGCGACAAGGGTCTCAACGTCACGGTGTATATCGGCCAGCGCAAAGGCTACGCCAGCACCTCCGACTTCTCGCAGGCGGCGCTCGCGGCAAGCGTCGAAGCCGCACTCGATATCGCCAAGTACACCGCGCTCGACGACTGCGCCGGTTTGGCCGACCGCAAACGCCTGGCGCGGGCTCCGGCCGATCCGGGGCTGCTGTTTCCATGGACGATCGAGGTTCCGGAAGCGATCGAACTGGCCAAGACGGTGGAAGCGGCGGCGCTCGGCTTGTCACCGATGATTCGCAATTCCGAGGGCGCCAGCATCTCGGCCCAGCATTCGCAATTCGTGTATGCCAATTCGCACGGATTTAGCGGCGGCTACCCGGCGTCGCGCCACTACATGTCGTGCTCCGTGATCGCCGCCAAATCGGCACGCGCGCGCAACGCGATGCAGCGCGACGACTGGTACTCGTCGCAGCGCGACCCTGCCGATTTTCCCGAACCCTCGCTGATCGGCGACTATGCCGCGCGGCGCGCCCTGGCGCGGATCGGCGCGCGGCGCCTGTCGACCCGGCAGTGCCCGGTGCTTTTCGAAGCGCCGGTCGCCGTCGGACTGGTCGGCGCGCTGGTGTCGGCAGCCAGTGGCGGCAGCCTGTACCGGAAGACCTCGTTCCTGGTCGATGCGCTGGGCACGCAGGTTTTCGCAGCTCTGGTGAACATCAGCGAGGACCCGAATGTGCCAAAGGGATTCGCCAGCGGCCCGTTCGACGACGAGGGGGTGGTGACTTCCGCACGTGACGTGGTCAGCAAGGGCGTCCTGCAGGGGTATTTCCTGTCGAGCTATTCGGCGCGCAAGCTCGGCATGCAGTCGACCGGCAACGCCGGGGGTTGCCACAACATGGTGCTGCACGCAACCGCAAGTGACGACTTCACCGGCATGCTGAAAAAGCTCGGCACCGGCCTCCTGGTCACCGACCTGATGGGGCAGGGGGTCAACTACATCACCGGCGACTATTCGCGCGGCGCCTCCGGCTTCTGGGTCGAGAAGGGCGTGATCGCCTACCCGGTGGAGGAGATCACCATCGCCGGCAATCTCAAGGAAATGTTCAAGGGCATCCAGGCGGTCGGCGCGGATCGCATCACCCGCGGCAGCATGAGTGCGGGATCGGTGCTGATCGATCGCATGACCATTGCCGGTGATTGAGGTGTGCCGCCAGCGCGGTGACGCGCGGCATTGACTGCGATTGCAGCTATTTCCGTAATGTCGCTAGGGTTTACCCATCTTGCTGTTGGTTACCCGGTTCGTTAGGGTTCGCGCCGGCGCGCGTTCTGCTTGCGGGCCATGCGTTTGGCGGCGTGCGGGCCATGTGTTTGGCGGCGCGCCGGTGTCTCGCGGGAAACCACTGTCGAGGCGGTAGAATCCGGCGCCGCCTTGATTTTCTTCCGCGTCTGCGGCTTTGGAGGCAGCATCGTTTTGTGGCGTGGCGAACAATAATGGGGGAGCGTGCCGGCTTATGAAATTCCTGCTCAAGTTTTCCGCAGCCGTTGACTGGTTCAACGCCAAGCTGATGCACGCGGCCAACGCCTGCGTGTTGCTGGCCTGCCTGGTCAGCGCGGCCAATGCGATGATCCGCTATGCGTTCGACATCAGCTCCAACGCCTGGCTGGAACTGCAGTGGTACATGTTCGCGGTGGTGGTGATGTTCGGTGCCTCGTACACCCTGCAGCGCAATGAGCATGTGCGCGTCGATGTGGTCTACATGAACCTGTCGGAGCGCAAGCAGGAGTGGGTCGACATCATCGGCACGGTGGTGTTCCTGCTGCCGGCCTGCGTGGTGATCGGCTGGTTCTCCTGGCCGTTCTTCATGCAGTCATGGTCGACCAACGAGATTTCATCGAACGCCGGCGGCCTGATCCGCTGGCCGGTGAAGCTGATCATTCCGGTCGGCTTCGCCCTGCTGTTTTTGCAGGGCTTGTCCGAAATCATCAAGCGCGTCGCGGCCCTGGGCGGCGAAAAGGTTGAACTCGCGAAGTACGAAAGGCCAGACCAATGATCCCGGTCGAGTACATGCCGCCCCTGATGTTCGCGGGGCTGGTGATTTTCATGTTGTTCGGCTACGCGGTGTCTTTCTCGCTGGCCGCCGTCGGCCTGTTCTTCGGGTTTTTCGCCATCGAATGGGGCTACTTCGACGCCAACTTCCTGCAGGCCATTCCGGGCCGGATTTTCGGCAGCATCCTGTCGAACGACCTGCTGCTGGCGATTCCGTTCTTCACCTTCATGGGCACCATTCTCGAGCGTTGCGGCCTGGCCGAGGACATGCTCGACTCGATGGGTCAGTTGTTCGGCACGGTGCGCGGCGGCCTTGGCTATTCGGTGATCATCGTCGGCTTCATCCTCGGCGCGGTGACCGGGACGGTCGCCGCCCAGGTGATCGCGATGACCCTGATTTCGCTGCCGGTGATGATGCGCTACAAGTACAACATGCGCTATGCCACCGGCGTGCTGGCCGCCTCGGGCACGATCACGCAACTGGTGCCGCCGTCGCTGGTCCTGGTGGTGCTGGCCGATCAGCTCGGCAAGTCGGTGGGCGACATGTATCTCGGCGCCTGGGGCCCGTCGGTACTGCAGATCGGCTTGTTCGCGATGTATACGTTCGGCCTGTCGATCATCAAGCCCGACTACCTGCCGGCGATTCCGCAGGAAGACCTGACCATGCGCGGCTGGGTGCTGTGGAAGAAATGCCTGGCCGGCATCGTGCCGTCGGCGGTGCTGATTTTCCTGGTGCTGGGGACCATGATGTTCGGCATCGCCACCCCCACCGAGGCCGGTGCGATGGGCGCGATCGGCGCCATCGTGCTGGCGGTGGTGCGTGACAAGAATCTGGGTGTTGCGGGTTTGCGGGTGTTCCAGGTGGGCACCGTGGCCGCGATTCTAGGCATCGTCGCCTACCAGATCCAGCCGAAATCCATTCCGTTCCAGATTGCTTTCGGGATTCTTTATCTCGCCGTCGGCTACCTGTGCATCAGGGCGGCGGTGATCCCCGATTTGCGCGGACTGCTGCGCCAGGCCTACCAGGCGACCGCGCGCCTGACCGCGATGGTGGCGTTCATCCTGATCGGCTCGACCTGCTTCTCGATCGTGTTCCAGGGCGTCGATGGCGGCACCTGGGTTGAGCACATGCTGACCTCGTTGCCCGGCGGCGCCTGGGGCTTTCTGCTGATCGTCAACCTGTTCGTGTTTTTCCTCGCGTTCTTCCTGGATTTCTTCGAAATCGCCTTCATCATCATTCCGATGCTGGCGCCGGTCGCGCAAAAGGTGCTGGCGCCGATCGTCGGCGAAAGTGCCGCGCTGATCTGGTTCGGCGTGATCCTGTGCGTCAACATGCAGACCTCGTTCATGCATCCGCCGTTCGGCTTCGCGCTGTTCTACCTGCGCGGAGTGGCGCCGAAAGAGGTCAAGAGTTCCGACATCTATTGGGGCGCGGTGCCATTCGTGATCCTGCAGTTGATCATGGTGGCGCTGGTGGTGGCGATGCCGAAGATGGTCACCATCTTCCTCGACAAAGACCTCAACATCGACCTCGACAAGGTGAAGATAGAACTACCGACCGATGCCGGCTCGGGCGATGCCGCCAAGGATCAGGAGCAGGCGCAGAAAGACCAGGACAGCGCCGCCAGTGACATCCAGAAGGCGCTGGGCGGCAAGGAGGATACGAAGGACGAGGCGCCGGCGGCCAAGACCGATGATGAAAAAGCGGCTTCCGAGATCGAGAAGGCGCTCAAAGCCGAACCAGAGAAGAAGTAGCGGCACCAATTTGCTGGCGCGCGCACGGATCGAGGTGGCGCGGCAGTCCGGATTGACATGGGGCCCGACAGATCGCGGGCTCTTTTTTTGCGTGGGCGACAGGCGTGCGGGTCGCGCGGACTGTTGCGCAATGTGACATGGCGCGGCCGGCACCGCATTGGCGCAAGGATGCGGATCTGTCAAACGCGCTGAGGCGGACGAAAAAAAGCCCCGCCGGGGCGGGGCTTTTTTCCAGATTGACCCACTGCTGTCCAAGACAGGTGAATTCTCGCTGAAAGTCGGCTGATTTACCGAGGGAGCGGTGCTGAGATCGACGGATTTTCAAGTAGGTGCCTCCGGCTGCTGTCCAAGACCTAAAAGAAGGCCAAAAGAGATTGCGGGTG
>JANPGJ010000674.1:0-2243 GCA_031423955.1 Burkholderiales bacterium
CTCGCAGGCCGACAATTCGATGGCGCGGCGCTTTGGCGGCACCGGGTTGGGCCTGGCGATCGCCAGGCATCTGGCCGAGATGATGGGCGGCGCGGTCGGCGTGTCGAGCCGGAAGGGAGAGGGCTCGACCTTCTGGGTCTGTCTGCCATTGGAGGAGGCGGCGGCGTCGCCTGTGCAGGAACCTGATTTTCGGCTGGCGGCGGGTACGCGATGCCTGGTGGTCGACGACAGCGCAGCCAGCCGCCAGGCGCTGCTCAGCCTGTGCGAGGCGCTGGGCGCCACCTGCAGCGCAGCGGCCAGCGCACAGGAAGCATTGGCCCTGCTGGATCGATCGCCGGTACCGGACCTGATGGTCACCGACTTGCATATGCCGGGGATGAACGGCATCGCGCTCACCCGCAGCGTGCGTGCGCGGCCGGGATTGGCAGCGCTGCCGGTGATTCTGGCGAGCGGATCGATCATGAACCGCGACGAGGCTGACAACGCGCGTCGCGAGTTCACCGAGATCGTCAGCAAGCCGGTGCGCCAGGCCGACCTGCGCGCGGCGCTTGGCCGCATGTTCGGTGGCGGCGTGCTGACAACGCCGGCAAGGGCGGAAGCCGCAGCCGGTTTCGACGGCCTGCGCGTGCTTCTGGTTGAAGACAATCACGTCAACCTGCTGGTTGCCGAGAACCTGTTGGCGAGCATCGGATTCGAAGTCGATCATGCGGAGAACGGTCATGAGGCCATCGCGGCCTTTGGCCGCGGCGGCCACGACGTGATCCTGATGGACTGCCAGATGCCGGAAATGGATGGTTTCGAGGCAACCCGGCGCATACGTGTCATCGAGGCGGCAGCCGGCAACACCCGCAAGCAAGGCATTCCGATCATCGCCCTGACCGCCAATGCGATGCAGGGTGACCGCGAGCGCTGCCTCGAAGCCGGGATGGACGATTACCTTTCAAAGCCGTTCAAGAAGCAGGACCTGCTGACCATTCTGGCCAGGCAGGGGATCGGCCCGGAGCAGCGCGTGCTGGCGCCGGCAGCGGTCGAATCGACGCCACGGCTCGATTTGGCGATGGTCGAATCGCTGGTCGGATTGCCTGGCAAGACCCACCCCCTGTTGCTCGACCAGATGCACCAGACATTTCCGGGCAATGCGCGCACTGCGCAGCAGGGGATTGCCGTGGCGGCTGCACAAGGCAACTGGGACGAGGCTGCCAAGCTTGCGCACAATCTCAAGTCGAACAGCGGCTTCCTCGGACTCACGCAATATGCCCGTTGCTGCGCGGAACTGGAGGCGCTGGCGCGCAATGCCTGCACTGGCGCATTGCCACCGACCGCGGGCTGGCAGGCCGTGCTCGATGCGGTCGCGCTCGAGTTGCGACCAAGCATGGCTGCGCTCGACGCGTTCGTCGAAGCCAGCCGCAGCGCGGATCAGGAAAACTTGACGGCGGGCGCAGCGGTGCCCGCATAACGCAACCTCTGTACCGGTCCGCAGGTCGATAGAGCCGCGGTTGCAGAATCTCCAGTCGGCATGACTCACTGTTTGCCGGCCCGCATTCGGAGAGCCTGATCAACGTTTTCCAGCGCATCCGGCAGCGCCTGGCACACCCGCCGGCAAGTGGCGCAGGCCCGCGGCCTCGATACAATTGCAGCGTCGCAACCGCAGTCCTGTGCGTCGCAACGACAGTCCTGTCGCAACTGCAGTTCTACCGAAGAGCCCCACATGAACAAGCGCAGACAATTTCTCGCTGCCGGCCTGGCACTCGGTGCCGCGCCGGGCTTCGCCCAATCCGGCCGCGTCACCCGCATTGTGGTGCCGTTCGGTGCCGGCGGCGTGCAGGACATCCTTGCACGCTCGATCTCGATCGAGCTCGGCAGCGCGCTCAATGCCAACGTGATCGTCGAGAATCGCGCCGGCGCCGGCGGCACCATCGGCACCGGCCTGGTGGCCAAGGCGGCGCCCGACGGCAACACCATGATCCTGGCCGCCGCCAGCCACAACATCAACGGTTCGCTGTTCGCCAAACTCGCCTACGACCCGCAAAAGGACTTCACGCCGATGGCGCATATCGGCAGTGCTGGCTATGTGCTGATGATCCATCCCGACGTGCCAGCCAAAAACACCACCGAGTTCATCCGCTACGCCAAGGCCAACCCGGGCAAGATGAACTATGCGACCGCCGGCGTCGGCAGCGCGACCCACCTGTCGATGGCCTACTACTGCGGCCTCGCGGGCATCGACATGGTCCACGTGCCGC
>JANPGJ010000675.1:0-1740 GCA_031423955.1 Burkholderiales bacterium
CTCCGCCATACAGGTCGATCACCGCCACCTTGTCGGGGACGCGCGCCACAGAATTGGCGAAAAAATAGCCGAGATTGGCCTCACGATGGTTCACCGGTCGCCTCCTTGCGAGCACAGGTGGCTGGCGATCATCCAGGCATAGACACGGGCGGCGTCGAAGGTCTTGTCGACCGACGCCATGTCGAGATCGGTGTGGGCAAAAGCCTGCTCGCCGGAACCGAAATTCGCGGTCGGAATGCCGACCGCGTTGAGATAGCCCTGGTCATGCGCCGACTGCCCGTAGAAAGACTGCGGCGCGCGCCCCAGCATGGCCTCGAAGCCGGCGTGCAGCAAGCGCACCACCGGCGACTCGGCGGTTACCAGGCTCGGGTACATCACCGGCCCCTGTTCGACTTCCACGCGCAACGGCTTGCCCGACACCGGATCGCACCAGCCATCAAAGCCTTGCGCGATCGCCGCGATTTCCGCCACCGCGGCGGCCGGGTCTTCGCCCGGCAGCAGGCGGCGGTCGAGGCCCAGTTCGCAGCGATCCTGGATGGTATGGGTCGATTTCGGAAAACTCTCGATGCGGTTGCAGGTGAGCCAGGCAGTGCCCAGTTGCGGATGGCTGCGGTTGTCCGGAATCCCTTCCTTGAGCCGGCGCAGCAACTCC
The DNA here is from genome assembly GCA_031423955.1 of Burkholderiales bacterium. Taxonomy (GTDB): domain Bacteria; phylum Pseudomonadota; class Gammaproteobacteria; order Burkholderiales; family JAEUOS01; genus JAEUOS01. The sequence continues at coordinate 653 of JANPGJ010000675.1, forward strand.
GTCGCGCCGGTGACCGCATTGGCGCCGGTATCCGGCCGGCTGGAATGCGCGGCGGTGCCGCGCACGATCACCTTCACATCGACGCGGCCGCGATTGCCCAACTGCAGCTTGAGTTCGTTGCCATAGACGAAGGCCAGCTCGGCGCGCACGCCCTCGGTTTCAACCACGTTGCGAATCGCATCATGCTTGCCGGTCTCGCCCGACACGCAACACACGAACACCAGCCGGCCGTCGATGCTGAAGCCGGCAGCACGTACCGCTTCGATCGCATGCAGCATCGCCGCCATCGTGCCCTTCTGCTCGCTTGCGCCCTTGCCAAGCACCGCTTCGCCGGGCAGGCCATGGGCGGTGGCATCGATGATGCGTCCGCCGTATGGGTCGGGCATGGTCGAAGGCGGCTGGTTCATGGCATGACTGACCAGCATCAGCGAGCGCCCGGAGCGATCACTGCCGGCTTCGGCAATCAGGTTGCCCATCGCGTCCTGCCGCGCGTGGGCCATGCCAAGCGCCGCCATTCGCGGCAGCAAGGCAATGCGCATGAATTCGCGCAATTGCGGCTCGTCTTCCAGGGCCTCGGTCTGCGGGCTTGGAACCCGCACCAGTTCCTGGAAAATCGTGCGCACCCGTGACCGCGAAAGGTGGACGTGAAGCAGGTCGGCAATCCGCGCGGCTGGCATGTTGGATCGGTTTGACATCAAATGCCTGGAAGCAGCGACATGGCAGCGGGCCTTCGATCAGGCGCCAGCAAAGCGCACTGGCCGCTTTTCAACAAAGGCCGCGCGCCCTTCGAGGGCATCGGCGGTATTGCGGATTTTCGACTGCACTTCGATCTCGCGGCGAAACTGTTCGGCGTAGGTTGCCTGTTCGCTCGCTTCGAGCAGTTGCCGGGTCGCCACCAGCGCAAGCGTCGGTCCGCTCGCCAGCTTGGCTGCCAGCGCCAATGCCCCGGCGCGCAATTCGGCATCGTCGAACACCTCGCGCACCATGCCCCATTCCTTCGCCTTTTCTGCCGGGATCGGTTCATTGAGCAGCATCATCTCCAGTGCCCGCTGGCGACCGATCAGGCGCGGCAGGAGCCAGGTGGAGCC
>JANPGJ010000676.1:0-4837 GCA_031423955.1 Burkholderiales bacterium
TTCTTGACCTCGGAATTGAAATCGACGAACAGTTCCTTGATCTGGCCCGAGACCTGCGAGCCGACCGACACCGACACCACTGGATTGAGAATGCCGGTTGCGGCGACGGTGGCGATCAGCGGACCCTTCTCGACCTTGGCAGTGCGAAAGTTCTGTGCTTCGGCCTTGCCGCCGAACTGCTTCCAGCCATACCAGCCAGCGGCGCCGACCACCGCTGCCACCACCAGCCACCACCATTTGCCGCGAAAACTCATTGCCATGTGCGCGATCACCTACTCCCGGGAGCGGGAATTGTAGGCGGATTCAAGCGTTTGGCCACGCGCAAAATCGTAAGCGCTTGTATGGCGGGTAACCGACTGCAACGACGCTGCGCGACGGCGGGTTTTCCCGCGCCGGATTCCCTTGGTTCCGGTCCGGCTTATTGAGAATTGCGTAATTCATGACAAAAACATTCATCTGGCGAGGTTGTCATGCTTTTGGCAACGATCAACTAGACCGTCAGCGCGGCGCGTTGGCATCCACCACCGTCAACGCGGTCATGTTGACAATCCGCCGCACGGTTGCAGACGGCGTCAGGATATGCACCGGCCTGGCTGCCCCCAGCAGGATCGGGCCGATCGTGATGCCGCCGCCGGCCGCGGTCTTGAGCAGGTTGTAGCTGATGTTGGCCGCCTCGATGTTCGGAAACACCAGCAGGTTGGCTTCGCCGGCCAGGGTGGAGTCGGGCATTGCCGCACGCCGCACCTCGGCATCGAGCGCGGCATCACCATGCATTTCGCCATCGACCTCGAGCCACGGCGCGGTTTCGCGCAGGATCGCCAGGCAATCGCGCATCTTGATCGCCGAGGCCGATTCGAGGCTGCCGAAATTCGAGTGCGACAACAGCGCCGCCTTCGGCACAATGCCGAAGCGTCGAATCTCCTCGGCGGCCAGCACGGTGATGTCGGCAAGCTGTTCGGCACTGGGGTCGGGATTGACGTGGGTGTCGACCAGGAACACGGTGCGCCCGGGCAGCATCAGGCCGTTCATCGCCGCGTACTGCTTGACGCCATCGCGCAGGCCGATCACCTGATCGATGTATGGCAAATGCAGTGGATGGGTGCCGTAGGTGCCGCAGATCATGCCGTCGGCGTCGCCCTTCCTGATCATCATCGCGCCGATCAAGGTGAGGCGGCGGCGCATTTCAATCTTTGCATACTGGCGGGTGATGCCGCGGCGCTTGGTCAGATCGAGGTAGGTCTGCACGTAATCCGCGTAGCGCTCGTCGTGCTCGGGGTTGATCAGGTCGAAATCGCTGCCCGCCTTCAGGCGCAGGCCGAAGGTCTGGATGCGTTTCTCGATCACCGCCGGGCGGCCAATCAGCACCGGGCGTGCGATGCGCTCATCGACCATCACCTGCGCAGCGCGCAGGACGCGCTCTTCCTCGCCCTCGGCCAATACCACGCGACTCTTTTTCTTCGCCACCGTCGACGCACGCGCGGCCTCGAAAATCGGCTTCATCAAGAGGCCGGAGTGATAGACGAACTGCTCCAGTTGGTTGCGGTAAGCGTCGAAATCGGTGATCGGGTGGGTGGCGACCCCGGAATCCATCGCCGCTTTCGCGACCGCCGGCGACACCTTGGCGATCAGGCGCGGGTCAAACGGCTTGGGAATCAGGTATTCGGGGCCGAACGAGAGATTGCTGGTGCCATAAGCCATGGCGACGATCTCGCTCTGCTCGGCCTGCGCCAATTCGGCGATCGCGCGCACTGCCGCGATTTCCATTTCGGGCGTGATGGTGGTGGCGCCGACATCGAGCGCGCCGCGGAAAATGAACGGAAAACACAACACGTTGTTGACCTGGTTCGGAAAGTCGGTGCGGCCGGTGCACATGACCGCATCGTCGCGCACCGCCTTGACCAGGTCGGGCATGATTTCCGGGTGCGGATTGGCCAGCGCCAGGATCAGCGGGCGCGCCGCCATCTGCCTGACCATGTCCTGCTTCAACACGCCACCGGCCGAGAGGCCGAGGAAGATGTCGGCGCCGGCGATCACCTCACCGAGGGTACGGCCGGGGATGTCCTTGGCGAAGCGCGCCTTGTTTTCGTCCATCTCCTCCTTGCGGCCGGTATAGACCACGCCGGCGATGTCGGTGACGATGATGTTTTCCATCCGCATGCCAAGCTTGATCAGGAGGTCCATGCAGGTCAGTGCCGCCGCACCGGCGCCGGAGGCCACCAGCTTGACCTTGTCGATCTCCTTGCCGACCACCTTCAGGCCGTTGAGAATCGCCGCGCCGACGATGATCGCGGTGCCGTGCTGATCGTCATGAAACACCGGAATCTTCATCCGTTCGCGCAGCTTGCGTTCAACGTAGAAGCATTCCGGCGCCTTGATGTCTTCGAGGTTGATGCCGCCAAAGGTGGGCTCGAGCGCGGCGATGATCTCGACCAATTTTTCCGGGTCGCGCTCGTTGATCTCGATGTCGAAAACGTCGATGCCGGCGAACTTCTTGAACAGCACCGCCTTGCCTTCCATCACCGGCTTGGCCGCCAGCGGCCCGATCGCGCCCAACCCCAGCACCGCAGTGCCGTTGGTGATGACGCCGACCAGGTTGCCGCGCGAGGTCATGTGCCGTGCCTCGCCCGGATCGCGCACGATTTCCTCGCAGGCATAGGCCACGCCCGGCGTATAGGCCAGCGCCAGATCGTTCTGGTTCACCAGTTGCTTGATCGGTGTGACCGCGATCTTGCCCGGCTGCGGGTAGCGGTGGTAATCAAGCGCAGCTTTCTTCAGCTGCGCGCGGGCCTGTTCGTTTTGGTCGGACATGTTGACTTTCGCTTGAGAGCTTTCGCTTTTAAAATGGTGTGATCGCCGCACAAGTCCCCCCAAGCCGCAGTGGCCAAATGAATGAGGCTTGTCCTGCTCAACGCGTGGTACCGGCGAACCATCGCTGACTGCGCATCCGGGCAACGGTTCCACAAGTATGGGGCCAATTTCGTCCGGCCGCCACCGCCCGCCAGGGACAGCGCGGGGGTCGGATTCTACCCTTGCAAAACGCCGCAGACGGCCTATCCAACACAAGTCCGCAGCCGGATTTCAGCCGAATCGGTCAAACCGGAGACAATCACACCCATGACGAAGCCGCGCGCAGACGCCGGACACCAGCAAAGCCATTTGCCGGCAGCGGAATTGCACACCGTTGCATGGCCATTCCCCACTATCTGCCGGGAGCGCGGACTTGATTGAACTCCCGCTCTGGCTGGCGATCGCCGCCAAGGTACTGTTCGCGGCGTCGGTGGTGGTCGGCGCGACCGCGGTAGCCGAAAAGAGCGGCCCGCTGATCGCCGGCCTGATCATCGCGATGCCGCTCTCCATCGGCCCTACCTACGTATTGCTGGCGCTGGCCGCCACGCCGCAGTTCGTGGCCGCAAGCGCAGTCGGCAGCATCGGCGCGAACATCGCGGTAGCACTGTTTGCCACCATCTACATCCTCCTGGCCAGGCGCCTGCCGATGCCGGCGGCCCTGACGCTCGCGCTCGCCGCCTGGTTCGGCGTTTCGTGGCTGGTCCAGCGCTGGGATCCGGCACCCATCACCACGCTGGTGTTCAGCACCCTGGCCCTGGTCGTGGCCTCACTGCTGACCCGCCGCGCAGTGGCCGGGCGCGCCCTGCTTGCCGGCGCCAAGCGCTGGTACGACCTGCCGCTGCGCGCCTTGTTCGTCGGCATGTTCGCCGGCCTATTGGTCACCATCAGCCACGCCATCGGCCCCGACTGGACCGGCTTTCTCGCCGGCTTTCCCCTGGTGCTCACCACCACCGTGGTGTTGATGCACCCAAGGGTCGGACCGGCAGCGACGGCAGCGGCATTGGCGATCGCCGTGCAGGGCATCCTGCTCTATCCGTGCGCACTGTTTCTCATTTACCTTTATGGCCAGACCTGGGGCATCTGGTGGTCTTTTCTGGCGGCGCTGCTGGTGATCGTCGGCTGGGCTGGCCTGGTGTATGCGTGGCGGTCATCGCGCGGTGTCGGGCGTGCCTGACCGAGTTGAAAGCGACACATCCTCGAACGTCATGATCGCGGGCACTACCCCGGCTCTAATGCCGGTCGCGTATGCGGACGCTACGATCGTCAACATGTTGACTGATCATGGCGATCGGCGCATCTTTCAAGGCGCTTTAGCGCGTCCATTTAGAAAACCGACCAGGACAACCCGCCACATTGCTGGCGATGGAACCTGATTTGTCGCAAGAGTTCGCCCAGCGGTGTAGTTCTGCCCGGTGTACATGCCTGAGCGGGGAACAACGTCGATATAGTTACTTGGCTGGCCAGCGCCGGTCGGACGAAGATTGTCAGTCATGATTGGTTCCTCTCAAATAGGGCGCTTCGGCAGGGACACAGGATAAGAAAATTGTGATGACGATGGCTATTGAAGAAGCTCGACATCCGGCCAGAAGACCGGCGTCACAGTGTTGGAATTTCGAGGTATGTAGGAAAACACGGGGAATGGCCTAAAGCTACCAATAAGCCCTTCCGTTGTCCAATAAACGCGCGATGGAATAGTTTGCGTCCCTTGCCCCAGCGTTCGAGATATCCGGAGGACATCGCCATTGCGAGGGTGAATGTCCGCGTCCGCCACAGATGACCAGTTGAATCTCATTCCTGCATTGACGGGCGTATGGAAATTACCCGTACTCCGATCCAATAGATAAGTCCAGTTTCCTTGGTTGACTAGCGCCTTGCCGTCGCGCCACCCTGTCAAGACCTTGTCGAAGCTACCTCCCCCCAACAAATCCTGCGCCGGCAAATCCCGCCAATCGATATACGAAAATAGCCAGTTCGATTTTGTAGATGAGCC
>JANPGJ010000677.1:0-3372 GCA_031423955.1 Burkholderiales bacterium
CGTCCCGGCCCGCAGCCGAATCACGGAGGAGCGAAAGGCCAGGCGCGTCGCCCGCGGTTGAAACGCCCGCGAAGCCTCTCGCCTTTCCCGACTCCGATGCACTGCACCGCATAGCCCGTATGGATGATCCTTTACCGGGCACGGCGTGACAACGATCATCCCGGCGCTTGCGCGTGCTGACCGCATCCTGATCCCTCGCCATGGAAGAGCCCCCCATACGTCCGGCCAAGCCGCGGCTGCTTGAGCGCCTCTCGGCGCTCCTGATGCGCGAGCCGGAAGATCGCGATCAACTGATCACGCTGCTGCACTCGGCGCATGAACGCAACCTGCTCGACGCCGAAGCGCTGGCGATGATCGAAGGAGTGTTGCAAACCTCCGAGCTGGCCGCGCGCGACATCATGGTGCCGCGCGCGCGCATGGACGTGATCGATATCGGCGATGCGCAGGAGAAATTCCTGCCGCGGATGATTCAGACCGGACATTCACGCTTTCCGGTGATCGACGGCGACCGCGATGAAGTGATCGGCATCCTGCTGGCCAAGGACTTGCTGCGCATTTATGCCGGGCAGGAACTGCGCGTTCGCGAAATCCTGCGGCCGGCCGTGTTCATTCCGGAATCAAAGCGCCTGAACGACCTGTTGCGCCAGTTTCGCGCCAACCGCAACCATATCGCCATCGTCGTTGACGAATACGGCGGCGTCGCCGGGATGGTCACCATCGAAGACGTGCTTGAACAGATCGTTGGCGAAATCGACGACGAATTCGATTTCGACGAGGCCGAAGACAACATTTTCACCGACCGCGACGGCGCGCACCGGGTGCGCGCGGTCACCGAAATCGGCGATTTCAACCGCCATTTCGGCTGCGACCTGCCCGCTACCGAAGCCGACACTGTGGGCGGCCTGGTGATCAACCATTTCGGCCGCGTGCCAAAACGCGGCGAAGCGGCAAGCATCGGCGGCTTGCGTTTCCAGGTTCTGCGCGCCGACAGCCGCCAGGTCCACCTGCTGCGCGTCGAGCGCGCGCCGCTGGACGCCGTCAGCCCGTGATGACCAGGCGGGCAGGCGTGCCTGCCGTGGCGCTGCTCCTGGGTGCCGCCGCCACGCTTTCATTTGCACCGCTTGGTGCCTGGCCGCTCGGGCTGGCAACCCTGGCCGGCCTGGCCTTGCTCTGGCACCAGGCCACGCCACGCGCCGCCGCGCTCACCGGCTTCGCCTTTGGCCTGGGCCTGTATGGCAGCGGCGTATCGTGGGTTTACATCAGCATGCATGACTACGGCGCGATGCCGATGCCGCTGGCGGGGTTGGCAACCCTGCTGTTCGCCGCCTATCTTGCACTGTGGCCGGCGCTTGCCGGCTACATGCAGGCAAGGCTCAATCCCGGCGCGCCCCGCTGGTTGCTGGTCCCGGCAGCCTGGTGCCTGACCGAATGGCTGCGCGGCTGGGTGTTCACCGGTTTTCCCTGGCTTGGTGCCGGATACGCGCATACCGACGGCCCGCTCGCCGGGTTCGCACCGATCATCGGCGTGCATGGCCTGAACTTTTGCGCCGCGCTGGTTGGCGTGCTGGCCGCTGGCGCCGTTCTGGGGTTCGCCGGAAGAACAAGCCGGCGCAACGGCCTCGTCGCGGCGCTGGCCGCCACCTTGCTACTGGCCACGGGCTGGGGGTTCGGCCTCGCGGAATGGGCAACGCCCCATCAGGCGCCGCTGCGCGTCGCGCTGTTGCAGGGCAATGTTGCGCAGGATCTCAAGTTCGAGGAAGGCAGGTTCGAATCGACGCTCACGGGCTATCGCCGGCTGGTGGAAGACAACCCTGCAACGCTCATCGCGCTGCCGGAAACCGCGCTGCCGCGCATGTTGCAGGCGATCCCGCCACGCTACCTCGACGACCTTGCGCGCCTGGCGAAAGCGCGCCAATCCGATCTGATTTTCGGCGTGCCGTTCGCGGAATCGACCAGCCGATATTTCAACAGTGTCATCACGCTGGGCGCGAGTGTCAGCCAGCGCTATGACAAGGCGCATCTGGTGCCGTTCGGCGAATTCATTCCGTTCGGCTTTCGCTGGTTCGTCGATGCGATGAAGATACCGCTCGGCGACTTCACCCGCGGCAGCGCGACGCCGCAACCGCTCGCGCTCGGGGCACAACGGGTCGCGGTCAATATCTGTTACGAAGACCTGTTCGGCGAGGAAATCATCCGCCAGTTGCCGGCGGCCACCATCCTGCTCAATGTCAGCAACATCGCCTGGTTCGGGGCGTCGCTGGCGCCGCACCAGCACCTGCAGATCAGTCGCATGCGTGCGCTGGAAACGGCGCGGCCGATGCTGCGCGCGACCAACACCGGGATGACAGCGGTGATCGACCATCGCGGGCGGGTCGTGAAATCACTGCCCGCATTCACCGAAGGTGCGTTGCTTGCCGACGTTCAGGGCTTTTCCGGAACCACCCCTTATGCCCGCTTCGGCAACTGGCCGATCGTCAGCTTCTGCCTCGTGGTCGTGGCCTTGGCCGCATGGCGCCGCCGCCGGCCAGCTCGACGGCAAGCCGGAAAGCGCTGACCAGGCTACCGGGATCGGCGCGGCGCAACTTCGCCAGGCTCGACGCAAGATCGAGCGCGGTGCCATGATCGACCGAAGTGCGGATCAGCGGCAAGCCGAGCGTCACGTTGACGCCCTGCCCGAAACTTGCATACTTGAGCACCGGCAATCCCTGATCGTGATACATCGCCAGTACCGCATCGGCGCCTGCCAACACACCAGGTGTGAACAGGGTGTCGGCCGGCAACGGCCCCTGCAAACGGAAGCCGCGCCGGCGCAGCCGCTGCAATACCGGAATGATGACATCGATCTCCTCGCGGCCCATGTGCCCGGATTCACCGGCGTGGGGATTGAGGCCGGCGACCAGGATTCGCGGCCGCGCAATACCGAACTTCGACCGCAAATCGCCGGCCAGGATTTCAATGGTGCGGGTCAGGCGCGGCGCGGTGATCGCGTCGGCCACCGCGGCGAGCGGCAGGTGGGTGGTCACAAGCGCTACCCGCAGCACCGGCCTGCCACCGGCGAGCAGCATCACCACTTGCGGCGTTCCTGTCTTGTCCGCCAGATATTCCGTGTGCCCGGTGAACGCGATGCCGCCATCGTTGATCACCCCCTTGTGCACCGGCGCGGTCACCATCGCATCGAACGAGCCGTTCATGCAGCCGGCCAGCGCGCCATCAAGCACGGCCACCACATAACCGGCATTGGCGACATCGAGTGTGCCCGGTCGCTCGCGGCGCGCCAGCGGCACATCCAACACCGAGACGGCACGGCGCGGGCGCTCGCCGGGTTTCACGAAGTCCGGATCGAAGGCGATCCCGAGGCGCCGCGCACGACGC
>JANPGJ010000678.1:0-2639 GCA_031423955.1 Burkholderiales bacterium
GGGTGACGGCCGATCCGGCTTTGGTGGAAGTGTCGGTCATGGCAGGGACTCGCTGGAATCAGATCGTTACGGCCTCGGTGCCGGCGCCGCCCGCGATCAATGCCAGGTCGACCAGCAGCAGGGCCGCATAGGGAAACGCCACTGTCGGCCGCAGCGCCGCGGCGGCATACTCGACGAGCATACCGAACGCGCCCTTGCGCGATGCCATCCATTCCGAATGCAATTGAAACGCCATGCCGCCCGCCTGGCGCAGCATTTCCTCGACCCTGAGGATGCGTGCCGCCAGGCGTGACTGGAAGGTGCGCAGCACCCCTTCCTGCACCCACAGGAGCACGATCAACCCGATGGTCAATGAATCGCTCAGGGCAAAAACCAGGGCACCGGCGAACAGCCCGACCGCAACGAGCTTGATCAGCAGCGCGCTCTTCTCGTATTGCTCGATATTGTTCTGCAAAACAGCCCATTCGGCGGGCAGCGCCGATGCATCGATTGCCGACATCGCTTTCATTCCCGATAAAACCGTTGGCGACCGCGTCCGGAAATGCAGGGATGGCCATCCGTTGCGAAGCGGCGGCCTGCCGCTCCAGCGTGGAATGATAGAGCGAAATGCCGCCGGGATGCGCAAGACGCGCATCCCGGCGGCCATCCGTGCGATTGGGGCTTAGTGCACGGCTTCGGCCTTGCCTTCTTTCGACGCAGCCGCAGCAGCCTTCTCGAACACGAAACCGCCGCCCTTCACGTCGACGCGAATGATGTCTTTCGGGCCGAACTCGCCGGCCAGGATCTTCTTCGACAACGCATTCTCGATCGACGACTGGATCGCCCGCTTCAGCGGCCGCGCACCGTACACCGGGTCGAAGCCGGCATGCGCGATTTCCTGCAGTGCCGCGTCACTGACTTCCAGTTCCATGTCCATCTTGCGCACCCGCTCCTCCAGCCGTTTCAACTGGATTTTCGCGATCGCCTTGATGTTGGTTTCGTTCAAGGCATGGAACACCACGATCTCGTCGATGCGGTTGACGAACTCCGGGCGGAAGTGCGTCTTCACCTCGGCCATCACCGCGATCTTCATCACTTCCGGATCATTGCCGCTCATGCTCTGGATCTTGTGCGAACCGAGGTTCGAGGTCATCACGATCACGGTGTTCTTGAAGTCGACGGTACGGCCCTGGCCATCGGTCATGCGGCCATCGTCCAGCGCCTGCAGCAGCACGTTGAACACGTCCGGATGCGCTTTTTCGACCTCGTCCAGCAGAATTACGCAATACGGCTTGCGGCGCACCGCCTCGGTCAGCTGCCCGCCTTCGTCGTAACCCACGTAGCCGGGCGGCGCGCCGATCAGGCGCGACACCGAATGCTTTTCCATGTATTCGCTCATGTCGATGCGGATCATGGCGGATTCGGAATCGAACAAGAAGCCGGCCAGCGCCTTGGTGAGCTCGGTCTTGCCTACCCCGGTAGGCCCGAGGAACAGGAATGACCCATACGGCCGGCCTTCATCGGCCAGGCCGGCGCGTGAACGGCGGATCGCGTCCGACACCAGGCGCACGGCTTCATCCTGCCCGACTACCCGTTCGTGCAGCTTGTCCTCGATTCTCAGCAGCTTGTCGCGCTCGCCTTGCATCAGTTTGGAAACCGGAATGCCGGTCGCGCGCGCCACCACCTCGGCGATTTCTTCGGCGCCCACCTGGGTACGCAGAAGCTGCGGCCGCTTTTGGTCGCCGCCCTTTTTCGCAGCGCTGGTTTCGGCCTGCTTCAACTGCGCTTCGAGCTTGGGCAACTTGCCATACTGGATCTCCGCCAGCTTGTCGAATTGGCCCTTGCGTTGCAGGTCGGCCATTTGCGCGCGCAGCTTTTCGATTTCTTCCTTGATGTGCTGGCTGCCGGCGACCACCGCCTTCTCCGCCTTCCAGATGTCGTCCAGGTCAGCGTATTCGCGGCCGAGCTTGACGATTTCTTCCTCGATCAGGCCAAGCCGCTTGCGCGAGCCTTCGTCCTTTTCCTTTTTCATCGCCTCGCGTTCGATCTTCAACTGGATCAGGCGGCGATCGAGTTTGTCCATCACCTCCGGCTTGGAATCGATTTCCAGCTTGATGCGCGCCGCCGCTTCGTCGATCAGGTCGATCGCCTTGTCCGGCAGGAAGCGGTCGGTGATGTAGCGATGGCTCAACTCGGCGGCAGCGACGATCGCCGGGTCGGTGATGTCGACACCGTGGTGCAATTCATACCTTTCCTGCAATCCGCGCAGGATCGCGATGGTCGATTCAACACTGGGCTCGCCCACCAGCACCTTCTGGAAGCGCCGTTCCAGCGCCGCATCCTTTTCGACATATTTGCGGTACTCGGCCAGCGTGGTGGCGCCCACGCAATGCAGTTCACCGCGCGCCAGCGCGGGCTTCAGCATGTTGCCGGCATCCATCGAGCCCTCGGCCTTGCCGGCGCCCACCATGGTGTGCAGTTCGTCGATGAACACGATGGTCTGGCCTTCGTCACGGGCCAGATCCTTCAACACCGCTTTCAGGCGCTCCTCGAACTCGCCGCGGTACTTGGCGCCGGCGAGGAGCGAGGCCATGTCGAGCACCAGCAGGCGCTTCCCCTTCAGGCTCTCGGGGACCTCGCCGTTGACGATGCGCTGCGCG
>JANPGJ010000679.1:0-34125 GCA_031423955.1 Burkholderiales bacterium
CGTCCTGCTTGAGTGCGGCACAGCTGCCCTCGGCGATGATCGAGCCGGTCTGCAGCACATAGCCGCGACTGGCGGTCTCCAGCGCATAGCGCGCGTTCTGCTCGACCAGCAGCACACTGGTGCCGGCGCGATTGACTGCGCGAATGCTCTTGAAGATTTCCAGCACCACCAGCGGCGCCAGGCCCAGCGACGGCTCATCCATGCACAACAGCACCGGCTCGGACATCAGGGCGCGACACAGCGCGAGCATTTGCTGTTCGCCGCCGGACAGGGTGCCGGCGCGCTGTGCGGCGCGCTCGCGCAGGCGCGGGAACATGTCCATCATGCGTTCGATCAGCGCCTGCGTCTTCGGCTTGTCGGCGCGATATTTGAAACCGCCCATTTCGAGGTTTTCGCGCACCGTGAGAAACGGAAACACGCGCCGCCCCTCGGGCACCAGGGCGATGCCGGCCATCACCCGCTCATGCGGGCGCATGCGGGTGACATCCTGGCCGCGAAACAGGATGCGGCCGCGGCGCGGCGCCATCGCGCCGGCGACACCGCGCAGGGTGGTGGACTTGCCGGCGCCATTGGCGCCGATCAGGGTCACGATCTCGCCCTCGCCGACGTTGAACGAAATATCGCGGCATGCGGCCACATCGCCGTAGGCGAGCTCGACGCCCTCGACCTGCAGCAGCGCCGCCATCAGGCCAGCGCCCCGCTATCGAATTCCCCGCCCAGATAGGCCTCGATCACCTTGGGATTGCTCTGCACCGCCTTGGGCGGGCCTTCGAACAGGAATTCGCCGTGGTCCATCACGAACACATGATCCGCCACCTTCATCACCAGTTCCATGTTGTGCTCGACCACCACCACAGTGATGCCGCGCGCACGAATGTCCTGCAGCCGCTGCTGCAAAAACGCAACCTCGGCCGCATTCAGACCGGCAGCAGGTTCGTCGAGCATGAACAATTTTGGCCGCGTCGCCATCGCGCGCGCGATTTCGAGCATGCGCTGCTGACCGTAGGCCAGCGATCCGGCCCGCTGCGTGGCCTGATCGGCGAGCCCGACGAATTCGAGCAGCGCCAGGCCTTCCTCGCGACAACGCGTCCAGTCGCGCCAGAACGCAGCCCCCGGCAACATGTATTGCCAGGCCGGCACCTCATGGTGAATGTGGAAACCGGCCAGCACGTTGTCAAGCAGCGAAAGCTGCTTGAACAGGCGAATCTTCTGAAAGGTACGCGCCAGGCCGAGGCGCACACGCCGGTGCGCCGGCAGTCCCGCGAGTTGCCGGCCGGCGAACAGCAGCGTGCCGGCGTCGGGCTGATAGGTGCCCGACAGGAGATTCATCATGGTCGACTTGCCGGCGCCATTCGGGCCGATCACCGCGAATATCGAGTTCTCCGGGACATTGAGCGATATGCCCGCCACCGCCCTGACGCCGCCAAAGCTCTTGCGCAGTCCGCTCGCTTCGAGCAATGCCGTCATGTTCCCGCTGCTCCGGAACGGCCACCGCCGCCGGCATTGGCCCGGCCCAGGCGAGCGCGCAGCAGTTGCCAGGCCTGCACCATGCCGCCCGGCATGAACAACACCACCAGCGTAAGCGCCAGGCCATAGACGATCAGCCGCAGGTCGCCAAACCCGCGCAGCAACTCCGGCAGAAAGGTCAGGACAATCGCGCCGACCACCGGTCCGATCATGGTGCCCATACCGCCCACCACCACCATCGCCAGCATGGTGAATGACTCGACCGTATTGAAGGCATCCGGCACCAGGGTACCGACAAAACTCGGGTAGAAGCAGCCCGCCAGGCCGGCGATCGCCGCCGACAGGCCGAAGGAAAACGCTTTCCATTTGGCGCCGTTGACGCCCAGCGATGCGGCCGAGATCTCATCCTCGCGGATCGCGCGCAGGGTCTCGCCGATCGGCGAACGCAGCAGGTTGTCGAGCAGCATGTAGACCAACAGCGCAATCCCGGCGACCAGATAGAACAACGCCGCCTGATTGCCGAAATTCAAATCCGGAAAGCCGGGGATCGCAAGCGGCGGCGGCCGGATGCCGTAGATCCCCTGCACGCCCTTGGTCACGCTTTCCCAGTTGATCAAGATCTGATAGACGATGACCGCGAAACCAAGCGAGGCGATGCCCAGATAGTGCCCGCGCAGGCGCGCGGCGAAGGCCGCCAGCAGCAGGCCCACAAGTCCGGCCGCCAGCACCGCCGCGACACAGGCCAGCCAGAAATTCCAGCCGTAGCTCTTGAGCAATACCGTGGTGACGTAGGCACCAATGGCGAAAAAACCCGACTGCCCGAGGTTGAGTTGCCCGGTATAGCCGATCACCAGGTTGAGCGACATCGCCAGCAATACGTTCATCGCGCACACGATCAGGATGCCGCGCCAGTAAGGTGTGGCAAGCACCAGCGGCAGCAGCAGCAGCACGAAGATCGCCCCCAGGTACCAGGGCCAGCGCACATCGCGCCGCAATGCGGCAGCCAGCCCGTTCATGCGACCAGCCTTCCGTGGCTGCGCGACGTCCTCACCGCGGGACGATGAGCGCCCCGCGGACACACACTCGGCGCCTTCATACGTTCTCCTCGCGCCGCTCCGCGATCAGGCCGGTGGGCTTGACCACCAGCATCAGCAGCAGCAGGGAAAACACCACCAGGTCGATCAGGCCGGAGCCGAGATACTGCACCGTGAAGGCCTCGATCAGGCCGACCAGGATGCCGGCGACAATCGTCCCTTCCATGTTGCCGAAGCCGCCGATGATCACGATCGCGAATGCCTTGACGATCAGGCTGGTGCCGGCGAACGGGGTGAGCACGATCACCGGCCCGAGCAGGGCGCCGGCCATCCCGGCCAGTGCCGAGGCGATGACGATGGTCAGCCCGATCAGGAAGGTTTCGTTGATGCCCATCAGCCCTGCCGTTTCGCGATCCTGCGACACCGCGCGCAGCGCCTTGCCGAGGTAGGTGAACTTCATGAAGACATACAGCGCGGCGATCGCCAGCGCCGCCACGATCACCACCAGCAGGCTTTGCTGGCTGAAGAAGATCTTGCCGAAGCGGATGGTGTGCTGCGCGAACGGTGAATCGAACTGGAACGGAATCGGGCCGAACAGCGCGAGCTGGGCGTTTTCCAGCAGTACCGATACGCCGATGGTCGCGATCAGGGGGCGCAGTTCGTCGCCGCGATTGCGCAAAGGCGCGAACACCAGCGCATTGACCAACAGGCCCAACAGGGCGCCCACCAGGAGCGCCAGCACGATCGACAGCAGGTAGCCAGTGGTGTCCGACAGGCCGAGCACCTTGGTCAGAAACCGGGTGGCGCTGAAAAACGCGACAAACGCGCCGACCGTGACAAAGTCGGCGTGCGCGAAATTGATCTGGTTCATCACCCCGTAGATCAGGGTCAGGCCCAGGGCCACGATCACATACAGGCAGCCGAGATAGATGCCATTGATCGATTGCTGCAGAATCAGGGTCAGGAAATCAGTCACGCGGGCATCATCATTCCCGCACGGGCGGGAATCCAGAGGGATGGGATCGACAGGTTGCCGATTCCCGCTTGCGCGGGAATGACCAGCTTTCTCTTGTTTGTCAAATGCAGCCGATGCCGTGCGGTCAAGCGTGACACCGGCCGGCAGTCACAGTCCCTACCAGGGCAGGCCTTTCCACGACAAGTCCGGCTGCGTTTCGACGAAGTGGATCACCGACATGTCGGAATTCTGCCCCTTGGCGTCGAAGGTGATCTTGCCGGTGGTGACTTCCACGTCCTTCATTTTCGACAAGCGATCACGCAGCGTCTCCGAATCCTTGGCGCCGCGGCGAATCGCCTCGGCGATCAGGAGAATGGTGTCGTAGGCGTGCGCATTGATGTGCGTGGGCGTCTTGTCGGCGCCGTACTTGGCGCGAAACGCAGCGTTGAAGTCGGTCACCATCTTGCGCTTTTCAGTGGGGTCGAACTGCACGATGCGGATATAGCCCACTGAGGATTGGCCTGCCTTGGCATCAAAACCCCAGGGCAGCCAGATCGAACCCATCTGGATGCCGGGCCCGCCGCCGCCCTTGACAACCTTGGCTTGCGCCAGCGCCTGCGTCAGGCGCACCTGCTGCCCTTCGAGCGCGAAGGTCGGCAACACATCGACCTTGCCGAGCGACGCGATGCGGGTGGCGATCGAGGTGAAATCGTTGACGTCGCCCGCGAAATCGATGCGCGCCACGATCTTGCCGCCGGCGGCCTCGAATTCCTTGGCAAAACCGTCGGCGTTGTCGACACCGGCGTTGGTCTTCACATGCAGCAGCACCGCGGTGCGTGCGCCAAGCTTGGTATAGGCATTGCGGCCGAGCGGCACGCCCTGCTGCTGGGCATTCGGGAAAATCCGGAACACGTACTTGTAGCCCGAATCGGTGAGCTGATTGGCGGCCGAACCGGCATTCAACATCGGCACCTTGGCCTGCTCGAGAATCGGAGCGATCGCCAGTGACGCATCCGAGCACTCCTCACCGACCACGATATGCGGCTTGAACTGCTCGAGCACGCGCTTGACAGTGTTGGTCGCCTGCAGCGGACTGCAGGCCGAGTCTTCGTACTGAACCTGAATCTTGGTGCCATTGATGCCATTGCCGCGATTGACCTGTTCGAGCGCCAGTTCGATGCCTTCCTTGCCCATCACACCGAAATACGACGCCGGGCCGGAGATCGGCATCAAAACGCCGACCTTGATGACGTTCTGGGCCATTGCCGGCATGGCAAATGCCGCAAGGGCAACCGCGCCAACCAGGGTACCGAGTTTCATTCGTGACAAACCAATCATGTAGCGCTCCTTGAGTCCAAAACGAAATGACCGTCGCGATATTGACAGCCAGAGTGACCATTGCTTGCAGCTTGGCACAATACCTGATGCACCCCAACAGGGCAAGCACGGCTTGTGCCGGAAAACCTCAATACTAAAAGCGGCTTCACAATACGCCGCCGCCCGCTTCGGCCATGCGATGCGCCATTTGTTTCCGGCTTCCTGTACCTGTCTGCTACCCGGCAGTGTGCCGAACGGCGCGACCTACACCGTTTTGGAGATCGCCGCGTAACTCGCGCCTACCGCCTGCAGTACCGCTTCGACAGATCGTCCACGCAGGTGTTCTGGAAACATCTCGAACTCGAAATAGCCGCGATAGCCGCGCGCGCGGATCGCGTGCAATGCGCCGGCCACGTCAACCAGGCCGATGGCCGGCACTTCGCGCTGAAAATCGGCCGGGTTGTCCGGCACCGCCACATTGCAGAATTGCACCAGTCGCGTCTTCTCCGGCGCCGCTTCGAACACGCTGGTGAATTGGGTGTCCCACCAGGTGTGAAAAAAGTCGATCGTCAGTCCGACATGTGCATGCCTGGTCGCAAGCGAAAGGCCGTCGGCGATCGAATTGACGCAGCCCTTTTGCAAAATGCCCAGCGGATGAATCGGCTCAATACCCAAATGCACTTTCGCCCGCGCCGCCTGATCGGCCAGGCGCAGCAACCCGTCTTCGACCCTGGCGCGCGCTTCGGCCAGAGGCCACGGACCATGACTGATGCCGCCGGTGATCACCACCAGCGTCTGCGCTTCAAGTTCCGCGGCGGCGGCGATCAGACGGGCATTCAGGTTCTCCTGCTCGCTTGCCCTGGCGGCATCACCAAACAGGAAATAGCCCGCGCTGTTGAGGGACGACACCTTGAGACCATGGCTTTGCAGCAAGCGGCTGATTGCCGACAAATTCATTTCGGTGAGGGCGCGCACCGTCAATCCGACCGCCTGCGCGCCAATGGCGGCCGCCATCCCGACAAATTGCGGCAATGAAACCGATTCAGGACAAACGTAGAAATTGATCGACAGCGGATTCATGGCGCTGATCCCGGATGAGCGGTTGGAGGGTGAGGTGTCAATCATTGCAAGGCATCGACACTGCCGGAGTTCTCCGGCGAGTAGTGAATCATATTCTGACGCAGTGCAGCAGTCGCGCCGCCAACGCCGTGAGCGGGAATGATGCAGAATCGCGGCCCGCGACCGGCAGAGCCACGCATTGCAAGCGCACGGATGGCGCCACGCGCGACTCAGGGCTGACCGTCAATTCGACCAGGGGTAGGACCATGACTGCAACAATCGTTCGCCTTGGCAGTGCCCGCAGTGCAGACGAAGGCCTGCGCATCGGCACCGTTCGCCGCCCGCCACGTGGTGTGCCGAAGACCGCCTTCGCCCGGCAGAACTGGTACGACGTCTGGTACCCGAATCTGGCGCCAAGCCCTGAAACCGTGCGCCTGGCGTTGCGCGCGACCACTGCCCGTGAATGGCAGGCATTTGCCAGGAAGTTCCGCACCGAGATGGCGGCGCCCGATCACAGCCGCAGCCTCGACCTGCTGGCAGCACTGTCACACCAGGCCAATTTCTCGGTCGGCTGCTACTGCGAGGATGAATCACGCTGCCACCGGTCGGTGCTGCGCGCACTGCTGATCGAACGCGGCGCGAAGGTGGCGTAGCGCGCGAACATGGATCAATCAAAGGCGCCGGCGCGAACCCGGGATTGCTTCACGCAGATCCCGCAGCCCGCGTGGCAGTCTTCACAACTGACGGAAAAATCAGATTGAAAACACGGTTGCCTCATTCCTTTGCCGCATTGTTGGCGGCGCTTGTCATCGCTCCGATGACGCTCGCCGCCGACTTCCCGGCTCGCCCACTGACCATCGTCGTGCCCTATGCCGCCGGCGGCGGCGGCGACGTGCTGGCACGGGCGTTCGCCGACAAGCTGAAGGTACGCCTGGGTCAGGCGGTGCTGGTCGACAACAAACCCGGCGCCGGCACCCTGATCGGCTCGGAGTTTGTCGCCCGCGCGCCGGCCGACGGCCATACCCTGCTGTTGACCACCAACAGCCTGTTGATCGCGCCGATCCTCAATCCGGCCGCCAGGTTCGATCCGCTGCGCGACTTCGCGCCCGTGGTGCCGTTGGCCAATATCGCCATCGTGATGGTGGCGCACCCGGCCTTGCCGGTGAATAACGCCGGCGAACTGATCGCGTTGTTGAAGAAAAACCCGGGCAAGATCAGCTTCGGCTCCTCCGGCACCGGCGGCATCACTCACCTGGCCGGCGAATTGTTCAAGGCCCGTGCCGGCGTGGCGATGACGCATATTCCCTACAAGGGGGCGGCGCCGGCCCTGACCGACCTGATCGGCGGCCAGATCGAGGTGTTTTTCGATGCCATGATCACCGCCAACCCGCACATCAAGTCCGGCAAGATCAAGGCGCTCGGCATGGGCAACGCCGCCCGCTGGGACGGCGCGCCGGCGATACCGACCATTGCCGAGTCCGGCCTCCCGGATTTCGCCGTCAGCGGCTGGTATGGCGTGCTGGCGCCGGCGGCAACGCCGGCGGCCGTGCTTGTGCGGCTCAACGCGGCGGCCAACGAAGTACTTGCCGACCCTGAGTTTTCCGCCCGGCTCCGCGCCGATGGCTTGTCGGCCATCGGCGGCACGGTGGACAGTTTCCGCAACACCATGCGTGTGGATTTCGCCACCTGGCAAAAGCTCATCAGGGACGCCGGCATCACGATTCAGTAGCCGCCATTGCCGGGGTCAAGAATCCGCAGCCACCGCCGATATGCAGGCTGGCTACGCAAGTTGTCCGCCCGCAGCGCTGACGCCGCGGGTCGCAACCGGCGTACGAGACTGGCCAACCAGAAACCAGGACAATGCGGACGGCGCCCCGGACCGGGAGCCCTCTCGCCAGGAAAGCAGCCGCATGGCACGAGTACTTGTGGTCGAAGACGATCCGGCGCTGCGCCGCCTGCTGGCGCTTCATCTTGAAAGTGAAGCCCACGACGTGTTCACCGCCGAAGACGGTGAACAGGGTCTGCGGATGGCGTTCCATTCGTCGCCGGACCTGATTGTCTCGGACGCGCGAATGCCGCGGCTGGACGGTATTGACCTGCTGCGGGGCATCCGTTCGGATGCGCGGACAGCCGCCATTCCATTCATCTTTCTGACCGATTCCGACGACCGCGACCTGCGCCGCCGCTCCAGCGCGCTGGCGGTTTCCGACTACCTGATCAAGCCCTTCAATCGCGTCAGCCTGTTGAAGGCGGTGTCCAACCAGACCCGCAAACGCCGGAGTCGTCACCTGGATGTTGCAGAATTCGAGAGCGAAACACAGGACAACAGCACAACCGCGGCGATGGGGCCGGGGTTTGAACGCGCGGGGTCCGACCACGACCAAACACTGCAACTGGAGTCGCCATCCGACTCCTCTTTCGCGGACCACAGCGAGACCATGGCGATGGCGCCCGAATTCGTCGCGCCGCAGCCGGGAATCGAACTGCCGTCGCGCGATCCGACCACCCGCGCGGTGGACGGCAGCGTGATATTTTTCGCGATCCGCGACTTCAACCTGATCGCCGAGGCGCTTGGCGAGGAACTGCAACTCGAACTGATCAACGCGTTTCAGGACAATGCGCGCGAAGTGGTGGCAAACAGTGCTGGCTGGATCGTCAAGACCATCGAAGGCGGCTTCATCGCCATGTTCGAAGACGGTGCAGCCAATCCGGCCCACCACAGCGAGCGGGCCGCCAAAACCGCGGTCCTGTGCGTTCTGGCGCTGCACCGCTTCGGCCCGTGGATTGCCGCCCGATCCGGCAAGCGCAATATTCCGGCGCTGGCGGCGGTCGCCGGCCTGCATTCCGGGCCGGTATCGGTCTGCAGCCTGCACGGCGGCAAGTACGGCGCGAAATCCGAACGCACCATCATCGGCGACACCGTCAATGTCGCCTCGCGCCTGCAGGCCAGGGCCGGCGAACTCGGCTGGAGCATCGCCGTAAGCGACGACACCTTGAGCCAGGCCGGGCCACGTTTCGGCCGCGGGCGCGACGAGAAGATCATTGTCAAGGGGCGCAAGAAGCCTCTTCGCGTCGCCGAGGTTACCGGCTTGCGACCGAAGCCGGGCGACAACACCGATGGCGGGTTCTATGTTGACGTCGCGCGCGCACTGAAAGCCAACACCCGTCTGATCGATGCACAGAATTCGATTCGCCAGCAGGAACCGGCGGCAGCCTCGGCGTCGTCGCGCGCACCGGTCAAGGAGGCGCTGTTCGTAGCTCCTCCTTTGACGGCTGCGCCAGCGGTCGAACCGCAGTCCGACGCACCGATCGCCGTGCCCGGATACAGCATGCAAAAGAAAATCGGCGAAGGCGGCATGGCGCACATCTATCTTGCGCGACACACGGCCTCCGGCGAACAACGGGTGCTGAAACTGGTACGCCTGTCCGACGAATATGACGGCGAAACGGCGAAACGCTTCGTCCAGGAATATTCGCTGCTGATGCAGGTCTCGCACCGCAACGTGGCGCGCGTCTATCAGCACGGGCATGAGGGCGGCTACGCCTACATGGCAATGGAATATTTCTCTGGCGGCGACTTGCGCAAGTTGCTGCTCGAGCCGTGCCCGCCGTCGGTGGCGGTGGCCTGCCTGATCCAGATCGCCGGCGGGATCACCGCCGTTCACCGGACCGGCGTGGTGCATCGCGACCTCAAGCCCGACAACATCATGATCCGCGCCGACGGCAGCCTGGCGATCGTCGACTTCGGCATCGCCAAGAAAGTTGGCGATGCGATCAGTCCGACCCAGCACGGCGAGGTCGTCGGCACGCCTTATTATCTTTCGCCGGAACAGGTGCAAGGTCATCCGGTTGATCATCGCGCCGACATCTACAGCCTGGGAGTGCTGTTCTACGAAATGCTGACCGGTGAGCGCGCCTACCAGGCGCAATCAATTGTCACCCTGATGCACCAGCACGCGCACAGCCCGGTGCCGATACTGGCCGAACCGCTGCAGCGTTTCCAGCCACTGCTCGACCGCATGATGAGCAAGGACCGCGACAAGCGGCTCGGCGGCGCTTCCGAGATCCTCGACTTCATCACCCACTACCAGCTGGCCTGATGGCGCCGATCGGCGCAACCGGAACGGGCGACACCGCGTGCCGACGATGCGCCATGCCTTCTACCCCTGGCACGGAACTCAATCCACCTTCGCGCCGGACTCCCTGACAATCCGCCCCCACTTGACGGTCTCGGCGCGCATGAATGCCGCGAACTGTTCCGGCGCATTACCATTGATCTCGATGCCCATTGCCTGAAAGCGCTCGCGCACCTCGGGCAGGCGCAACACCTTGAGGACTTCGGCGTTGAGCCGCGCAACGATGTCGGGCGGCGTGCCGGCCGGCATCAGGATGCCGAACCACTGCAGGGCTTCGAAACCGGGAAGTCCGGCCTCGGCCACCGTCGGCAGTCCGGGCGCCACCGGCGACGGTTTGGCGCTGGTGACGGCCAGTGCGGTCAGCTTGCCGCTTTGCACATGCGGCAGGAACGCGACCGCGGTGCCGAAGGCCAGCGAGACGCGGCCGCCAACCAGGTCGGCGATCATCGGCGTGTCGCCCTTGTAGGGAATGTGCTGCATCTGGATGCCGGCCAGTGACTTGAAGTATTCGCCGGTCAGGTGCGAGATGCCGCCATTGCCGCTGGAAGCGAAGGTCAGCAGGGTCGGTTGTGCCTTTGCCAGGGCGATCAGTTCCGGCACCGACTTCACGTTCACCGACGGATGCACCACCAGCAGGATGGTGGCGGTGCCGATCAGCGCAACCGGCGCGAAGTCACGTACCGCGTCATAACCCAACTTGCCGTACAGGCTGCCGGCGATCGCGTGGGTGCTGCTGGTGCCGATCAACATGGTATAGCCATCGGGGGCGGCCTTGGCGGCGACGTCCGACCCGGTGGTGCCGCCGGCGCCGCCACGGTTGTCGATGACAAAGGCCGGGCCAAGGCCTTGCGCAAGCTTTTCCGCCAGCACGCGGGCGACGATGTCGGTCGAACCACCGGCCGGAAACGGCACGATGAAGCGCACCGGCTTGGCCGGCCATTGCGCCTCCGCTGCAGCCGATGCCAGCAGCACGCCGATACACATTAAACGCAACCAACAGGTGATTCGCATGCTGACTCCTTGAGTGATGGATTTGCCGCGATTCATGCGTTGGCCGCCGCGCCCAGCATCGCATCGCTGATGTGCCGGCCGGTATTGATCGAATCGGTGAGCCCGAGGTGGCCATGGCCGACCGCCAGCCACAGGCCGCGCCTGCCGGGTGCCGCGCCGACCACCGGCACCGAGTCCGGCATGCAGGGTCGATGGCCCATCCATTCCCGGGCAGGTACATGTTCCAGGCCGCGAAAGGTCTCGCGCACGATGCGTGTCAGCACCGCGGCCCGGCGCGCATCGGCGGCGCGCGCCAGGCCGGCAATCTCGACCGTGCCGCCGACCCGCAAGCCCTCCTCCATCGGCGTGATGAATACCTTGCGGTCGGCCAGGATCACGGTGCGCGCCACCGTATTGGCTGCGCCCTCGAACTGCACGTGATAGCCGCGCTGGCTTTCGATCGGCAGGTGAATGCCGAGCGGGTCGAGCAGAAACTTCGACCATGCACCGCCGGCGACCACTACCTGGTCGAAGCGATGCGCTGCCCCGGACCAATCCACTTTCCAGCCAGCGGCCTGCGGCATCAGTCCGGCCACCTCCGCGCGCACGATCACACCGCCGCGCGCCGCGAACGCACGCGCGATCGCCTGCACGTAGCGGAACGGATTGCGGATGGTGGCGTGGTCGGCCATGAAAATGCCGATCCGGTAGCGCTCGCCCACCCCTGGTTCGAGCGCGACGATGCCGTCGCGCTCCAGTCGTTCGAAGGTGAAGCCGTGCTCGCGGCGCATGCGCCAGCCACCGCCATCCTTGGCCAGCGCCTTCTCGTCAGGATATAGGTGCAGGTGGCCACGACGCAGAAACAACTCGGGCACACCGACCTCCTGCGTCATCGCCTGATGCGCCTCGATGGCACCGGCATGCAAGGCGGCCAGCTTCACCCCTGACTGCGCCACCCGTTCCGGGCTGGACGAAGCGACGAACTTCACCAGCCATGGCGTTGCGCGCGGCAGGTAGCCCAGCGGCAGGAACAGGGGGCTTTCCGGATCGACCAGCATGCCGGGCACCGTTTTGGCGACCCCCGGCATCGCCAGCGGCGCCACCGAACCGGGACTGATCGCCCCCGAATTGCCGAAGCTCGCACCGTGCCCCGGTTCGTCACGGTCGATCAGGGTGACCCGCGCACCGCGCTTGGCAAGCAGATAGGCGATGCAGGTACCGACGATGCCGGCGCCGATCACGGCCACCGCGGGAGCGTTGGAATCGGTCACGCGCGGCCGCGCTTACGTGCGCTTGTCGGACACGATGCGCCCGTCCTTGAACACCAGTTGCAGGCGCCGCACGTTGTTGATGTCCTCCAGCGGGTTGGCACCGACCACGATCAGGTCGGCGCGCTTGCCGACCTCGACCGTGCCCAGTTCGTCGCCCACGCCGCACACCGCCGCGCCATGCCTGGTGGCGGCGATCAGTGTCTGCCACGGGGTGGCGCCATCGCGCACCCACAAGCCCATTTCGAGCAGCGCCGCATCCTTGAGCGGGCGGATGTCGGAACCCAGCGCCATTTTCACCCCGGCATCCAGCGCGCGGCGAAACCAGGTGGCGTGCACGTCGGATGCAGCATCGGCGCGGCAGCACAGGGCGTGCGCCAGATTGCGCTGCGTCACCCAGTTGCGCTCCCACAGGTTGGTGGTCTTGGTCTGCAGGGGCGTCAAGTGGCTGATCGCCAGCGTCGGCACATACCAGGTGCCGTGCTTGACCAGCAATTCAATGCACTCGTCATCCATGATGTAGCCGTGCTCGATGCTGTGCGCGCCCAGCCGCACCGCATTCTTCACCGCCTGCGGATTGGTCGCATGCGCCATCACCTTGAATTCGCGCTGGCGGCAGATCTCGAAGGCCGCCTTCAGTTCATCATCGAGCAGGAACGAGTGGGTGTGCAGGTCCCAGGGCGGCCCCATGATGCCGCCGGAGAGATTGAGCTTGATGTGGTCGACGCCGTTCTTGATCTGCTCGCGGATCGCCTTGACCCAGCCATAGGGCCCGTCGACTTCCAGCGCGTGGCCCGAGGTCAGGAAATGCCCGCCGGTGGTGGTCAGGAAATGGCCGCTGGCGAACAGCCGCGGCCCCACATGCTGGCCGGAATCGAAGGCGCGTTTCCAAGCGACGTCCATGTAGTGGTGCGAGCCGGCGCAACGCATGCCGGTGATACCGGATTCGGTCAGCGCCGCCATCAGCTTGTGGCCGAACAAGGTGACCTGCTCGGCCAACGGCATGTCGGTGAGCGACAGGTAGTCCGGGTGGATGTGCACATCCCACAGGCCGGGCAGCAAATAGGCACCCTCGAGGTCGATGACCCGCGCAGCGTCGGTGGTTGCCGGCGCGGCCGCCAGAATCTCCTTGATGCGGCCGTCGTCGAGCACCACCGAAACATCCTGGCGCGGCACCGGGTTGACGCAATCGATCAGCGTTGCGTGGGTCAGTATGGTTCTCATGGTTCCTATTCCGCCTTGATGCCAACGGTGGTCGCGAGTTGTTGCCACTTGACGATTTCGCCGGCAATGAAACGGCCGAAGTCCTCCGGTGTGCCGCCGCCGGGCAGGATAGCGCGGCCCTCATAGACGGCTCGAAAGTCGGCTGCGCCCAACGTAGAGACCGTTGCCGCATTGACGCGGTCGATGATGGCGCGCGGCGTTTTCGCCGGCGCCAGCAGCCCGAACCAGGTGCCAGCGGCGAAGCCAGGCAGGCCGGCTTCGGCCATTGTGGGCACCAGCGGCAACTGCGGCAGGCGTTTGGCCGCTGCCACCGCGATCGCCTTCAGCTTGCCGGCCTGCACCTGCGCCAGCACTGCCGGCGGCGCATCGAAGGTGTATTGAATCTGCCCGCCCATCACGTCGATGATCGACGGCCCGCTGCCCTTGTAGGGCACATGGGTGCTCTTGATGCCGGTGCTCACCTTGAACAACTCGCCGGCGAAATGGCTGGAGGTGTTGTTGCCGAAAGAGGAATAGTTCACCTGCGCCGGAAACGCCTTGGCATAGGCCACCAGTTCGGTCACAGTCGCCGGTGGAAAGGTCGGGGCGGCCACCAGCAGGAACGGCACCTGACCCACCAGCGCGATCGGCAGCAGATCCTTCTGCGGGTCGTACTGCATCGCCTTGACCGTGATCGGCGCGATCGATACCTCGGGCGACGCGGCCAGGAGCAGGGTGTAGCCATCGGGCTCGGCACGCGCCACCGACTGCGCGCCGATCATGCCGCCAGCACCGGCGCGATTCTCGACCACCACCTGCTGGCCCAGGCTGGCACTCAGGCGCTCGGCCAGCAGGCGGCCGGCGATGTCGGTGGTGCCGCTCGGCGGGTAAGCGACGATGATCTTGATTGGCTTGGCTGGCCAAGCGGGGGTTTGCGCCAGCGCCGCGTTCGCACTGAGAAGAACCATCAGCACGGCAATCGCGCGAATACTTTGGAGAACCAATCTCAAAGCCTTGGGAGACACAAAAATCATTTCCGGACGATGTCGCGAGTTGACGAGTCCCGCCAGTCTAGCCCCCGCGCATCCAAGCGTCCACATACTGGCCAACTCTATGCACAAATCCGTTGCGCGCGTCCGCCCCGATCCACGCCCCCTCAAACGCGTTGATCATGAACTGCCCCATCTCCGCCTCGCTGAAGCCGCCCGCCACCATCACCGCCGGCAGCATCTTGCCCATGGTGCCGCTGGCGAACAGGCCCGGGTCGTCGCTGTTGAGCGTGACCCTCAGACCACGGTCGTGCATCACCCGAATGCGGTCGACGCGGCGCGGTGCATGGTCGATCTGCCGCCAGGTCGGGCAGGTGGTGAAGGTGATGCCGCGCGCGCGCGCCGCATCGACCAGGGCCGGGTCCTCGATGGTGTTGATGCCGTGGTCGATGCGCTCGACCTTGAGGATCTCCAGGCACTGGCGGATATTCTCGCGGGTCGCCGGTTGGTCGACATCGCAATGGGCGGTCAGGCGATAGCCTTCGCTGCGCGCCAGTTCGTAGAGCTCGCGAAACCTGATCGGCGGGTTGTCGAGTTCGTCCGAATCGAGGCCGAAGCCCGCGATCTGGTCGCGAAACGCGCGCGCCTCGGCAAGCGCTGCGAATGCGGTATCGAGCGGCCGGTCGCGATTGATGCACAGGATCAGGCTGGTTGCCACTCCCAGTTTTTCAGCGCCGATGCGCCGCCCTTCGGCCAGGCCCTCCATCACGGCGCCGAGCGCGACACCGCGGCTTGTGTGGGCTTGCGGGTCGAATGACAGCTCGGCATAGACCACCTGCTCGGCGCGGCAGCACTCGAGGTAGTCGAGGGTCAAGTCGCGAAAATCCTCGGCGCTGCGCAGCACTTCGATGCCTTCGTAGTAGGCGGCGAGAAACTTTTGCAGGTAGGTCGGCGCGTCGGGCGCCTCGAAGCGCATCGACGCCACCAGAGCGGCGACGTCGGCATACGGCAGTTTGATGCCATTCCTTGCAGCCAACTGCCAGCGCCGCTCGGGCGTCAGCGTGCCCTCGATATGGACATGCAGTTCCGCCTTCGGCAAACCGGCGATGAAGTCATGGGTACGCTTGTCGACTGCGGTGAATGGCATGTGGGTCTCCGGGCTGGCAGGCCGGGTTTACTCGCTGCGCGCGAATATGTCGAGGCCGACAGTCCGCTCGACGATCATGAAAAACACGAAGGTGATCGCCATGATGATCGCGGTGATCGCCGCCGGCGTGGGGTCAGGCGTGTATTCGATCTGCGACATCAGTTCGACCGGCAAGGTTTTGGTGGTCGGCCCGACCAGGAACACCGCCACCGTGACGTCGTTGAACGAAAAGGTGAAGGCGATGATCGCACCGGCCACCACGCCGGGCAGGATCGCCGGCAGGATCACGTGACGAAATGCCTCCCAGGGTGTGGCGCCCAGGCTCAAGGCCGCCTCTTCGAGACTGCGGTTGGCGCCGATCAGGCTGGCCCACGCCGGGCGCAGGGTGAAGGGCAGGGTCACCACCGCATGGGCAACCACCAGGTTGATGAACGAGAGTTTCTGCAGGCCGAACTGCACGACCAGGTGGAACAGGGCAAAGCCGATCGCCACGCTCGGAATGATCAAGGGGCTCATCAGCACGAATTCGAGCAGGCGCTGACCCGGCACACCGCGCCGGCTCAGCACATAGGCGCCGCTTGTGCCCAGCAGCACCGAGAGCGCGGTCGCCGTCAGCGCCACCAAGGCACTTACGGCCAGCGATTCGCGAAACCATGAGGTGGAGAGCGCATTGGCATACCAGCGCAGCGACAGGCCCTGCGGTGGAAACACCGGGAACTCGGTCGCGGTGAATGACACCGCCACCGCCACCACGATCGGCGCCAGCAGGAAGACGATCCAGAAACCGACCAGCCCGGTCACCACCAGGCGCCAGCCGCGCAGAAGAAGGTCGGCCGCGCGGTATCTCATGCTGCCTGCTCGCGGCCGCCGCCATCGTGGGCAATGGCCCGGTGCAACAGCAAAAACGCGATGCCGATGATCAACAGGATGCCGGCCACCGCCAGTGCGCGCGGCATGTCGAAACTGACAAACGCGTAGCGATACAGAAGGCTGGTCATCACCGGCGAGCGGGTGCCACCCAGCAGCCAGGGCGTGGCAAAGGCGGTCATTGCCAGGGCGAACACCAGCAGTGTGCCGGCCGACAGGCCGGGCAGTGTCATCGGCACCATCACCCGGAAGAAAACGCCGGGCGGGGTGGCGCCCAGGCTCTGCGCCGCCGCCTCCAGGTTCGGATCGATGCGCTGGATCACCGCCAAAAGCGACAGCACCATGTAGGGGATCAGCAGATGCGCCTCGCCCAGGATGATGGCGAACTCGCTGTGCAACATCTGGATCGGCGTGGCAATCAGGCCCAAGCCCAACAGCACCTTGTTGATCAGGCCAGTCTCGCCGATCACGATGTTCCAGCCGAACGCGCGCACCACGGCAGACAACAGAAACGGAAAAATCACGCAGGCCATCAAGAGGCTGCGCGCCCGCGGTCCGCTGGCGGCGATTGCGAACGCCAGCGGGTATCCGGCCAGAATGCTGATGAACGTCACCGCGATGGCGATCTCGAAGGTGCGCACCAGGGCCTGGCGCGCCACGCGCGCACCGAGCACGGTCTCATAAGCCTGCAACGAGAACATCTGCTCGGGCGAGCGCACGCTCTCGATGAGGATCACCGCGCTGGGTACCAGCACTACCGCGAACGCGATCATGCCGACCAGGAGGCCAAGCATGGTCACCGGCCGCACGCTCATGCCGCGGGGTCCGCGTCGAGCCGCAACAACCCTGCCGGCGCGATGCATACATCGAGTTCGGACCCGATCGCGAAATCGCCGGCCGCACTGGCGATCAAGGGCTGGGCGGACAACGGGGTGATCACCCGGTAGACGCTCGCCGCGCCGCGATAGTTGACTTCGCGCACCACGCCGCCCACGCAGTTTTGCGTGCCGGCAGGCGCACTACCGCGCGGCAACAGCACAAGGTCGGCGGCGCGAATGCCGATCGTCAGTCGTGCGCCGACACGTGGCTGCGGGTCTGGCGACAGCGTCAGCAAGGCCTCGCCCGCGGTCGGGCGCACCGTCTTCCCATCGACCACCAGCGCCGGCAGCAGATTGTCGACGCCGAGAAAACCCGCCACAAACGGATGGCGCGGTTGTTGCCACAACTCACGTGGCGTGCCGCTGGCCACCGCCACCCCTTCATTCATGATCACCATGTGATCCGACAAGGAAAGCGCCTCTTCCTGGTCATGGGTCACCAGTATGGTGGTAACCCCGGTTTCGCGCTGGATGCGCTTCAACTCCAGGCGCATTTCGGCGCGCAATTTGGCATCGAGGTTGGACAGCGGTTCGTCGAGCAACAGCACGGCCGGTTCGATCGCCAGCGCGCGCGCCAGCGCCACCCGCTGTTGCTGGCCACCCGACAACTGGCGCGGGTAGCGCGCGGCGAGCGCACCGAGCCCGACCAGTTCAAGCACCGCGCCGACACGCGCCGCGAGGCCGGTGGCTTTCTTCTGCCGCCGCAGGCCGAAGGCGACATTGTCGAACACGGTCATGAATGGAAACAGCGCGTAGCTCGGGAACACAATGCCCAGGCCGCGCCGCCATGGCGGCATGTCGTTGGCGCGCACGCCGGCGATCACGATGTCGCCGCGGTCGGCGGCTTCAAAGCCGCCGATCAGCCGCAAGGTGGTGGTCTTGCCGCAGCCGCTGGGCCCGAGCAGGCTGACGAAGCTGCCGGCGGCGGCGGCCATCGACAACTCGCGCACGGCCCAGGTCTGGCCATAGGCCTTGGCCACGCCCGTCAGGGCGATCGCACTCATCGGGCCTGATCGGCCAGTCGCGCCGCAGGCAGGTCCGGGGGCATGCTACTTCGCCACCACCGCCTCTTCGAACTTGTCGATCCAGCGCTGACGCTGCGCCCCGATCTTGACCGGGTCATAGAACTTGAGCCGCGCGATGCGATCCGGGCTCAGCACTTCGTAGGGGATGCCGTCGGGGATTTTCGCCGTTTTGGTGACCGGCATTTCGCCGAAGGTCGCGGCCATTTTCGACTGCACTTCGTCCGACAGGTAGTAATTCAGGAAGCGCTCGGCCGCCACCTTGTTCTTCGTGCCCTTGATCACGCAGGCCATGTTGACCACCCCGATCGCGTCCTTCTCCGGGAAGGCAAAGCGCAGCGGCACATTGGGGTCGCGCTTGACGAAGGTATTCAGCATCGGCGCCACCGAGGTCTCGCCGCGATTGATCCAGTCGAGCACCTCGAACAGCTTGAAAAAGCGCGCGCGCGACTTGCGGTCGCCCATCGCCTTGATGCCGGGATCGACATTGTCGATCGAGCCGCCGTTCAATTCGGCCAACTGGATCAGCATCGACGGCGCCACCGAAAACGCGATGTCCATGAACGCCTGCGGCGCCTTCAGGTCATTGCGCATCAGCTCGCTCCAGGCCTTGGGCGGGGTCGGGAAATGGTCCTTGTTGTAGGCGAAGCCGATGCCCAGCACGGTAATCGCCGGGCACAGTTTGTCGCCCAGCGGATCACGCGCGAAATCGATCAGGTTGGCGGCATTCGGCACCTGCGCCGGGTCGAATGCCTCGATCAGGCCGCGCGACTTGACCACCGCCATCTGGTGATCGGTGATGAACAGCAGATCAATCCCGCCGCGCGCGGCCAGGAGCTTCGACAAGCGCTGGTTCGAGGGCCCCATGTCCACCGTGACCTTGATCCCGGTCTGCGCGACAAATGGATCGACCGCGACCTTCTTCCACGTCTCGCCGTAGCCGCCACCCCATACCGAAACCGTCAGCTCCTGCGCCGTCACCGGCATGCCCGCGCAAAGTGCCGTGACCAGTGCGCAAAGACCCAAGCCCTTCGTAACACGTGCAAGCATGATGCCGTTCCCCTGTTTGGTGACCTCGACGACGAGCGTAGCAGAACTACTGTGAGGCGTCAGCAGCCGAGGACAAAAAAGTCGCCCCGGCGACGCATGCGCTAAGCTGACGGACCCTTGCCCCAAGCCACTGCCATGTCGCGCATCGGCATCATTTCCGACACCCACGGCCTGATCCGCCCGCAAGCGCTGTGCGCACTCGCCGGCTGCATGCAAATACTGCATGGCGGCGATATTGGCGGCGCCGCGATCATCGACGCTCTCGCCGCGATCGCGCCGGTCACTGCGGTTCGCGGCAACAATGACCGTGATGCCTGGGGCGCCGGCTTGCCGGCCTGCAGCACTCTCGAGGTTGATGGCGTGCGCATTCATCTGCTGCACGATATCGCCGACCTCGCCATCGACCCGGCGGCAGTCGGCGTGCGAGTGGTCATTTCCGGTCACTCGCACAAGCCGGCGATCAGCGAGCGCGGCGGCGTGCTCCATATCAATCCGGGCAGCGCCGGGCCGCGGCGTTTTCGCCTGCCGGTCAGCTTGGCATTGCTGGAAATCGAGGCCCCCCGGATCGCCGCGCGGATTGTCGAACTGCAACTGCCGCAAGCCGCGGCCGTCCGCAAGTCGCCGCCGCTGTCCACCGCGACGCCGGCAACATGAGTCCGGCTGCCGGCAGCGGCTGGCGCTACGCGATGCTGCGCCGCATGCGCGTGCTGGCGGCGCTGTGCGCGCTCGGTCTGCTGCTGCCGGCGCTGTTGGCCATGCTGCCCGCCGGGTCCGCAGGCACCCTGGTGTGGTTGCTCGACCTAGCCGCCAACTGGCAGTGGCTGTTCGTAGCGGCCACCGCGATCAGCGCCGGATTGGCC
The DNA here is from genome assembly GCA_031423955.1 of Burkholderiales bacterium. GTDB lineage: Bacteria > Pseudomonadota > Gammaproteobacteria > Burkholderiales > JAEUOS01 > JAEUOS01. The sequence goes on from JANPGJ010000679.1 coordinate 20,243, forward strand.
ACCCTGGTCGATCGCCGCTGGGCGCTGGCACTCGCCTTGCTGCCTTTGCCCTGGCTGAGCGCATCGGCACTGCTGCCACCAGCGCGCGGCGCCGCACCGGCCTTGACAATCGTGAGCGCAAACGTGCACATGGACAATCAGGACGTCGCGCCGCTTGCGCGCTGGCTCGCGCAGGAGAAGCCGGACCTGGTGGTGGTGCTCGAAGTCGCGCCGATCTACGCGCAGGGCCTGATGGCGCTTGGCGCCTATCCGTACCGCCATATCGTTCCGCAGGACAGCCCGTTCGGTATCGCCGTGCTGTCGCGCCATCCACTGAGCGGTGCGCGCACGGTGCAGGACGCGGACGGCATCCCGCATATTGAAGCCCTGCTGGAATGGCAGGGGCGGCAGATCCGCCTGATCGCCGTGCATCCGATGCCCCCCATCTCGGCGGCCTTCGCCGCCAGCCGCGACCGTCAGCTTGCCGCGTGGGCGAAATCCGCCAGCCGGCAACCGACCTTGCTGGCCGGTGACCTGAACGCAACCCCCTGGTCAAGCGCGTTCAACGGCCTTGACGCGCTGGGCTTGCGTCGCGCCACCGGGTTGGCGCCGACCTGGCCGACCGCATTGCGGGGATTGAACGGCATCCCGATCGACCATGTGCTGGCGTCGCATCACTGGAAACGCATCGACAGTTCGCGCGGGCCCAACCTCGGGTCGGACCACGCGCCGGTGTTGGCGCGCGTCGCGCTCGGCAGCCACTGAGCGTGGCCGGATCAGCACTGCAGGACCTCTATTTGCCGCGCCCGAACAATCGCAGATCGATCGCCATCCCCATCGCCTGGTAGCCCATGCGGTTGGGATGCAGCTTGTCGCCCGGCCCGCCGGCGGTGTTGTCCGGTACGAAAGCGCCCTGCATGCCGCCGGTCTGCGGGTCGGTGGTGGCGCGATCGAAGTCGGCAACACCGTCGAACAGTCCGCCGTTGCGGATGAAGTCATTGAGCTTCCTGCGCTTTTCATCCTGCAATTCGAAGCCATGCGCCGCGCTGCTGCTGCCAAGCGCGGAGGTGAGGGTGGCGCCGATCACTTTCACGCCGGGAATCTTGCCGCGCATGCGCGCCACGCCCTCGCGCATGCCGGCGATCACCGCATCGGCTTCGGCATTGCCGTTCTTGCTGAAGTCATTGGTGCCTTCGAGCCAGATCACCGCCTTCACCCCCGACAGCGACAGCACGTCACGCTCGAGGCGCTGCAGCGCCGCCGGTCCGCCGGCGTACGGCTTTTGCGGTGAATACTCTTTCGGGCCGATCACCTGGTTGCCGCCGATGCCGGCATTGAGCACCACCCAGCGCGAATCGAGCCGGCGCGCCAGCACGTCGGGCCAGCGATCATCGCCGTTCATGGTCGAGGCGGTGCCGTCGGTGATCGAGTCGCCGAAGGCGACGATCGCCGCGGTACCGCGTGGCGCGCTCATGTCAACGGCGTCAAGGAAATACCATGAGGCGGTGGCCACCGGAAACGCCGCCTCGGACGGATCGGCGCCGCGCGACCCGCCCCCGGGCCAGGTGACGTAAGAACTTTGCAGGGCCTTCGCATGCCAGGTCATCGGCCCGCTGGCGCCGGCCACATGAAAGCTCACCGCGAGTTTGCGGCCGCGCAGGTCATTGCCTTTCCTGACAAACGGCAGGGCCAGCGCATCGCTCCATACCGATTCACCGGGTGCGACCGTGACCGAGTTCCTGCGGCCGAAGCTGACCGCGCGGTTGCTGCCCGGCAGCAACGCCGAACCGGACCACTGCAGGCCGACGAACACGTCGTCGAACGTCACCGGTTGGGTGCCGAAGGCGTTGGAGAAGCGCAGGCGGGTGCGGCCACCCCACAATTCCGGTTTGACGATCAGCCGGAAAGACTGGTCGCGGGCGCCGGTTTCGGGGCTCGGAAACACCAGCGACAGATTGGGCTGCGCCGACGGATTGCCGACCGGGTACGGGCCTTGTACCGAGGCGGCCCAACTGGTGACCCAATGGTCGGCGCCGGCGGCGACCGCCGCGAACGATGCACACATCCCGCACAGCAATGCCCAACGCGATACAACCCGCAGCATGATGGTCTCCTCCTGGATCGGCTTGGCGCCGCTTGACCGCATTATGCAACCTGCACCGCAACATCGCGGCGACGCGTTCCCGGTCGCAGGTCTGATATCCTCGCCCCTCTTCGAAACGAACCGTCCAATGAGAAACCTGCCCGCCTGCACTACCCGGTTGTCGCGCCCGGTCCCGCCATGGCGGCGAAGGGTCGGTGGCGCCCTGCTCGCGCTCGCGGCGCTGCTGTCGTTCGGCGCAGGCGCGCAGGATATCCAGGTCGGCCGCACGCTGCCGCTGACCGGCCCGCTCACGAATTATGGTGTCGCGAAAAAATTCGGTGGCGACGCCTATATCGAGCGCATCAATCGCGAAGGCGGCCTGCGTGGCAGGAAGATCCGCCTGACCACCATCGACGATCGCTACGAAGCGGCCGAGGCGCTCAAGAATATCCGCACCCTGGACAACAACGACAGCGTCGCCCTGCTCGGCTTGCTGGGCGTGCCCGCGGTGGCCGCCGCGCAGCCGGTGCTCGAACAACTAAAGCTGCCGGCCGTCGGCCTGACCAGCGGTGCGCCGGGTGTGCGCACGCCGCTGCGCCGCTACTCATTTCCGATGCGTGCCAGTTATGCCGACGAGGCCGCCGCGATCACGCAGCATCTGACCAGCCTCAACATGGGCAAGGTGCTGGTGGTGCGTCAGCAAAACCCGTTCGGCGCGTCGGTGGCCGACACCATGATCGCCGCGCTTGACAAGGCCGGCATCAAGCCGGTGGCCGACATTCCCTACAAGGTCGACGGCTCGGATGTCAAGGAAGTGGCGGCGAAAATGGCCGCCGTCGGGCAGGTCAATGTGGTGTTTCTGGCCATGCAGTCCGGCGTCGCGGTGCCCCTGATCGACACCATGCGCACCACCAACGTGCAGGTCGGCGCCGATATTTTCTCGGTGTCCGCCGTCGATACGACGGTGCTCGCCAACATGCTCAGGGAAAAGGCGCGCGGTGTGGCGATTTCGCAGATCGTGCCGCTCAACCAGCCGACCCTGCCACTGGTGCGCGAATATCTGCGCGACCTGAAGGCGATCGAAGGCGGCACGCCGTCGTTCTACGGACTCGAAGCCTATCTCGAAGCGAAGATCCTGGTCGAGGGCCTGCGGCGAAGCGGTGCGACCATCAGCCGCGAAAACCTGGTCACGGCGCTTGAAAGCCTCGGCACCTATGACCTGGGCGGCATGTATGTCAGCTATGGCCCCGGCAAGCGCGAAGGCGCGCGCTTTGTCGACCTCACCATGGTCAGCCGCAACGGCACGCTGGTGCGCTGAGCAGGGCGTCAGGAAGTTTCCCTCGACCAGCGGGCGAGCGCCCGCAAGTCAGGCTTGCATTCTCCCGCCGGTTGACCGGCACCTACCAACCAAGAGGCCAAAACGATGCGCCCGAACAAGATCAAGCAGATGTGGAAAGAAGGCAAACAGGTCACCCTGGGCTGGCTGTCGATCTCCGACAGCTTTTCCGCCGAGGTGAAGGAGCGCCAGGGTTTCGATGCCCTGTGCGTCGACCTGCAGCACGGCACCAACACCATGGGCGACCTGATCCACATGCTGCAGGCGGTCTCGCAAACCGACACCGTGCCGGTGGTGCGGGTACCGTGGAATGACCCGTCGACCATCATGAAGGCGCTTGACTATGGCGCCTACGCGATCATCGTGCCGTTGGTCAACAACGCGGCCGACGCCGCCGCCGCGGTGGCCGCCTGCCGCTACCCGCCCACCGGCATTCGCTCCTCCGGCCCGATCCGCGCCCAGCACTACGGTGGCGCCGACTATCTGGCGAAGGCCGACGGCGAGATCATCGTGATGGCGATGATCGAAACCAGGGAAGGAATCGCCAACCTCGACGCCATCTGCGCCACGCCCGGGCTGGACGCGGTCTACATCGGCCCCTCCGACCTGTCGTTCGCGCTCGGCCTGCCGCCGCGGATGGACAACACCGACCCCTTGCATTTCGATACCTGCAACCGGATTCTCGAAACCGCGCATCGCCACGGCAAGAAGGCCTGCATGCACTGCGTCAGCGCCGCCTTCGCTGCCGGCGCCATCAAGCGCGGCTTCGACCTGGTGATGCTGACCTCCGATCTCAACTGCATGATCGCCGGTGCACGCAAGCAGCTTGACGACCTGAAGGCAGCCACCGCCTGATTCGCCCCGACCCAATGAGCGTGCGCGGCCGGCCACCCGCAGTGAGCGCTCTGCGTCCCGCGGAGCGGACGTCACGCCGTGACAGAAGGGAAGTCCGATGAGTACCCCGCCACCAGTTGCCCCGCTCGCCACCACCAGCCTGGGCGCATTGCGCGGCACCACTGAAGGCGCGGTGGCGGTGTTTCGCAACGTGCCGTACGCGGCGCCGCCGATCGGCGCCTTGCGTTTCCAGCCGCCGGCGGCGGCAGCCGCCTGGGTCGGCGAACGCAACGCCGCCGAGCATGGCGCGATCGCCCCGCAACCGCCGTCGCGGCTGCGCGCAGCAATGGGCGATTTCTCGGTCCGGCAGGCGGAAGACTGCTTGAGCCTGACGATCTGGACGCCGGCGCCCGGCCAGGCGCGCCGCCCGGTGCTGCTCTGGCTGCACGGCGGCGCCTTCATGAGCGGGGCCGGCTCCCTGCCCTGGTATTCCGGCGCCACCATGGCCGCGCGCGGCGACATGGTGGTGGTGGGCGTCAACTACCGGCTGGGCGCACTCGGCTTCATGCATCTGCCCGGCGTCAGCCCGCCCAATCTGGGCTTGCTGGACCAGCTTCAGGCACTCGAATGGGTGCACCGGGAAATCGCCGCATTCGGCGGCGACCCCGACAACATCACCATCGCCGGGCAATCCGCCGGCGGCTTCTCGGTACTGGCGATGCTCGCGCTGCCGCAGGCACGCAAGGGCTTTCGGCGCGCCATCGCGCAAAGCGCGCCGTTCGGGCGCGTGATGCGCTCGCCGGCGGCGGCAGCGGTGCATGGCCTGCGCCTGCAGGAGTTGCTTGGCATCAGCCACCCGGTCGACTGGCTGCGCATTTCAAGCGCCGAGATCATCGCCGCCCAGGTCAAGCTGACGATGGCCACCGCCGAATTCGCCAACGCGGTACCACCATTTGGGCCGGTCGCCGACGGGCTCCTGTTCGGCGACGATCTGTTGCCGGCAGCCATTGCCGGCGCCGCCGAACGCGACCTGATGCTGGGCCACACGCGTGACGAGATGGCGGCCTTTTTCGCGATCGACGAGCGGGTCAGGGATGCCCCGGCGAGCGCGGTTGACGGCCGCTTTCAAGCCCATTTCGGCGCCGACGCCGCGGCTGCCAAAGCGGAGTACGGCCGGCGCGCCCGCAGCGCATCAACCGTGCATGTACTGGGCGAAATGGCCGGCGACGCGCTGTTCGCCGGCGGGTGCTTCGCCTTCGCCGAGCGCATCGCCGCGCTCGGTCGCCCGGCACATGCCTATCGCTTCGACTGGGTGGCGCCGGGCAACCAGTTCAGTGCCTGCCACTGCATCGAGCTGCCCTTCGTGTTCAACAACCTGGACACATGGGCGGCGCCGATGCTCGCTGGCGGCGATCCGGATGCGATGATCCGACTCGCGCAACAAACCCAGGATGCCTGGATCGCTTTCGCACGCAACGGCGACCCATCCCATCCGGGCTTGCCGGCCTGGCCTCGCTTCTCGGCGGCGACACGCGAAGTCATGTTGCTGGACGCGCCGGCAGGCGTGCGGAGCGATCCGGCCGGCCGCGCGCGCTGGCGCTACTGGCCTTGAGCCAAGCTGCGCATCGGATAAGCATTGGCACACCCCAACGAACGCATGAGCAGCGCGATCAGCTTCGACGCGGTCGGTTTGTCGTTCGGCGGCGAGACGATTTACGAGAGTCTTGACTTCGGCGTGGCGCACGGCGAATTCGTCTGCCTGCTCGGCCCCTCCGGCTGCGGCAAATCGACCGCGCTGCGCATCATCGGCGATTTGCTGGGCGCCGAGCGCGGCCGCGTGCTGGTGGGCGGCAAGCCGCCGGCGGAGAGCCGCGACGACATCGCCTTCGTGTTCCAGTCGCCGCGCCTGGCACCGTGGCGCAATGCATTGGACAACGTCTTGCTGGGTGTCGAACTGCGCTTCGGCCGCGCCGAAGCGCGCAAGCGCACTACCCGCGCCGCCGAATTGCTGGCCACCGTCGGCCTCGCCGATGCCGCGGCCAAGTATCCGCTGATGCTGTCGGGCGGCGAGCGCCAGCGGGTGGCGATCGCCCGCGCGCTGGCGGTCGACCCGTCGATCATCCTGATGGACGAGCCGTTTTCCGCGCTCGACCCGAACACCCGGCGCCGGCTGCGTAGCGAGATCGAGCGCATCTGGCAGGCCACCGGCAAGACCATCGTGTTCGTCACCCATGACATCGACGAGGCACTGACCCTGGCCGACCGCATCGTGCTGATGTCCAACAAGCCGACGCGGGTGCTCGAATCCATCACGGTGAACGCCGCACGGCCGCGCGATCTGAAGGACGATGCCGGCTTGCGCGCCACGCGCGACCATCTGCAACAGCTGTTCCGCTCGCTGGAACCCGAATCCGCAACCCCCGAGGAGCATCAAGCATGAAACGTCGTCAATTCCTGCAACTGACCGCTGCCCCGGCGCTGCTGTCGTCCACCCGTTCGCTGCGCGCCCAGGGCAAGCAGAAAATCACCTACGCCTACCTGCTCGATCCGGTCTACGACAGCGTGACCTGGGCGATCAGGAACGGCCGCGTCAAGTCCGACTCAATCGAGGTCGAAGCCACCGGCGCCAACATTCCGACCCTGCTGCAGGCGACCTCGACCAAACAGTTCGATATCGTGATGACGGCGGTGATCGGGGTGCCGGCGGCGGCCGCCCGCGGCCTGGAGTTGCGCATCCTGTCGGCCGCGCTGTACACCTCGCCGGCCGGCGAAGGCAGCGGCGTGTGGGTCAGGAAGGGCAGCCCGATCAAGAGCGCCACCGACCTCAAGGGCAAGACCCTGGCCTCCTACGGGCTGCGCTCCACCGGCTACATGTTCGTGCGCGAGGCGATGAGCCGCAAATTCGGTCTCAACATGGCGCTCGAAGGCGGCGACATGCGCCAGGTCGAGGTACAGGCGCCGAACCTGCCGGCGGCACTGGCGACCGGCCAGGCCGATGCCGCCGCGCTGATCCACAGCCAGGCCTGGCGTGCCCTGCAGACCGGCGAGTTCGTCAACATCTGCGAGACCGCGGCGATCAACAACGAAATCCATGGCCGCCTGGTTTCCGCGGTCAATGTCTCGTATCCGGACAAGCTGGCCGCCCGCCCCGAGGCCTTCAGGGAATTCAACCGCATGCTCAAGGAGTCGGTCGCCTATGCGCTGGCCAACCGCGACGAGGTGTTCGGCGCGCTGGCCAAACAGGCCAACATCGACCGCAAGTTCTACGACTGGTGGTTCGATCGCACCTCCAGCGTGCCTGCGGTGTTCGGCGATGCGCATGCCAAGGCGGTCACCACCGCCTGGAACATCGGCCTGAAGATGGACATGATCAAGAGCGTGCCCAACGTCGCGACCTACACCTGGGACCAAGCGCTCAAGGCGTGAGCGGCAGCGCCGTCGCCGCCACCGCACCAGTGCGCACCAAGGCGCTGGTGGCGCTGGCGCTCGCGCTCGTCATCGCGCTGGCGTGGGTTGGCGCCGCCGGCCGGGTGCCGGCCTATCTCCTGCCCACCCCCGGCGACATCGGCCTGGCAACGCTGAAGTTCTTCGGCTCCGCGCGGCAACTGGCGCACCTGGGCGCGACGCTGCTGCATATCAGCGCCTCGATCACCGTCGCATTCGTGCTCGGCACCCTGCTGGCGCTGGCGGCGCACTATGCCGATTGGTCCGCCGCGGCGATCCACCAGCGTTTGAGCCCGTTTCTCAACGCCTTCTCCGGCATCGGCTGGACCCTGTTGGCGGTGATCTGGTTCGGCGTGTCGTCCGCGACCGTGGTGTTTTCGATCACCGTGGTGTTGCTGCCGTTTGCGATTGTCAACCTGCGCGAAGGCTTGCTGGCGCTGGACCGTGAGCTGCTCGAGATGGGCGCAAGCTTCGGCCGCCGGCGCCTGCGCAACTTCGTCGCCGTCGTCATCCCTGCCCTGCTGCCGTTCGCCGCGGCGACCCTACGCATCATGTTCGGGGTGGCGTGGAAGGTCGCGCTGACCGCCGAGCTGTTCGGCGGCAGCCGCGGCCTGGGCTACATGATCAACATCGCACGCCAGGACTACGACACTGCGACCATTTTCACGGTGATCCTGTTCATCGTGTTCGCGGTCTATCTCGCCGACCGCGTGTTGTTCGCACCGCTGGAGCGTTACACCTCGCGGCATTTCGGCCGCGCGCTCGCGCGATGAACCTGCCGCGCCGCACTGCCGGGCAGTGGCTGGCCGATGGCCTGGTGCTGGCGGTGCTGGTGGTGTGGGCGCTTGGTGCGCAACGCCTGCCCGAATTCGTGTTGCCAGGGCCTTTTGCCGTAGCACGCCGGCTTCTGGCTTTGTTCAGCGACCCGGAGTTCCTGACTCACACGCTCGCCTCGACCTGCCGGGTCTTGCTGTCGGTGCTGCTCGCGCTCGTGATCGGCAGCGGCCTGGCGCTGTTGCAACGCATGGTGCCGGCGCTCGATTGGGTGATTCGCGGCGGCGTGCAGCCGTTCCTCAATTCGTTTCCATCGATCGGCTGGGCGATCCTGGCGGCGATCTGGTTCCCCCCCGGGCATGGGTCGATCATCTTCGTGCAGGTCGCGATCCTGATCCCGTTTTGCATGATCAACGTCGGCGAAGGCCTGCGCCAGATCGACCGCGAGGCGCTGGAAATGGCCGCCAGTTTCACCCGCCGTCGCCCGCGCATCGCGCTCCTGGTCGGCCTGCCGCTGTTGATGCCATACTTGCTCGGCGCGCTGCGCATCTCGTATGGCGTGGCGTGGAAAATCTCGCTGGTGGCCGAACTGCTGGGCGCGACCTCGGGCCTGGGTTACCTGATGCTGCGCGCCCAGGGCTCGGCCGACATGAGCACCGTGATCGCCGCCTGCTTCGCCATCGTCGCATTGTTTGTCGCCGGCGAGCGACTGTTGCTCGACCCACTGGCGCGCCGCTTCGCGCCGCGCTGACGCACCTGTACCGCAGCATAGCGAAAGGCTGACCATGAAACTCCAACACCAGACCGTCGTCATCACCGGCGCAGCCAGCGGCATCGGCCGCGCGCTGGCCCTGCGTTTCGCCGGCGAACATCCGAAAGGCCTGGTGCTGGCCGATCTGCCGCGACAAGCCGCCGCGCTTGACGAACTGGCTAACAGCATCGCAGCCGGCGTTGGCGGGCAGGCCGGTGCACCGGCCATCGCGGTGCCCTGCGATGTCGGCACCGAAGCCGGCGTCAAGGCCCTGGTGGCCGCCGCCGAAGCACGCTTCGGTCATGTCGATGTGTTCTGTTCCAACGCCGGCATCATCCGCGACGGCAGCGAGCACGCACCGGATGCCGAATGGTCGCTCAACTGGCAAGTGCATGTGATGGCGCATGTCTATGCCGCACGCGCGGTGGTGCCGGGCATGCGCGAGCGCGGCCACGGCTACCTGGTCAATACCGCCTCCGCCGCCGGCCTCCTGACCTCGCTGCCCTCGGCCACCTATGCGGTCTCCAAGCACGCGGCGATCGCCTTCGCCGAATGGCTGGCGATCCAGCACGGCGACGCCGGCGTGCTTGTCTCGGTGCTGTGCCCGCAGGCGGTCGATACGCCGATGATCGCCAACCGCAGCGGCTCGGCCGCCGCCGCCGCCGACGGCGTGATCTCGCCGGCCGCGCTGGCCGACTGCGTGGTCGCGGGTATCGAGAGCGAAGCCTTCCTGATCATTCCACACCCGCAGGTGCTGGAATATTTTCAGCGCAAGGCGCAGGGTTATGACCGCTGGCTCTCCGGCATGCGGAAATTCGCGGCGCGCCTGGGGGTCAAGCGGGCGTTGTAGTCAACCTGCAATGCGGGTGTGAGGGCCGAGCCTTCCCTAGATTTGGCGCACCACCCGGGCCCACAACGCGAATTCGGCACGCGCCAAGGCCAGCAGTTCGGCTGGCGTGCCCCACTTGATGATCTGCCCTTGCTTGACCAGGCTTTCCTTGACCGCGGCATCTTCCAGGGCCGCGATGATGGCCGTGCGATATTGCTCGGCTAAGGCCGCGGAGATTTTTGGTGAACCCCAGATCGCGTACCACGGGTCGACCTCAAAGCCCTTCGCGCCCTGCTCCTGCAACGACGGAATGTCCGGAAAACCGGGATGGCGCTCGCGCAGCGAACCGCCGATGATTTTCACGCGGCCGCTGCGTTGATGCTGCACGGCCACTTGAACCGGCATGAACATCGTCGGGACCTGCCCGGACAGCAGGTCGGTGAACGCCTGCGCCGCCCCTTTGTAAGGCACATGTTCGAGTTCGATGCCCACGGTCTGCTTGAGCAGTTCCATGCACAGATGATGATGCGTGCCGTTGCCGGGCGATGCGTAGAAAAGGCCTGACCGGGATTTGGCCCAGGCAATGTATTCCTGCAGGTTCTTCGCCGGCACCTCGCTGTGAACCGCCAGCACAAACGACGACGACGACACCTGGGTGATCGGCGTGAAGCCGTCGATCACGTCGAATTCGATGTTCTTGTAGAACAGCGGCAAGGTCAGGGTGGTCGCAGGCACGATCAGCAGGGTGCCGGTATCGGCGGACTTGGCGACAAACTCCATGCCGATCATGCCGGAGGCGCCAGCCTTGTTTTCGACCACGTAGTGGGCATCGAGCCTGGCCTGCATCACTGGCCCGATGGCGCGCGCAATCAGGTCCGGCGTCGTGCCCGGCGTCACCGGCACGACCATGCGAACAAGTTTCCGCTGCGCCCGGGCGGCGCCGATTCGGCCAAGCGCCGCGGCGCCGGTGGCGGCGAGCAGGGTTCTGCGTGACAGTGTCATCGACGGGTTACCTTTCCTTGTGCAGGCAGCGTCAGGCCGATTGCTCGGCTTCGAGTCTTTTCAGCATCTTGCTGCGCGCGAGGCTCCAGAATCGGCCGTATTCCTGCCAGGCCACGTTGGCCGCGACTTCCTTGTCGTCCATGAACGTGATTGCGCCATGCGGGCCGGCCAGCATTGCGGCCTGGAACTGCATGCGCGCGTTCTGCTCAAGGTAGACGCTGCGGCCGACCGCCACTTGCAGGCTTTCGCCGACCACCACGGCGCCGTGGCCGCGCATCAGGGCGGCGGGATGCCTTCCCAGTTTCCTGGCAAGCGAAGCACCCAGGTAGGTGTCACGCACCAGCATGTCGGCGCCCTCCCTGGCTTCACGGATATCCCAGTTGGGCACGCCCAATCCGATGAAGGCCCCCATGTGGAAGATCGGACGCAACGATGTATCGGTGCAGCAGAACGGGATTACCGAAGGCGAGTGGTTGTGCACGACCGCCATGACTTCGGGCCGCGCCTTGTATACCTCGCCATGGATGAAGCGCTCGTTGACCGGGCTGCGCTGCCGCGCATCGACCGGCTCGCTGTTCATGTCAAGCTCCATCAGGTCGGCTTCGGTAACCAGCTCCGGCGGCACGGCAGCGGCCAGCCAGAAGCGCGCGGGATTGTCCGGCGAGCGGACGCTGATGTGTCCATAGGCGTCGATCAGGCCGTATTCCGCAAGCAGGCGGTAGGAAATGACCAGATCCTGGAAAAGACTCATGTGTTGCCTCCTGTCGTTCTTGCCGGATTCCGGTTGGATCAATCGGCGACGATTTTGCCGCGTGCCACCACCTGCGACCACACCCTGAGTTCGTTGCGCAGCAGTGCCTCGAACCGGTCGGGCCGGCCACCCGCGGGTTCGACGCCCTGCTTCTGCATCGCTTCCCTGACCTCGGGCAGTGCCAGCAAGCGGCCGATCTCGGCATTGAGCCTGGCAACTGTCGCTGCCGGCGTACCGGCCGGTGCCAGCACGCCATACCAAGTTTCGACCACCATGTTGCCATAGCCCTGCTCGATCATCGTCGGCACTTGGGGGAACGTCGGCGCGCGCTCGCGCCCCATCACCGCCAGCATGCGCAGCTTGCCGCTTTGCGTCAGCGCGGACGCGCTTTGCAATGATGAAATGCTTGCCTGCACGTGGCCTGCCACGACGTCGTTCAAGGCGCCGGCGCTTCCCTTGTACGGGACATGGCCCATGCTGGTGCCGGTTTCCTGCTTGAACAGCTCCATCGCCAGGTGCTGCGAACTGCCGTTGCCGGGCGACGCGTAATGCAGAACGCCCGGCTGCTTCCTGAGCTGGTCGATGAATTCGCGCACGCTGGCAGCGGGAAACCCGGGGTTGACCACCAGGGTCATCGCGCTCGTTCCAAGCAGCGCGACCGGAGCGAAGCCCTTGACCGGGTCGTAAGACAGGCGGGAACTGGTGGCGGCAATGGTGTTGTGGGAAGTCGCTGCAAACAGGACGGTATGTCCGTCCGGTGCGGCTCTGGCAACGGCTTCGGTGCCGATGATGCCGCTGGCGCCGGCCTTGTTTTCGACCACCACCGGCACGTTCCAGCGTTGTGCGAGTCTGGTGCCGAGCAGGCGCGCAAGCATGTCGCCGGTGGTACCCGGCGTGTAGGGCACCACGAACTGGATCGGGCCGGAGGGGTAATCCTGAGCGGCGACGAGCGCAGGCCATGCGCATCCGCAAGCCAGGCTGATGGCGGCCAGGCACCGCACGGTCAATGGCCGGTGACCACGGCGGCGACCTGGGCCGGGTCTTCGGGCGGCTGCTGGGCCCGCCAGGCGACATGCATGTCAGGGCGCAGCAGCATGAGGTCGAACCCGTACAGATCGCGGGCGACCTGGTCCGCCACCTCCAGCACGGTCAGCGGCGCACCATGGGCGCACATCGCCTGCTCCAGGCCCGCGGTTTGCGCCTTTGTGCGGCCAAGCCTGAGCAGCGTGTAGCCATCAACGGGAATATGGTCCTGCATGGCCGAGCCGTCGTCGAGCCATACGTGGGGCAGGCGCGCCCCGGGCCAGGTGCTGGGCACGTACTCGCGAAACAGGTGCTCCGGCCCGCCGGGAATATCCATGACGATGGGAGAGTCCACGTACCGATAGCCCATCTCGGCCCCGTGCATCTCGTTGGTCTTGCGCTGCTCGACATTGGCCACGTTGACCAGGTTTTCGCGGTTCTGCCTGCCCGCGGGCGTGTTCTCGGTGATGTCGGGACGGACCATGGCGCGCCACTTGCGACGCCCGCTGGAGGCATAGCGCGAGGCGCCGATATTGCGATCGCCTACCTGGCGCCGCTCGTGCTCGTACGCATCCAGCAGCCCGGGCCCGCCCCAACCGCGCAGGGTCGCGGCCAGCTTCCACGATAGGTCGAAGGCATCGCCAATTCCGGTGTTCATGCCCAGGCCACCGGTCGGTATCACAAGGTGCGCGGAGTCGCCGGCGAGGAACACCCGCCGGTCGCGGTAGCGGTCGGCCAAGAGGAGGTTTTGCCGCCACGGAAAACAGGACAGCATCTCGTAGCGCACCGGGAAGCCGACCACCATTTCAAACTGTTTTCTCATTTCCTCGTCGGACCCGACGGTCGAATGCAGGGTCCAGTGGACGGTTGAATCCTGCATGATGAGGAAGCTCGCGCGCTCGTCGGCCACGTGGTAGTGGCGCCCGCGCCCCGGCCCGTTGCCATACGGCAGGCGATCGAACAACTCATCGCAGCGAAACAAGGCCTGGCGGAATTCCGCCATCGCGCCTTCACCGCGCAGCTTGATGCCGAGTTGCTTGCGCACCGGGCTGGTACCGCCATCGCAGCCGACCAGGT
>JANPGJ010000680.1:0-32831 GCA_031423955.1 Burkholderiales bacterium
GGGTTGCCGCGGCCACCTCGGCAAGCAGTTGATGGAAAAATACCGTCTGCGCGACGGCATCGACCCGCAGGTGTACGGGATTGGCTTGAAGGAGTTGTGGGAGGTTGACCCGGCGCAGCATGTGCCCGGCCTGGTCCTGCATACCGCCGGCTGGCCGCTCGATCGCGCCACCTATGGCGGTTCCTACCTGTATCACCTGGAGAACAACCTTGTCTCGGTGGGATTCGTGGTCGGCCTGGGTTACGAAAATCCCTACCTCTCGCCCTACGAGGAGTTCCAGCGCTACAAGCTGCACCCGAAGATCCGACACTTCTTCGAGGGCGGCAAGCGGATTTCCTATGGTGCCCGCGCGATCGCCGCCGGCGGCCTGCAAGCCCTGTGCAAACTCACCTTTCCAGGCGGCGTCCTGATCGGCGACGACGCCGGCTTCCTCAACGCCTCGCGGATCAAGGGCAGCCATGCGGCGATGAAAACCGGCATGCTGGCCGCCGAGGCGGCCTATGCCGCGGTCAGCGCCGGCCGCGGTCATGATGAACTGACCGATTACCCGGCCGCCTTCCGCGACAGCTGGCTCTTTGCCGAGCTGCACAAGGCGCGCAATTTCAAGCAATGGATGAGCAAGGGCCTGTACACCGGCACGCTGATGGTCGGCATCGAGCAAAAGCTGCTCGGCGGCAATGTGCCGTGGACCTTGAAGCACCTGCACGCCGACCACGAATGCCTGAAGCCGGCCGCCGAATGCGAACCGATCAACTACCCCAAACCTGACGGCAAGATCAGTTTCGACAAGCTTTCCTCGGTCTTCATCTCCAACACCAACCACGAGGAAAACCAGCCGATCCACCTGACGCTCAGGGATGCATCGATCCCGGTCGCCGTCAACCTGGCGAAATATGCCGGACCGGAAGCCCGCTACTGCCCGGCCGGGGTTTACGAATACGTCAAGAACGACGACAACAGCGACCGCCTGCAGATCAACGCGCAGAACTGCGTGCACTGCAAGACCTGCGACATCAAGGATCCCCGGCAGAACATCAACTGGGTGGTGCCGGAAGGCAGCGGCGGGCCGAACTATCCCGGCATGTGACTTGACGCCGCGCAAGGCCATGCCGCCAGCCGTTCCGAACCGATGAACATGGCCAATGCGCTGGCCTTCGGCTGGCAGCCCGAAAGCCCGTACGTGCTGGGCTGGGCGCTGTTGTGTGCGCTGACGCTGTGGCGCCGCATCGCCGATGCGCGTGGGTCGGTGATCAACACCATGGCGATCTATCTGGGCGCTCTGGCCGGGCAACTCGCGGCCGGCGTCCTGTATGGCGCAGGCTACGAATCGGCTGCGCAGGCGCTCTACAACATCGCCCTGCTGCTGGGCGGCATCGCCATGATCCGCCTCTCCGGCATGCTGGTGTTTCGCGTCCTGCTGGCGATCGCGGGAGTGCGTGCGCCGCGCATCGTTGAAGACCTGGTGATCATCCTGCTGTATTTCGTGTGGATCATCACGCGCCTGCGCGCCACCGGCATCGACCCGGCCAGCATTCTCGCAAGCACCGCGGTGATGACGGCAGTCCTGGCCTTCGCGATGCAGGATACCCTGGGCAACATTCTCGGCGGCATCGCCATCCAGATGGACAGTTCGATCACCATCGGCGACTGGGTGCGGGTCGATGACGTGATCGGGCGGGTGGTCGACATCCGCTGGCGCTCGACCTCGATCGAGACGCGCAACTGGGAAACCGTCGTGCTGCCGAACAGCGCCCTGATGAAGGGAAAATTCGCGGTGCTCGGCCGGCGCCAGGGTGAGGCCATGCAATGGCGCCGCCACGTGCTGTTCAACGTCGATCTCTCCTCGCCGCCAACGCGGGTGATCCCGGCGATCGAGCGTGCCATTCGCGAAGCCGAGATCGCCTATCTGGCCCGCGCGCCGCAGCCGACCTGCGTGCTGATGAACTTCGAGCACGGCTATGGCTGCTATGACTTGCGCTACTGGCTGACCGATCTGAACTTCGATGACCCGACCGACAGCCAGGTGCGGATCCATATCTACACCGCGCTGCAGCGCGCCGGACTGCGGCTGGCGGTCGAGGAGCGTGACATTCGCCTCACCGAGCAGACCGAAGAGCGGCGCCGCGAGGTTCACGAGCGCGAAATCGCGCGCCGCCTGTCCGCTCTCAAGAGCGTCGACTTGTTCGCCGGCCTGAACGAAGCTGAAACCCGCACCATCGCCGAACGCCTCACCTACTCGCCGTTTGCCCAGGGCGAAGTGATCACGCACCAGGGCAATGTCGCCCACTGGCTTTACATCCTGACTGCCGGCGAAGCCGACATCGTGGTCGAGACCGAGCGCAGCGAGCGCCGCTTCATCAACACCCTGGGCACCGGCAGCTTTTTCGGCGAGGCCGGCCTGTTGACCGGCGCACCGCGCAGCGCCACCGTGATCGCGCGCACCAATGTCGAGTGCTACCGCCTCGACAAGACCTCGTTCGAGATCGTGCTCAAGTCACGCCCGGAACTGGCCGAACAGATGTCGCACGTGATGGCCGGCCGCCAGGGCGCGCTGGCGGCGGCGATCGCCGGGCACGATGCCGCCGCGCGTGACCATGCCGGCCACTCGGCCGAACTGTTGTCGCGGATTCGCAGTTTTTTCGGGCTTGGCGCCTGAGTTGCGTCAAAACTTCGGCTTTTCCTTCGCGGCATCGTAGCGCGCAACCCCGGATTTGATTGAAGCGGCAGCCTCCTCCGGCCCGCCCCAGCCATCGATCTTCACCCACTTGCCCTGCTCGAGATCCTTGTAATGCTCGAAAAAGTGCTGGATCTGCGAAAGCCGCTCCGGATTGATGTCCTCGGGCTTTTGCCAATGCTTGTACCACGGCAGCACCTTGTCGATCGGCACCGCCAGCAGTTTCTCGTCGCCGCCGGCTTCGTCCACCATTTTCAGCACGCCCAGCGGCCGGCAGCGCACCACCACCCCCACCACCAGCGGAAACGGCGTGATCACCAGCACATCGACCGGGTCGCCGTCATCCGACAGGGTGCGCGGGATGTAGCCGTAGTTGCACGGGTAGTGCATGGCGGTGCCCATGAAGCGGTCGACAAACAGGGCGCCGGTGGCCTTGTCGACCTCGTACTTGATCGGGTCGGCGTTCATCGGAATCTCGATGATGACGTTGAAGTCGTGGGGCAGGTCGCGGCCGGAGCCGACGCGATCGAGGTTCATGGTGGTCCCTGTTCAAATCTGGATGATCGGGCGCTGCAGCCGATTCGCGCACGGCACCGCGACACAGCACAGCATGCAGTTTGTCGATTATAAGAGTCCCTTTTGCAGCGCACAAACATTCAGCAGCCTGTAAGGTGGACGTCCGGCGATAATTCGTCATATTCCGACCAGGTCGCGCCGGATTCCCGCGTCGGCAGGATCACTCGGTCGGCGTGCGGTGCAAAAAACACTGCGCGGCTCTGTTAGGATTCTCGTGTTCGAAGTCGGTGGCGATCGGACACGACCAGGGGCGGGCAAAGGTGCGAACATGCTTTTGTCCGGATCGATAGTGCGGGAATTCGCCGGCGGAGCCGGAAAATTGCCCGCCAGGGAAAGTTACTAAACGGCACAACAACGGCCTTTGCGGCTGCCTCTCTCCGCCACTTTCATGCTTGTATTCATCATTCGCCGCCTGTTGCAGAGCGTGGTCGTCCTGTTCGTGATGTCGCTTCTGGTGTTTGCCGGTGTCTATGCGATCGGCAACCCGATCGATATCCTGATCAGCCCCGACGCGACGCAGGCTGATCGCGCCGGGGCGATCGAGCGCCTCGGCCTCGACAAGCCGATGTGGTTCCAGTATTTCGTGTTTGTCAAGCAGGCGCTCGCCGGCAACCTCGGCAAATCGTTCGCCTTCAACATTCCCGCCATCGAGCTGATTTTCGAGCGGATGCCGGCGACGCTCGAATTGGCGGTGCTGGCGATCCTGATGGCGGTGGTCATCGGCCTGCCGCTGGGTTTGTACGCCGGCCTCAAGCCAAAGTCGTTCGCCGGGCGCGCCATCATGGCCACCTCGATCCTCGGCTTTTCGCTGCCCACCTTCTGGGTCGGGCTGATGCTGATCATGGTGTTCGCGGTGTTCCTCGGCTGGCTGCCGTCCAACGGCCGCGGCCCCACCGCGCTGTTGTTCGGCGTGCCGGTCAGCTTCCTGTCGATCGAGGGACTGCGGCACCTGCTGTTGCCCAGCTTCACCCTGGCCTTGCTCAACATCGCGCTGATCATCCGCCTGGCGCGCTCCGGCACGCAGGAGGCGCTGCTGATGGATTACATCAAGTTCGCGCGCGCCAAGGGGCTGTCGAACTCGCGCATCGTGCTGGTCCATGTGCTGAAGAACATCATGATTCCGATCGTCACCGTGATCGCGCTGCAGTTCGGCTCGGTGATCGCGTTTTCGGTGGTCACCGAAACCATTTTCGCCTGGCCCGGCATGGGCAAGCTTTTGATCGATTCGATCAACGTGCTCGACCGACCGGTGATCGTGGCATACCTGATGATCATCGTGGCCATGTTCATCTTCGTCAACCTGGTGGTCGACCTGCTGTATTCGGTGCTCGACCCGCGCGTGCGCCTGACCGACGCGGCGCCGTGATGCATGGAATTCATCCTCGGCCTGTTGTTCGAACTGTTCGGGGAACTGATTCTCGGCGCGCTCGCGGAGTTGTTGCTGGGACTGGTCGGACAATTGATCGGCGATGCGTTCGCCGGCATCATCAACCGCTTGACCGGGCGCAGCCGGGCCGCACTGGCCGAGCCGCGCAAACCGCTGTCAGTGACTGCCCGGGTTCTCCTGTTCGCCCTGGCCAGCTGCGTGATCGGCGCGGTCTCCCTGCAGCTGTTTCCGACCTCCTTCGCGCGCACGCTGGACACCCGCGTCGCACTGTTGATCGGCATCCCGATCGCCTGCGGCCTGATGATGGCGGGAATCGGCGCCTGGCGGCAAAAGCGCGGTCGACCGGCCGGCTCCCTCGAATCGTTCAGTCACGGCCTGGCGTTTTCCCTGCCTACCACGCTGATCCGCTTCATCTGGGCAACATGACTGCCGCCGAAAGACACGCATGACCATCGCTGAACAGACCCCCCTGGCGCGCTTCATCGAGGAATTCCGCGAAAACCGGCTGGCGGTCGCCGGCGCTATCGTGCTGCTCGCGATCCTGCTGATCGCCCTCACCGCGCCCTGGATCTCGCCGCAGAACCCCTACGACCTGGCGCAACTCGACATCACCGACGCCAAGCTCGAGCCCGGCGCCAGGCTTGGCAACAACAAGGTCGCGCCGCTGGGCACCGATGACCAGGGCCGCGACATGCTGTCCGGCATCTTCTACGGCCTGCGCATCTCGCTGTTTGTCGGTGTCGCCGCCACCGTGCTGGCGCTGTTGCTCGGCGCCACCGCCGGCATGGTCTCGGCCTATGTCGGCGGGCGCACCGACAACCTGATCATGCGGGTGGCCGACATCCAGTTGTCATTCCCGCCGATCCTGATCGCGCTGGTGTTGCTGGCATTGCTGGGCCAGGGCCTGGGCAAGATCATCACCGCGCTGGTGGCGGTGCAATGGGCCTATTACGCGCGCACCGTGCGCGGCGCGGCGCTGGTCGAACGGCGCCGCGAATACATCGAGGCGGCGCAGGTCCTGGGCCTGCCGCCGGCGCGCATCGTGTTCCGCCATCTGCTGCCCAACTGCATGCCGCCGCTGATCGTGATCGCCACCGTGCAGGTGGCCTCGGCGATCACCCTGGAAGCCACCCTGTCGTTCCTCGGCCTCGGCCTGCCGATCACCGAGCCTTCACTGGGCCTCCTGATCGCCAACGGCTTCAACTACATGTTGTCGGGCAAGTACTGGATCAGCTTCTTCCCCGGCGTCGCCCTGCTGCTGATGATCGTCAGCATCAATCTGGTGGGTGACCAGTTGCGCGACGTGTTGAACCCGAGGCTCAAGAAATGACCGCGCCGGCCCGGCCGCCCGAAGGCAGCGCCGCATCTCCCGCGCGGACGATGGCTCGCATTGGCACGAGGGGGGACCAATGACTTCGCCAGCCTTGGTCGTCGAAGAACTTTCGACCCATTTCTTCACCAAACAGGGGGTGGTGAAGGCGGTCAACGAAGTGTCGTTCACCGTCAGGCGCGGTGAAATCATGGGCCTGGTCGGCGAATCGGGATCGGGCAAGTCGATGACCGGCTATTCGATCATGGGCCTGATCGACCCGCCAGGCAAGGTGGTGGGCGGGCGCATCCTGCTCGGCGGCACCGACCTGCGCACGCTCGATGCCGAAGCCATGCGCAAACGTCGCGGCAGCCAGGTCGCGATGATCTTCCAGGACCCGATGATGACCTTGAATCCGGTGCTGCGCATCGACACCCAGATGATCGAGGCGATCCAGGCGCATGCGTCGGTCAGTCGCCATGCGGCACTGGAACGCGCGCGGGCCGCCCTGGCGCAGGTCGGCATCGCCTCGCCGGATGAACGGCTGCTGTGTTATCCGCACCAGTTTTCCGGCGGCATGCGGCAACGGGTGGCGATTGCCACGGCACTGCTCAACAAGCCCGACCTGCTGATTGCGGACGAACCGACCACCGCGCTGGACGTCACCATCCAGGGCCAGATCCTGTTCGAGATGCAGAAGCTGTGCCGCGAGTCGGGCACCGCGCTGATCTGGATCACCCACGACCTCTCGGTGGTGGCCGGCCTCGCCGATCACGTATGCGTGATGTACGCCGGCCGGGTGGTCGAATCCGGCAGCGTCACCCAGGTGCTCGATCTGCCCCGTCACCCTTACACGCGCGGCCTGATCGCCTCGGTGCCGGCCTGCAATCCGCGCGGCCGACCGCTGTCGCAGATACCGGGCATGACACCATCGCTGTTGAACCTTGGCCCCGGTTGCGCTTTTCGCGAGCGCTGCGCACGTGCCGACGCCCGCTGCGCGGCCGAACCGCCGGCCGAAAGCGGCCCCGACGGCCACGCCGCCCGTTGCTTCCACCCGCATTCCGAGCCCTTGCTGCTGCCGGATGCAGCCGAACTTTCCCGATGACTGCGCCGCTACTCGAACTCAAGGGCGTTTCGAAGCGCTTTGTCAAGCAGCTTGACACGGCGGCCAGGCTTGGCCGGCTGCTTGGCGCGAACATCCGCGAAGAAGTGGTGCATGCGGTCGATCGGGTTGACCTGGCGATCGAAGCCGGTGAAGTGGTCGGCCTGGTCGGTGAATCGGGTTGCGGCAAATCGACCCTCGGGCGGATCGCGGTCGGCCTGCATCCGCCGACTGAAGGCACGCGCCTGTGGTCGGGTGCCGACACGCGCAGCCTGAAGGGCGACGCCGCGCGCGCCGCGCAACTGAAGATCCAGATGATCTTCCAGGATCCGTATGCCTCGCTCAACCCGCGCATGCGGGTCACCGATATCGTCGGCGAAGCGCCGGTGGTACATGGCCTGGTCAGGTCTTCGGAGCAGCATGATTACGTCGCGACCCTGCTCGGCCGGGTCGGACTCGACCCGGCGATGGCGCGGCGCTTCCCGCACCAGTTCTCCGGCGGCCAGCGGGCGCGCATCGGCATCGCCCGCGCACTGGCGGTGAAACCCGAGTTCATCGTCTGCGACGAAGCTGTCGCCGCGCTTGATGTTTCGATCCAGGCGCAGGTGCTGAACCTGTTCATGCAGTTGCGCGCCGAACTGAAGCTCACCTACCTGTTCATCAGCCACGACCTCGGCGTCGTGCGCCACCTCTCCGACCGGGTGGTCATCATGTACCTGGGCCGGGTGGTCGAGTCGGCGCCGACCGCCGCCGTATATGCCGAACCAAACCATCCCTATACCCGGGCGCTGCTGTCCGAAGTGCCGTCCCTGACCCGTCGCAAGCGCGATTACATTCCGATCAAGGGCGAGATACCATCGCCACTCAATCCGCCGGGCGGCTGCCATTTCCATCCCCGCTGCCCGGAGGCCGGCCCGCGCTGCGCGGTCGAGGCACCGGCACTCAAGAGCATCGGCCCCGGACGCCTCTCGGCCTGCCACCTTAATGACGGAGGAACCAGATGAACACCGCGACACCGCCGCCCATCCGCCCCGAATCGCTGGCGCTGATCGAGCAACTGATCGGCTTCGACACCACCAGCCGCGAATCCAACCTCGGACTCATCGAATGGGTGCGCGACTGGCTCAAGCGCCATGACGTCGAATCGACCCTGGTGTACGACGCCGAACGCCGCAAGGCCAACCTGTTCGCCACCATTCATGGCCGCGACGGCCCCGGCGCAGCGGCCGCCGCGCGGCCCGGCATCGTGCTCTCCGGCCATACCGACGTGGTGCCGGTCGATGGCCAGGCCTGGGACAGCGACCCGTTCAAGGCGACCATCCGCGACGGCCGGCTGTACGCGCGCGGCGCCTGCGACATGAAGGGCTTCATCGGCGTGGCGCTGGCGATGACGCCGAAGTTTGTCGCCGCCGATCTCAAGATGCCGCTGCACTTCGCCCTGTCATACGACGAGGAAGTCGGTTGCGTCGGCGTGCGCGGCCTGATCGAACAGCTGTCGCGCCAGGGCTTCAAGGCGGCCGGCGTGATCGTCGGCGAGCCGACCTCGATGCAGGTGATCGTCGCCCACAAGGGCAAGCGCTCGTTCCGCTGCACCGTGCATGGCCGCGAGGCGCATTCGGCGCTCACGCCGCTGGGCGTCAACGCGATCGAATATGCGGCGCGAATGATCACGCAGATCCGCCATATCGCCGATCGCATGGGCCAGGTCGAGACCCGCGACAACGGCTTCGACGTGCCTTTCACGACCCTGCAGACCGGCACCATCAAGGGCGGCACGGCCACCAATATCGTGCCACGCGAATGCGTGTTCGACTGGGAGTTCCGCTATCTGCCGGGGGCCGACCCGGATGCCATTGAAAACGAGGTGCGCGGCTTTGCCCGGGCGCTCGAGCCGGAAATGAAAAAAGTGGCGGACGAGGCCGGCATCGACATCCGCCTGACCTCCGACGCGCCCGGCTCGAACGCCGGCGACACCGACGCGGTGACGCAACTTGCGATCGCGCTGGCGCGCAACCCGCGCACCGCCAAGGTGGCTTATGCCACCGAAGCCGGCCTGTTCGAACAGGCCGGCCTGCCTTCGATCATCTGCGGGCCGGGCTCGATCGAGCAGGCGCACAAACCGAACGAGTATTGCGACCTGGAACAGCTTGCGCAGTGCGAGTCGTTCATGGATCGATTGTTGCAGCAGGTGTGCGCCTGACGACAGCGGCGGGCAGCAGGCGTTGCGCTGCAGGCACCGCGGGATCGCCAACCGCCTGAAACACTGAACAAGTCCCTGGCGTGCAGGCTACCGAGCCGAATTCATTTTTATTCAATCGGTGGCAGAAACGGCTTTTTCGACTTGCGGGCAGGTTCAGCATTCCCTTAAATCGTGCGGGCGTTGGCGTCCCATTTATCGTGGTCTTCCGGCTCTTCGAGGATCGAACTCAGGAGCAGCAATTCGCTCATGACGTTCATCGAAAAACCGGCACGATCGCCGCGCTCGTCGACGATCAGCTTGCTCAGGTATTGCCGCAGTTCGCCGGTACGCCATGTCTTGGTGATGCGCTCCGCGATCTTCGGGTGCAGGTCTTCGATATCCGCCCGCACATGCAACTTGACCGGCGGCGGGCGGGCATGGGCGCGATCGATCAGCGTCGCATCGATCTCGACCGAGGCGGTATCGAATACGCTTTTTCGGCCAATCGAACTCTCGGCGGCAGCCGCCTCGGCGACCTTGCTGTCGAGCGTCGCAAAAGCGCCGGTCAGGCTGAAATGGTCGGGGTCCGACCATTTTTTTTCTGGCACCTCCGGCCCCGTCATCACCGGCAGCTTTTGCGTGACCTCGAACCCCGGTGCGGCGATACCGGCCTGTGCGGTCAATGCCGCCAGCGCGCTTTCCAGCGCCGCCACGCGCGCCTCCAGCCGCGCGATGCGCGCAGCGGACTCCTGCGATTCTTCGGGGTCAAGTTCGAACATATATTGCGATCTTTCTTCGCGCCAGCGCCAAAGCGTATGCCTGGACGCTCAACAAGACAAGCGGCCAAGTGCGACAACGGGTGTCCCGGAAGGTGAACTTTAGCAAAAACACCCTGCTACGGCGCCGCGCGGCCGCCCGGGCGATGCGCCGCCAGCGCCTTGGACACCAGCAGCACCGGCCCCAGGCTGACCAGCACGATCGCCAGACAAGGCCAGGCTGCCTCGCCCAGCCGCTCGTCCTTGGCGAGCGTGTAGGCATGGGTCGCCAGGGTATCGAAATTGAACGGCCGCACCGCAAGCGTAGCCGGAAGTTCCTTCAGCGCATCGACGAATACCAGCAGCCCGGCAATGGCCAGGCTTCTGGCGATCAGCGGCGCATGCACGCGCCAGGCGGTGGCGCCGGCCGACAGCCCCATTGCGCGCGCGGCATCATCCATCGACGGCGTCACGCGCGCCAGCCCGGCTTCGATATTGTTGAGTGCCACCGCCAGGAAGCGTGCGGCGTAGGCCAGCACCAGCGCCGCCACGCTGCCGGTCAGGAGCAGACCGGTGCGCACCCCGAAATGCTCGCGCATCAAGGCGTCAAGCCAATTATCGAACCCGGCCAGAGGCACCAGTACGCCGACGGCGATCACCGCACCGGGCACCGCGTAGCCGAGCGTGGCGATGCGCCCGAACAATTGCATGCGCTGATCAAGGCGCGCGCTGTAGGCGATCAGCAATGCCGCAAGCACCGCGACCAGTGCCGCCAGCGTGCCCACCAGCACGCTGTTGCCGGCCAGTACGGCAAAGCGGGGCCAGTCGAGCGCATCGGAATCCCGCCAGGCCAGTCGCCCAAGAATCAGCACCGGCAACACAAACCCCAGCAGGACCGGCAGGCCGGCAGCACAAGCCGCCGCCACGCCACGCATGCCGCTGAAGCGAAACGCGGCGTGCGCGCTGCGCGCGCTGCCCGGTGCGAAGCGGGCGCGACCGCGACTGACGCGCTCCAGGCTCACCAGCACCAGGGTGAACAGCAGCAGCAGGCAGGCCAGGCGCGCCGCCGTCCCCTTGTCGCCCAGGCCAAACCACGCCTTGTAGATGCCGGTGGTGAAGGTGTCGACCGCGAAATGCGCCACCGCGCCGTAATCGGCCAGGGTTTCCATCAGCGCCAGCGCGCAACCGGCGGCCATCGCCGGGCGCGCCAGCGGCAGCGCTACCCTGGCGAATGCGGCCCATGGGCCAAGACCGAGCGTGCGCCCGGCCTCGGTCAGGTTGGCGCCGCCGCTGGCGAACGCGGCGCGCACCGGCAGGTAAACATAGGGGTAGAGCACCAGCACGAACATCAGGGCCGCGCCGGGCAGTGAACGGATTTCCGGGAACCAGTACCCGGCCGCCTTCCAGCCGGCACCGTCGACGCCGGCCAGTGCGCGCAGCGTGGTTTGCACCGGGCCTGCGAACTGCAGGAAGTCGGTGTAGGCATAGGCGATCACATAGCCGGGCAAGGCCAGCGGCAACACCAGCGCCGCCTGCAGGATGCGGCGGCCGGGAAATTCACATAGCGCGGTCAGCCAGGCGGCGCCAACCCCGACCGCCATCACCCCCAGGCCTACCATCAGGATCAAGCCCAGTGAGTTGAGCGTGTAGGAGCCCAGGCCGGTCGCCACCAGATGCGACCAGGCGCCTGTCTCGGTGCCGCTTCCCGGCCCGCCGAGGGCGAGCAAGGCCACCGCCAGCAAGGGCAGAACCAGCAGCAGGGCCGTAGCCGCGGCGATCAGGTGCAGGAGGCGGGAGGATGTCACGCGTGATTTCGCAGCGCCCGGCGCTTGCGGACCGTCGCCGGCCGGTATGCGCCCGGCCATGGAGCATGCCCCGGGGTTGCCTGCCGGTCGACGAACGCTTCAGCCAATGTACGGACGGGCACCTAAACGCAAATGCGAATTATAATCAACAAAGGCGGGCAATTCCGGTTATTCCGGTTTCGCAAGCTTCAATTCGCTGCGGCGGCCGATTTGAATCGTCATTTGCCGCACCAGTTGGGACTACTGCCCGCGCCCACTTGTATCGCCACCAACAACCCTGATCTCCTGAACATGGTCAAGCCGATCGTCAACCCGCTGCTCGAACTTGCCGGCATCCGCGTCGCCTATGGCGCGGTGGACGCAGTGCGCGAGGTCTCGTTCAAACTTGAGCGCGGCCAGATCGGTTGCCTGTTGGGCCCGAGCGGTTGCGGCAAGACCACCGCCCTGCGCGCAGTGGCCGGATTCGAACCACTTTTGGCCGGCGAAGTACGCCTCGAAGGGCGCGTCATCAGTCGCCCGGGAATGACCCTGGCGCCGGAACTGCGCCGGATCGGCATGGTGTTTCAGGACTATGCGCTGTTTCCGCACCTCGACGTGGCGGCCAACATCGGCTTTGGACTCAAGGGCGGCAGCAAGGGAGAGCGTGCGTCCCGCGTGACCGAACTGCTGACGCTGACCGGCCTGATCGGCAGTGCGGGCAAGTATCCGCATGAACTCTCCGGCGGCCAGCAACAGCGCGTCGCTCTCGCGCGAGCCTTGGCGCCACGTCCCGAACTGTTGTTGCTCGATGAACCGTTTTCCAATCTCGACACCGAACTGCGCGAGCGCCTGAGCCTGGAACTGCGCGAAATTCTGAAGGCCGCCAACACCACCGCCATTCTGGTCACCCACGACCAGCACGAGGCCTTCGCCATCGCGGATGTGATCGGCCTGATGAACCAGGGCCGCATCGAACAGTGGGATGCCGCCTACAACCTCTATCACCGGCCCGCCAACCGCTTTGTCGCCGACTTCATCGGCCAGGGCGTGTTCGTCAGCGGCAAAGTGCTGCCCGACAACCAGGTGCAGATCGAATTCGGCGAACTCGCCGGCGACATTCCCCTGCCCTGCCACCAGGGCTGTGATGCCTGTGGCAAAGGTTGCGCGGTCGACGTGCTGCTGCGCCCGGACGATGTGATCCACGACGATGCCTCGCCGCTGCAGGCCGAAGTGTTGCGCAAGGCCTTTCGCGGCGCCGAGTTCCTCTACACCCTGCGCCTGCCATCGGGCCGCGAAGTGCTGGCGCTGGTGCCGTCGCATCACAATCATGCGATCGGCGAAAAGATCGGGATTCGGCTGGAAGTCGATCATGTGGTGGCGTTCGCCCAGGTGGCGCAGCGAGCGGCCTAGCCGCGATTGCGACGGGCAAGCCGGCAGGGCCTGCTTCAGGGTCGGCCGAAAAAGAAATCCAGGCTGGGCCAACCCGGCGCGCTGACGAAGCGCGCCAGGTTGGTCAGACTGTGAAATCCGAACGGCGAGGCGGCGGTTTCAAGGTGCTCGAAGGAAAAGCGATCGGCGATGTCGTCGGGCGCGAACACGATGCCGTGCCGGTCCTCGAGAAAACTGCGGTGATCGCGGCAGATCGCCCGGTCTTCGGGATGCCAGGTGTTGATCGCCGGGTCCTGCAGCGCTTCGAGCAGGCTGCGCGAACGCAGCGAGAAGCCGCCATTGCCGACGTTATGATGCGGCAGCGTATGGGAGCGCGAATCCCAGCGTGCGCCGATGTAGTCGAACAGCAGGAATTCCGGCGTCCAGGCGGCCGGGTTGACCACGTAACCGTCCCACTGGATGGTCAGGACGAACTCGGTATCGATATAGGCCAGCAGATCCTTGACCATGAAGCGGGAATACTGCTCCACCGAACGGATCGGCGGAATCAACACCGTTTCCACCCCAGCAACCGCGACTGCGTGATCGGTCAGCCATTTGACCTGCTCGAACCGGCAGCCGGACATGCTCAGGCGAAGCGCGCGTTCCGCCAGCGCATGGTTGGCGCAATCGACGATGCACAGCGTGGTTTCCTCGATATCGACCCTGGCCTCTGGCGGCTCGGAGCGCGCGGCGCGCCAATCTTCAATCAGTGTGCGCTTCAAGGCGCTGACCGCCTCCTCAAGCCGGCCCCCGCCCTCGAGCGCCGACCACAGAAGCGTGTGTGCGACGTGCAGGTTTGGCGCGATGCGCAAGGCAACGAGGAAGTTCGCAATCGCCGGATCGAAAAGCTGCATGCCGAGCTGGCACACCGCAAGCAGCGCGCGATGATGCGCATCTGCCGGCGCGAGTTCAAGTGCGCGCTGCAGATGGCCGATGGCGCCCGGCCCGTCACGCCGCTGATAGGCCGCAAATCCGAGTGCCGCCTGCAGATGCGGATTGGTCGAGTCGTCGGCGCCAAGGGCGAGGAGCGCAGCGGCGGCAAGCTCGGTCTTGCCCGCGCACAGGTCGGCAATCGCCGCTCGGGCGCTGACGTCGAACTCCTCACCGAGACTGGCCAGGTACCGGCGGTAGGGGGCAACGATGTGCTGGTAGTGAATCATTGAACAAGAGCGTGGGCTTGCAACAATCGTGATCGCCGGCGGCATGTTGAGCGCGCCACGGGGATCAACGTGGCCGCGCCGCGATATTTTCCGCTATTTGCGAGCGGGCAGCGGGGTGCCGCCTGCAGCTTCGAATGCCGGCGACGACAGGTCACGCGAATTGCAGCCATCCGCATCGACCTGGCCCGGTTCGCCAGCCGTCCGGCCGCGCCAGGGCCAGCTGCCGCGGACGCCCTGAACGACGATCATCGGCATCGCAGCCGGCCTTGCACCCGCGGTTCGGCGCAAGCCTGTATTCTGATTCATCGAGCGCATGCTGATCGCCGCGCGACAGCAGCGGCAACGACACGCAGGCCAGATCGGGAGACATTGCGCCATGACCACCATCCTTCGCCGGCTTCGACCAAACGCCCGGCTCGCGTTCAAGGGCCTCTTCGCCTGTGCGGCGATCATCTTCGGTTCGAGCGGCAGCGTCGCGCAAGCGCAGGACTACCCCGCCCGACCGATTCGACTGGTGGTGCCGTTTCCACCCGGCGGCGGCACCGACGGTGCAGCGCGCGCCTTGAGCCAGCGACTGGCCGAAGCGCTCGGCCAACCGGTGTTGGTGGAAAATCGTCCCGGCGGCGGCGGCCTGGTGGCCTGGGGCGAAGTCTCGCGCGCCGCGCCGGACGGCCATACCCTGGTGGTGATCGCCAACAACCTGCGCCTCTACCCGGTGATGCAGATCGCCACCGCGTTCGACCCGGATCGCGACCTGGTGCCGGTGGCAACGCTGGCGTCGGTGCCGATGGCGCTGGTGGCCAGCCGCAAGGCGCCGCCGGGCGGATTCAGGGAACTGGTGCAGGACGCCAGGAGCGCAGCCGGCAAGGTCAATTCCGGTACCGTCGGCAATGGCTCGCCACATCATCTGGCTTCCGCCCGCCTGGCCGGCGAGATCGGCGCCACCTTCACGCATATTCCGTACAAGGGCACCGCGCCGTTGGTGACCGACCTCTTGGGCGACCAGATCGAGATCGCGTTCGTGCCGCTCAGCGTGGCGCTGCCGCATTTGCGCAGCGGCCGGCTGCGCAGCCTCGGGGTTGCAATGCCGCAACGATCGCGATTGGCGCCCGAGCTGGCCACGCTCGCCGAGAACGGCGGGCCGTCGTTCGATGCGAGCTACTGGTTCGCAGTCGCCGCACCGCGCGCGACCGCGGACGCGGTGATGCGGCGCCTGAACAGCGAAATCGCGAAGATTCTCGACCTGGCGTCGATGAAGGAAAACCTTGCGCGCCAGGGCTTCGAGCCGATGCCGGCGTCGCTGGAACAGTCGGCCAAGCTTCTCGCCGACGAGGTTGCCAAGTGGTCGGGGCCGATCAAGACCTTTGGCATCCGGGCTGACCCATGAACACCTACGATCCCACCCGCCTTTCGCCGCATGCCAGGAGCGGCATGCTCACCGCCGGCGGCACCCGGCTCCACTATGTCGAAGCCGGTAGCGGGCGGCCGCTGCTCCTTATCGGCGGCTGGCCGCAATCGGTGCACGTGTGGCGCCACCTGTTCGCACCGCTGGCCGCGCGCTATCGGGTGATCGCCCTGGATCCGCCAGGCCTGGGCGACTCCGGCAAGCCGGCACCGTGCTACGACATCGAGGGCGTGGCCCGCATCGTCTGGAGCGCCGTTGATGCGCTGGCGATCGATCGGCTCGACATCGTCGGCTTCGACATCGGCATGTGGCTCGGCTACCCGATGGCATTGCAGCAGACCGCGCGGGTGCGCAGCCTGACCCTGATCGACGCCGTGATCCCTGGCCTTGTGCCGTGGCCGCCATTCAATCCGGCCGCCGCCAACCGCACCTGGCATTTCGCGTTCAACCTGCTGCCGGGCCTGGCCGAGACCCTGATCGAAGGTCGGGAGCGTGAATTCCTGAAATGGCTGTTCGAATCGCGCACGCCGACTCCGGGAGTCTTCAGCGACGCCGATTTCGACGAGTACGCACGCGTCTATCGCGGCGGCGACGCGATCGCCTCGGCGGTCGGCTACTACCGCGCCTTGCCGGAGACCATCGCGCAAGTCGAGCGGCTGGTCAGCGCGCCGCCGTTGCCGATGCCGGTGCTCGCGGTCGCCGGCGCCGCCGGGGTTGGTGGCTCGATGATCGAGGCGGTGCGCAGGATCGCCGCGGACGTGACAGGCCGGGTGATCGAGGGCTGCGGGCATTACGTGCCGGAGGAAGCGCCGCAGGCCTTGCTTGAACTCTTGAATAAACACCTTGAAAAGGACGGTTGACGGGCGCCGATAGGCAGAACGTCCTTGCAAGGCTGGTATTGCCGCTTGCGCGACGAGTCCTACCCCCCGTGTGGCATCCCCGCACCCCACGGATTGACGATCATCAGCCCAAGCCCAGCGAAATCCTTCTCGTTGCGCGTGGCCAGGGTCGCGCCGTGCAGCAGACAAACGGAGGCAATTTGAGCGTCAGCCATGGCAAGCGATTGGCCCGCCCGTTCACGCTGTGCAAGCAAGTCCGCATAGACCGACGCCGCCGCCAGGTCGAACGGCAACACCCGCTCCGCAAAGTCCGCATCGAGCATGGTGGAGACTGCGAGCGCAAGCCGCTGTTTGCGTGCACCATCCGGCAAGCGGGCGACACCGAACATCAACTCCGCCGCGATCGTGGATGTCAACCACAGCTCGTTGGCCACCTGGGCGTCCAACCAGGACAGCACCGCAGCCGCGGGCTGCGGGCGCATGATTTCCGACACCACGTTGGTGTCGAGGGCGATCACGCAGGATCACCGCCGTCAAACACCGCAGCGCGCGCCGCATCGGCTCGCGCCGGCAACGCCAGGTCCACCCCGCCCAAGGCCGCAAAGCGCGCGTGAATGCGGCTGCCCAGGCCACCGGCAACAGCCGGCTGTGCCAATGCGTTACGAAGTATCGAGCGAACCTCCTCCTCCATCGAGCGGCCATGCGCGGCCGCTGCCATGCGCAGTTTGTCCTTGATCAGGGGCTCGATGTTTCGAATCGTCAGCGTGCTCATGTGAAAGTGCCTTAATTTGCAGCTATGCATGCAATGCTAGCATTTTCATACCGGACGAATCGTTTGCATTCCGAATCCGGGGTGCGAGGCTGCTCTGTGCACAGCCTGGAAATCAGTCCAGGGGAGGCGATTTTTCAACCAAAACCAACTCGCCCCCGATGCCCCGTTTTCCGTTGCATTCACCAACGTCACGAGCCATCCGCCGGCAAACCAACCCGCCCTAATTCTTCAAACTGAACACCACCCGCACCCGCGCCTCGAACATCTTCCCCTTCAGCCCTTCCGGCACCTGCACGAAGGGCTTGGCCCTGGAAATCGAAATGCGCGCCTGCTCATCCAGGATTTCGTGGCCGGATGACACCGCGATCTCAACGCCGGCGATCTTGGTGTCGGTGCCGATCTTCAGCATGACCGTGGCGGTGCCTTCCCAGCCGTTTTGCATGGCGTCGTTCGGATAGCGCTTGAGCTTGCGGGTTTCGATGATGTCGGCGAGTTGTTGCTGGTAGCGGCCGACGAGTTCGCGCTCCGAGGGTTCGGTCGGCGTCGCGGCCGGCGCCGGCGCGGCCGGCGGCACCGGCCTTGGCGCATCGCGCTCGACCCGCGGCTCCGACTTTGCCTCCGGCCTGGCTTCGGGTTTTGGCTCGGCTGGCGCTAGCGGGACTGCGACCGCCGGTGCCGACGCAGCGGGCGCCGGCGGCGCAACCAGTCGCGGCTCGGGCGGCTTTTCTTCGGCCTTGACGGTCGCCTTCTTCGGGTCAGGCGGGGTCGGCGCGCGTGTTTCCGGTTTCGGCGGCGGCGGCGGGGGAGGCGGGGCAGGCGCGGGCGGCGGCGGGGTCGGCTCGGGCGCCGATTGCGGTGCCGCCGGTTGCGCCGGCGCCGCCGGCGGTGCCACTTCGCGCAGGGTCGCGGTGATGCGCGGCGGCGGCTCTTTCGGCGGCGCGCGCTGCACACCGATGACGATAGCCAGATGCACCAGCAACGACCCGGCGACGCTGACATAGAGCAAACGGTAGTCGGCGGCGCTGCCCGGCATTGCTGAGACGACATTCATGGACCAAAAATGATAGCACGCAGCAAAATCGGACCGCGGGCGCCGCTCTTGCAAATAACCTCATGCGCTAAACTTCCGCATTGATCGACCAGATTGTTATTAACATGAACTTCCAGCAATTGCGCTATGTGCGCGAAACCGTGCGCCAGGGACTCAACCTGACGGCTGCGGCCGCCGCGTTGCACACCTCGCAACCAGGGGTTTCCAAGCAGATTCGCGAGCTTGAAAACGAACTCGGGGTGGAAATCTTCGTGCGCTTCGGCAAGCGCATCACCCAGCTCACCGAACCGGGCCGCGCGGTGCTGCAGGTGATCGAGCGCCTGCTGCTCGAAACCGAGAACCTGAAGCAGACCGCGAGCGAATTCGCCGACCAGAAGTCCGGCAGCCTGACCATCGCCACCACCCACACCCAGGCGCGCTATTCGCTGCCGCCCGCGGTCGGCGAATTCAAGCGCCGTTACCCGAAGGTGCGGCTGGCGATCGTCCAGGGCACACCGCCGGCGATCGCCGGGATGGTGATGGACGGCCAGGCCGACATCGCGGTGGCCACTGAATCGATCGACCACACACCCGGATTGATCGCCCTGCCCTGCTATCGCTGGCATCATGTGGTGGTGGTGCCGCCGAAGCACCCGTTGCTGGCCGGCGGCAAGCTCACCCTCAAAGCCCTGGCCGCCTACCCGATCATCACCTACGACAGCGCCTTCACCGGCCGCTCGACCATCAATCAGGCGTTCGCCGCGCAAGGACTTTCGCCCAACATCGTGTTGTCGGCGATCGATTCGGACGTGATCAAGACCTATGTCGAACTGGGCCTGGGCGTCGGGATCCTCAATTCCATCGCCTTCGACGACACCCGCGACAAGCGCTTGCGCAGGATCGACGCCGGGCACCTGTTCAGCGAGCGCACCACTTATCTGGCGCTGCGCGAAGGCGCGTACTTGCGCGGATTCACCTACGATTTCATCGAACTGTTCGCCGCGCCATTGACGCGTGAACATGTCGATGCAGCGATCCGGCGCGAGCAATGAGTACCCTCGGAAAATGCTGTGGCGCGGCCGGCCTCGCCCGCCGCCGGCTGGCATCGGATCGCAGCAGCGCCCGCCTTTTCTGCTATAAACCGGTCGCCAAGCCTGTTGGTCCCGCCCCCCCTCTACGGAGATCCCGATGCCCATTGTCCGACCACTTCACCGCGCACTCGCCGCTGCCGCTCTCATGCTCGGCATCAGCCTGGGTACCGCCCATGCCCAGGACTTACGGCTTGCCATGAGCGCACCGCCAAGCTCGATGGACCCGCATTTTTTCAATTTGTTTCCGAACATCAACGTCTCCGACCACATGTTCGAAACCCTGGTCAAGATGGACCCGGACAGCAAGCCGATGCCCGGCCTGGCCGAATCGTGGCGCCTGGTCGACGAACTCACCTGGGAATTCAAGCTGCGCCGTGGTGTGAAGTTCCATGACGGTTCGGACTTCACCGCTGACGACGTAGCCTGGTCGATCGACCGCATCCCGCTGATCGCCAACAGCCCCGGCCGCTTCGATTCCTACACCAAGGCGATCGTCTCCAAGCAGATCATCGATCCGCTGACCATCCGCTTCAAGACCGCGACGCCGTATCCGCTGATGCTGCCCGACCTGACGGCGGTATTCATCGTCAGCAAGAAGGCCACCGCCGGCACCCTGCCGCAGGGCCTGGCCAGCGAAGACTTTGCCACTGGCAAGGGAATGTCGGGCACCGGCCCGTTCAAGTTCGTGCGCTTTGCGCGCGATGATCGCGTCGAACTGGAGCGCAACGAGACTTACTGGGGCACCAAGCCCGCCTGGGGCAAGGTAACGCTGCGCTTCATCGCCGCCGACCCGACCCGGGTCGCCGCCTTGCTGTCGGGCGATGTCGACGCGATCGAAAACGTGCCGACCGCCGACCTGAAACGGATTCGCGACAACCAGAACCTGAATTTCTTTTCCAAGGTGTCGCATCGCATGATCTATTTCAATCTGGATCAGCGCGAGAAGACGCCGTTCGTGTTCGACAACGACGGCAAGCCGCTGGACAAGAACCCGTTGCGCGACATCCGCGTGCGCAAGGCGCTGTCGATGGCGGTCAATCGCGATGCCATCAAGGACCGCCTGATGGAAGGCCTGTCGCTGCCGACGGCCAACCTGGTGCCGCCGGCGCTGTTCGGCCACAACCCGACCTTAAAACCGGTGTTCGATGCCGACGGCGCGAAAAAGCTGTTGACCGAGGCCGGCTACCCGAACGGCTTTTCGCTGACCTTTCACGGCCCCAACAACCGCTATGTGAACGATGACCAGATCATGCAGACCATCGCGCAGATGTGGGCGCGCATCGGCGTCAAGGCAAAGATTGATGCGATGCCGCTGGCGGTCTATTTTCCACGCGCCACCAAGAAGGAATTCTCGGTGACCCTGGTTGGCTGGGGTGCGCAGACCGGCGAGGCTTCATCGCCGTTGCGCGCCTTGCTCGCCTGCGAAAACAAGGACAAAGGCTTCGGCGTGATCAACTACCCCTCCTACTGCAATCCGAAAATGGACGCGCTGATGGAAGAGGGCCTGCGCACGGTGGACGACAAGAAGCGCTCGCAACTGTTCCAGGACGCAGTCAAGATCGTGGTCGATGACGCCGTGCTGGTGCCGGTGCATCATCAGGTGACCACCTGGGCGGCGAAGCGCGCGATCGACTATGTCGGGCGGACCGACGAGCGTACCTACGCGCACGCGTTTTTCCTGAAACGCTAGCGATCCTTATTGGGCGGTGTCGGCTCATTGCCGACCCGACACCGCCTATGCGCCTCGCCGGTTTCAGCCGCGCTCGCCCGCCGTCGTCGTTTCGAAGTTGGCCGCGTCAATTGCGTCCGTCACCCGACGTTTCGATCATTCCCGCCAGACCCGGCTCGCCGGGCCGTTTTTCCCGCACCAAGCGCCAGTAGCGCTCGGCCTCGCCCTGCAAGCGCTCCTGCCGCAGCCACAAGGCATACGCCACCAGTTCCGATACCGCCGCCTGCTCCGGCGGGCGGAAGCGGCGCACCTCTTCGGCAAGCTCTGCGCTGGCGGTCGTGAACCCGGCGATCGCGGTGCGCTCCAGTCCCTGGCTATCGGTAGCGGTGACGCGCCAGGCATAACGCCCGCCGGCGGCGAGCCGGACTGACGCGGGCAACGCGACGCGCCCTTCGCGGCTGCGCACCTCGTAGAGCACCGCGCCATTGTCGGCGGACAATGAAAAGTTGTACTCGGCGAACGGCTCCCGCGCCTGCCAGCGAAAATCCGTCGGCGTCTCAAGCAAGCGAACCCCTACCGGATGGACGAGCCTGATCGGCGGTTGCGCCAGGCCGCGCATCTGCACCCCGGCCTGCACCAGCCCGGACGGATTGACCCGCACGCCGGCGCGCGCCTCGCGCCGTTCGGGCGGCGCGCCGGCGAGAGTCTCGAGTGAACCGAAGCCCACGCGCACCCTGCCCGGCCCCTTCAGCGTGTACTCGTGGCCCGGCCAGTAATGAATGAACACCAGCCGCGCCGCGTCGCCAAGCTCCACCACCTCGTCGTCACCGATCTCGGTCAGCAGCGCCACCTGCACCGACTGGGCGCCGCGAATCAAAGTGGCACGCCCTTGTATGTCAGTGACGATCGCGGCCGGCTTGGCGTTCGCCGCCGAAGCGAATGCCGCAATGCAGCCAACCAAAATAACAAGAACCCGAGCAGTTGCAATCATGTTTCGCACTCCCCGCGAGGCGGACGATTCGCGTCAACCGTCCACCCGACACAAGATACTCCGCCCCTTGCCCGGCTCACACCGCAGCAGCGCCGGCAGGTGCGCAAACGCACAGCTTTCACCGGTTCGGCGTTGCCTGCCCCCAACCGAACACCTCCAGGTTCGCCCGGCCGCGAATCGGCTGTTCGCCCAGACTCGTCAACCCGGGCGGAAATCCCAGCGCCTCGGCCACCGCCCGCGAGCAGACCATTGGCACGCCGAGTTCCTTGGTCAGTTGCTCAAGGCGCGCCGCGATGTTGGTGGTGTCGCCGATCGCCGAGTACTCGTGGCGGGCACTCGAACCGACATGGCCGACGACTGCCTCGCCGACATTGATGCCGATGCCGATGGCGATCTGCGGCCGGCCTTCGGTGGCCAGTTCGGCATTGAGTTGCGGCAGCATTTCGAGCATGCGCCGCGCGGCGGCGAATGCGGCGACACTCGGATTGGTCATCGCCTTGGGCGCCCCGAAAATCGCCATCAGGCCGTCACCCATGATGCTGTTGAGCATGCCGCCTTCGGCATGGATCGCCTCCGCCGCGCGTTCGAAATAGCGGTTCAGCAGCTCGATCACCTCCGCCGGCGCCAGCGCCGCGCTGGTGCTGGTGAAGCCGCGCATGTCGGCAAACAGGACCGCGACGGTGCGCAGTTCGCCGCCAAGCCCGCCGTGCACGCGCCCGGCGAGAATTTCACGCAGCAGTTGCGGCCCGACATAGCCGGAAAACGTCCGTCGCAGGGCGAGCCTCTCACCCAAGTGCAATCCCGCCTCGACCATCCAGCGCCCGATGATCGCGATGGCGCCGATCAGCATCGCATCAAATACATTCAGATGAACGCCACCGGCAAGCAGCGCGGTGCTCGCCCCGTAGAGCAAGGTCAGCGTCGCTGCGACGGCGCCGGTGACGATCCATCCATGCATCGGAATGAACCATAGCAAAGTGACCAGCAAGGTCGCGGCAGCGACCCATGCAACCGGCGCCACCGTGATTAGTCCACGATCGACCAGGCTGCGCACCACCTGGGCGTGAATCAGCACGCCCGGTATGCGATTGCCGTTGCCGACCTCCCACGGCGCCAGGTTGACCGGCTGCCGGAAGCGGTCATCGAAGCGCGAAATGTCGCCCACCAGCACCAGCTTTCCCGCGATCGCCCGGCGTAGCGCCGCAACGTCACCGGCAGCATGCCATTCGAGCACCTGTTTCATCGACAGCCGCGGCGCCAGCGGCCCGATGGCATAGTCGATGATGCCGCTGCGTGGCTGCATGCCGAGCTTGCGCGCCATCGCCCCGGCAAGTGTCACCACCGGTTCGCCCGCCTGCCCGAGATCCTCGCGGAAGCGCCGCACGACGCCATCGGCATCGACCGGCAATGCGATGTAGCCGAGCGAATCGGCGCCGACCAAGGACGCCACCGCCGGCAGGATCTTGCGCGGCATGCCCTGTTCATCGATGCCTCGCCCGATGACAACCGGCGCGGCTGCGCGTGCGGCCACCACGCCGCGCAGCAAGTGCAGGTCCTGCCCTGGAATCAGATCATCGTAGGAGCGTTCCGGAAACAGCACATCCAGCCCGATGACCGCCGGCTCCGCAAGAGACAATGCCTGCAAGAGGCGCCCGAAATGCACGTGCCACAGCGCCAGTGGCTCCGTCACGCTGCGCCTGGTTGCCTCGTCTATCCCGACCACCACAACTTCACGCTTCGCGATGCGCGGAAAATGGCCGGCGACAAGCCCCAGTTGCGTGTCCAGCAGCGCGAGGCCGGCTTTCTCCGTCACCCGGGAAATGGCAACCAGCAACGCGCAAGCCAACACGGCCGCGAATCCGGCCAGCACCACCCTGCGCCGGCGCGCGCGCGGATGGCTATGTCTCACTGCCTGTGAGCCTGTTCATGGTCAGGCAACTGTACCTTACGGCGAAGTTTGAAAACCCCAGACTACAATTAACGCCGCTTTCGCTTCTTGCATGGCGCCGGACATCAATGTTGCGCCGGCCATTTGTTTTGCACGCGCGTTGTGCGCTTTGCGAACACCCCACCACACAACTTACCCTGGAGAGACAAATGCGCCTCAAAGACAAAGTCGCCATCGTCACCGGCGCCGGTTCCGGCATCGGCGTCGGCATCGCCACCCGCTTCGCCGCCGAAGGCGCGAAAGTGATCGTCGCCGACTTGAACCCCGCCGGCGGCGCAGCCACGGTGGCGGCGATCACTGCCGCTGGCGGCAGCGCGGTGTTCCAGCAGGCCGATGTCACCACCAACGCCGGCTGGACGGCGATGATCGGCGCGGCGCAGAAGAATTTCGGCGGGCTCGATTGCGTGGTCAACAATGCCGGCTGGACCCACGTGAACCGGCCGTTCGTCGAGGTCGGCGAAGCCGATTTCGACCGCTGCTTCAATGTGAACGTCAAGAGCGTGTATTTCTCGGCACAACACGCGCTGCCGGTGTTCCGTGCCCAGGGCCGTGCGCGCGGCGGCGTGATCGTCAACATCGCCTCCACCGCCGGCATCCGCCCGCGCCCCGGCCTGACCGTCTACAACGCCAGCAAGGGCGCGGTGGTGCTGATGAGCAAGTCGATGGCCGCCGAATTCGCGCCTGACCAGGTGCGGGTGAACTGTGTCAACCCGGTGTTCAATCCGGATACCGCGCTGTCGGCCGCGTTCGCCGGCGGCGAGGTCGATGAAGCACGGCGCGCGAAGTTCATGGCCACCATTCCGCTTGGGCGTTTTTCCACCGCGCAAGACGTGGCCAACGCCTGCCTCTACCTGGCGTCGGACGAAGCATCAATGATCACCGGGGTGAATATCGAGGTCGATGGCGGGCGCTGCGTTTGAGAGTCCGGGCATTGACCATCCGCAAGTACCGCTGACGGTCATACCCTCGGCTTGCTGCGATATTGCGGGCAGTCCTGGCGCCGGTCTGGGGCGGCATTCGCACTTTCGTCCTGCGCTCCGACAGCGTCGATTTTCGAAAGACTTGATGGCCGCTGACCGCCACACTATGGCTGGCGTGATCGATGTCGCGCCGACGGCAACGCCAGCCAACCGAGATCGCCGGATAGAGCGTGTGCCATCGCCAAGAGGCGCGCCTCGCCGAATGGCCGGCCGACCAGCTGCACGCCCATCGGCATGCCGTTGCCGTCGCAGCCCATCGGCATGCTGAGCACCGGCAGCCCGAGATAATTGAACGGCCGGGTCAACGACGTGAGTTTCGCGACCACGCCGAAAACCCGGCCCGGACCTTCCATGTCGGCCTCGAGTCGCGTCGGCACGCACACCGGAACGGTCGGGCACATGAGGACGTCGGCGGCGGCCATCGGCCCGGCCAGGAATGCGTGCAGCACATGGGCACGCACATTCAAGGCTTCGACGTAACGCACTGCCGGCACGTGCAAGCCGGGTTCGGTGCGTGAATAAACCGCCTGTGAATAGTCCTGCGGGCGCGCGCGCATCGCGTCGCCGTGCAGCGCTGCCGCCTCCACCTTCGACAGCACATCGGCCATCGCGTAGCAGGTCGCGAGGGCATCGAAGCGCGTCGACGCGACGCGTCCGTAGCGGTCCGCGGCAAGCCGGACAAAGGCGGCAAACCCGGCGGCGACCTCTGCGTCGTATTCAATGTCGAGGTCGAGCAGGGCGATGCGACTGCCGGCAGCGGCCGACGCCAGCCGGCCGGCATAGTCAGGGACCGGACTCGCAAGACTCGAAGGGTCTGCCGGATCGGGGCCGGCAATCGCCTGCAGGATCGCCGCGCAGTCTGCCGCGCAACGGCCCAGCGGCCCGACGCAATCCAGCGAGAAGGCCCGCGGGAAGCAGCCGGCGCGCGACACCCGCCCGCAGCTCGGTTTCAGGCCG
Organism: Burkholderiales bacterium; assembly: GCA_031423955.1. Lineage (GTDB taxonomy): Bacteria > Pseudomonadota > Gammaproteobacteria > Burkholderiales > JAEUOS01 > JAEUOS01. Next base: position 26,040 of record JANPGJ010000680.1, read on the forward strand.
AACAGGCCATTCATCGAGGCCGGCAGGCGAATCGAGCCGCCGGTATCCGAACCCAGCGAACCGGCCACCGCGCCGGCGCTGACCGCCGCGCCGGAGCCGCTGGAAGAACCGCCGGAGATGCGCGCCGGATCCCAGGCGTTGCGACAGTCGCCAAAGTGCGGGTTCTGGCCGGTCGGCCCGGCAACCATCTCGTTCATGTTGAGTGCGCCCAGATCGATCGCGCCGGCTTCTGCGAGCCGCGACAGGACGCTTGCAGTACGTGTGCCGGGAGTCGGGTCGATCACCTTCGAGCCGACTGTCATCGGCAGGCCGGCGCGCTCGAAGCAGTCCTTGTGGGCCAGGGGTATGCCGTGCAGCGGCCCGCGCCATCGGCCCTGCGCCGCCTCGCGGTCGAGTTGCCGCGCCTGCTGCAGCGCCGCCTCCCCTCGCAAATCGATAAACGCGTTGAGCGACGGCTGGGTGGCGACCGCGCGTCCAAGGGCGGCGACAGTCAGAGCCTCCGCACTGAGTTCGCCGCACCGCATGCGCGCGGCGAGTGCCGCAATCGACAAGTCGAGCGGGTCATCGGGCGACAGCTGTTGTTTCATGCGGGCGGGCCGCCGTTGGCCGGATCGGACGCCGCCAGCAAGAGGGCGGCGAAATCCTGCGGATGGTTGCCCGGTCGCAGCAGGCCTTGCGCACCGGCTCGCACCGCGTCGTTGAGCCGCAGCACTTCGGCGGCGATCTGTGCGGCATCTGTACGCGAGGCAATCCCGTGCAGCCTGCCGGCGATGGTTTCGAGCGCCATCCGCAACGCCGCGATCTCGTCTTGTGGGGTCGGCGTCGGCGTCATTGCTGCTGGATGCCCGCGCGCTTCGCCGTCTCGGTCCAGCGCAGCGCATCCTGGGCCAGCAGGTCCTGCAGCGCCTGCGCGGACGAAGCGGCGGGCAACGCGCCATTGTTCTTGAGGAACGCGACGAACTCGGCCTCGGCCACGATTATCGCGATCTCGCGGTTCATGCGGTCGCGGATCGGAATCGGCAACTCGGCGGGCGCGAACGTGCCCCACCAGACATCGACCACATAGTCGATTCCGGATTCGCGCACCGTGGGCACATCGGGAAAGTCGGGGTCGCGCCTGGCGCTGGTGAACGCCAGCTTGGGCAGCCGGTCGGACACCGTGCCGCGCGTCGAGGCCATGGTGGTGATGACCAGGTCGAGGCGGCCGGCGACCAGGTCGAGTTGTGCCGGCGCGATACCCTTGTAGCCGACCGCCGTCATGCGGATGCCCGCGATGTTGTTGAGCAACTCGGTCGCCAACTGCGTGCTGTCGCCGAGCCCCGCGCTGCCGTAGTTGACCGCACCAGGATTCGCCTTGGCGTAGGCGATGAGCTCGCGCACGTTCTTCGCCGGGAAGCCGTCACGCACGAGGATCACGAACGGCGCGACCGCGACCTGCGACACCGCGTCGAACGCCTTGACCGGGTTGTACGGTGTCTTCTGCACCGCTGCCGAAGTGGCGAGCGATCCCGATATGAACAGGAATGTGTACCCGTCGGGCGCCGACGTCGCCACCGCCTGCGCCCCGATCGTGCCGCCGCCGCCGGCGCGATTTTCGACCGCGACCGGTTGGCCGAGCGCTCGCGCCAGCCGTTGCGCCAATTGGCGCCCGATCACATCATTGCTGCCGCCCGGTGCGAAGGGAATGACCATGCGGATGGGCTTTCCCGGCCAGGCGTCGGCGGCAGTCGCCGCGCCGGCTGTGGCAAGCGGTGCGAGCGAAAGCACAAGTACCCGCCTGATCAGCGGACTGTAACGGACCCACATGCAATCTCCCATCAACATGACCGAAACTTCGCTGGACTGCCGGGGGAGTATGGCGACGCGGCGTGCCGCGGTCAACCGCATGGGTCTTGGTGGCGTGCGGCGCAATTTGCAGAATATTGATGCGTCACGCTCGCTACTTGTGATGCTTGAGTAGCTCGTAAGTGATGATTTTTTCGGAGGCCGGCGCGCAACGCGGCATTTCATTCGCGGTCGCCAGGCGAATCATCGATGCCATCTCGACGCGGTGCACGATGGCGTTGCCGGCTACCACAAGCCAGGTGTCGGATTTTTTTACACCCAAATTAATTCAATATCGCCGCATATGAATTGACAATTCGCGAAGTGCTTATATGTCAATGGGTTATGCCCAAGCATCGATTGTTTTCCCGGATCTGGCATCGATCGTGCTGGAGAGGCTTAGTCGCAGACACTTGCCGGCTGTCTGGTTCAAGACAATCCAACAAGGCCAATTCCAGGTCTTCACAAATAAAGGACACGATCCCATGCTCAACCACCTGTTTCGGGCCGCTTCGCGCACTGGCACTGCCATTTGCCTGGTGCTCGCCAGCGCCGGGGCAAACGCTGTCCCATATTTCTGGACCGACTGGACCGGAGGCGATCTGGATTCCGGACCTGGCTTTCAAGCCCAAGGGACAATCAGCGCCGGCTCTCCGGTAACGGTGACATACACGAATGCCAACGGCATTTCCTTTTACCAGCCTAGCGGTGGCATTGATTACTACACAAACAGCGGTGGCGTTTCGCCGTACACCAGTGCGGTCGTCGACAACCGCCCGACCGGCAGCGACATCATTGCGCTGCGTAATCGAGGATCGCAGACGCTGCAGTTTTCGCAGGCCATCGCCAATCCGGTATTCGCGTTCGTCAGCCTCAACGGCAACGGATACTCGTTTAACCACGACTTCGAAATACTGAGTCAAACAGACCTCAATGGCCCCAGTTGCGGTTATTGGGGGTGCGGCAACGTCATCAAGGTGGTTGTGGATCTTGGTGGCGGGAACTTTGAATACCGACTCAACGCAACCGATGGTGAACCGCACGGCACCATCCGCTTCCTGGATACCTTTGCCACCCTATCCTGGACAAGTTTGTCCAACGAGGACTGGAACGGCTTCACCGTTGGCATACAAGGTACCGCTGTCGACGTCTGCGTGCTCAATCCAAACCAGCCGGGCTGCACACCAACCAATGGCGTTCCCGAACCGGGATCGCTGGCACTTCTCGGTCTCGGCATTGCCGGACTCGGATTCTGCCGCCGCCGGAAATCGTAATCACGGCGGTGTGCAAAAAAGCCCCGCTTCGGCGGGGCTTTTTTTATGCGGTGATGGATGCGTCGACGTGCGTTGCCGTGCCCTTGCCGAGAGCGAAACTGTAGCGCGCCAAAGCCCGCCACCAGAGGGCTCTTTTCTGTCGGCATTGGCTCCACGGCGACGTCGGCCCGCGAATGGATGCTCACTGAAAGCCGATAGCGGGCAGGCGTGATGAATCGCCGTGCCATGCGATGTACTTTCTCTGGTTGTGGCGAGGACGGCAGCCGACGCAAAATGGAATCGACCCGCGAACACCGCTCAGCGTTCGCGCGCCGCCTCATGCCAGGCCTTTTGCACCGGCGACAGCAGGTATTCAATCGCGCTGCGCGTGCCCAGATGCACTTCGGCCGAGACCTGCATGCCGGGCGCCAGCTTCAAGCTGCGGCCGGCATGCTCGAGCGACTGCGCGTTGAGGCTGACGAGCGTTTTGTAAGCCAGGGGCGAGGCGGCGCGGCCGCGCGAAGCGGCCGCGGCTTGCGCGTCACCGCCCTGCTCGGCGGCGTCGGCGCTGACGGTGAGCACCTCGCCTTCGACAAACCCATACTTCTGGAACGTGAAGGTGGACAGTTTCAGGCGCACCCGCTGCCCGGGTTGCACGAAGCCGACATCGTCGTTGCGCACCCATACCTCGGCGCGCAACGCGTCTTCGCGCGGCACCAGGGTCATCAGGATGGTGCCGGGGCTGGCCACCGTGCCCACGGTGTGGGTCGCCAGATCCTTGACCACGCCTTCCTGCGGGGCCTTCAGTTCCAGCAGCCGGTGGCGATGCTCCTGCTTTTGCAACTCCTGCGCGGCACGCTCGGCCAGCGGCGCGATCTCGGCGCGTTCGGTTTCGAGTTGCTTGCGATAGTCCGCGATGATTTGCGCGATGCGCCGCTCGGATTGTTCGATCGAAGCACGGGCTGACAGGATCGCCGCTTCCTGGGCGTTCAGGTCCTGCTCTTTCTCGATCCGCTCGCGCTGCTTGTCGGTGAACAGAATCTTGCCGGCGAAACCGTCCTGCACCAGTTTGCCGTAGGCCGCCTCCTGCTCGCGGTAGTGCGGCAGGACCTGCTTGAGTTTGGAGCGCACTTCGGTGGCGGCAGCCAGGTCGTGGACGGCCTTGGCGCGCACCGATCGCTCCTGCGCCAGCGCCGACTCATGGGCGGTCTGGTTGGCGACAAACTGCGCCTGCACCTTGGCGAAGGCGGCCGCGGCGTCGCCTGCCTCGGACACCAGCGGTCGCCCGGCGAGTTGCGCGTCAATGCGCCGCAAGGCCAGTCGGCGTGCCTGATGCTCGGCGCCGATGCTGCGCAAATCCGAGCCGGACAAGGCCGCGTCCATCCGCATCAACACCTGCTCGGCGCGCACCACCTCGCCTTCACGCACCAGGATTTCCTTGACCACACCGGCCTCGGTCGGCTGCACGATCTTCAGGTAGGACGACGGCACCAGCTTGCCGTCAGCCACCGCGACGATGTCGAGCTGCCCGACGAAGCTCCAGGTCAGAATCAGCGCCACGAAACCCAGCACCGCCCACAACAGCTTTTGCCCCAGCGGGTTGGGGGCCTCCTGTTGCAGGCGAATCAGGAGCGGCTGGAAATCACGCGGGTCCGCGCCCGGGCGCAGGCCAGGCTTGGCTTCGATGGCGCGCGTCATCGGGTGCACCCTTTCCCGGCGGGTTCGCGCGGTATGCCCGGCAGCGGGGCCGGTGGTCCGCATGATGCAGCCGCTGCCGCTCGGCAGGTATCGCAGCGCTTACGCATCATGCGAGCTTGAACACCGAGTCCTGCGAACCCGCGCCGACGCCGAAGGATTGTTCGCGCGCCCCGAAATCTACGTTCGCCAGCGCATTCCGGGCCACACCGAGGTTCAGGTTGGCCAGGCTGCCCTGGACCCCGGCATGAACGGCCAGGTCGCCGCCGATCGCCTGCGAATCACTGCCGCCGAGATGAAACAAGGCAATGGCGTTGGCCACGTTCCAGCGACCGAGCGCCGGATTGGCGGCGCGCTCGGCGTCAAAACGCTTGGCGAGCGCAGTGAAGTCGAAGCGCTCGACACGCTGGTCGGTCAGGGCGTCGGCGGCCGCGGCGTTGAAGGCGGCCAGCGCCTGGTTCACCACCTGCAGGTTGATGAAACCGCGGTTGGCGACCGGTGCGTACCAGTCGCGCAGGGTCAGGCGATCGGCGCTGTCGGCACCGGCCTCGATGACCAGATCGTTGCCCGTCTTGCGCAGGCCAAGGTCGGCGGCGCGAATTCCGCCGCCCAGCGACAGGGTGTCGTTGGCGACGCCTTCACGTGTGCTGGTAACGCTATCCTGCCCGTCGCCCCGGTTGAAAGCCACCACATCGGCACCGCTGCCAAGGCTCAACCCATCGTTGCCACGCCCGCCGATGAAGAAATCGGCGCTGGCGCCACCAGTCAGGCTGTCGTTGCCCGCACCACCATCGAACACGTTGCGGCCAAGACGATCGCTGATCACGTCATTGCCGTCGCCGCCCTGGCTGACATCGTTGCCGGCGCCGCCATCGATGCGGTCGGCGCCGGCCTCGCCTTGCAGCAGATCATTGCCGCGGCTCGACCACAAAATATCGTTGCCGGTGCCGCCTTCGACCACGATATCGCCAACCGCATAACGATCGCTGGTGAGGTCGACCAGGTCGTCCCCTCCCCCGATGCGAATGATCTCAACCTCCGTGATACGCGGCCCGGCAGCGGGCGCCAGCGAGATGCCGTCATCGAGCAGCAGCGCTTCCGGCTGCGTACTACCCAAAATGATGTCGCTGCCGCTGCCGCCCTCGAACATGTCGTACGAGCGCCAGCGCCCGCTCAAACTGACTCGCTCACCGGTATTGCTGTTCTGGGCGATGATTCCGCTCGTCGTCACCCACCTTGCATCAGGGCTGTAGACCAGGGTATCGTTGCCGGCGCCACCCATCAGGCGATCAGCTCCGCTGTACCCGTTCAGGGTTTCATCGCCGTCGGTGCCGTTGATCAGGTCGGCGCCGGCACTGCCGCCGATGATGCCGTCGCTGCCACTGCCCTGATCGGCGATGGTCAGAGTGAAGACCGCGCTGGCCGACGCGGCTACAGCGTCGACAGCTTCAACCAGCAAGCGATAGCTGCCGCCATCGGCGGCACCCGGCGTGCCGCTGAAGGTCCGGGTGGCCGGGTTGAAGCCGAGCCAGGCGGGCAAGGCCGCGACGCCGCCGGTGCCATCGACAAGCCTGGCGCGCAGGCTCAGGCTGTCGCCTTGATCGATGTCGACAAAGGTGTCGGCAGTCAGGGTGAAGCCGACCGCTTCAAGCTCGCGCCCTGCCTGTGCTGCCAATGGCGTGCGCAGCGCCGGCGCGTCATTGCGGCCGTGAATGGTCAGCGCAAGGGTTGCGCTCGCGCTTGCCGCGCCGTCGCCAACCGTGTAGGCGAAGCGTTCGGTCAGGGTCGCGCCGGCGCCCAGGCCCTGCACTGAGGTATCGGCGTTGTTGACGCTATAGCTGTAAGCGCCGTCAGCGCCCAGGGCAAGCGTGCCGTGGCTACCAATCCTGGTGCCGGGATCAAGCAGGGTCAGCGTGTCGCCGTCGGCATCGCTGTCGTTGGCCAGCAAGTTGCCGGTGGCAGGTGCACTGTCGTCCTCGCTGATGCTGGCGTTGTCGGCTATCGCAATCGGCGCCTCGTT
>JANPGJ010000681.1:0-62393 GCA_031423955.1 Burkholderiales bacterium
GCGCGCATCTGATCGGGAGTTGGGTCTGCGCTCAAAAATGGCTGTGACATGAATTTCTCTTCTAAGGGGCGTGCTTTCCGACACCGGCGTAGGTTTGTCCGAAACTTCCCGATAGGGTGATCATAGGCGATCTGGAGAATACATCTTTGTCGGAGCGCAGCCGTCGAGCGCTGATCGGCACGGATGAAAATGTCTTTTCAGAAATCGGGTCTTCAGGAAATCGAGTGGGTGATTTTGGGGCGTTAGTCGGCCGGTAACCCGCATGGATACTGGCTTTGAGGGGTTTTCAAGGGCGCGTGAAATGGGCATCATGTTTGGATGGCTACCTCTCCAAAGCGAAAGCGGCGTCTTACAGACGCATATGCGTTCCCGGGATTTCGTCCGCAACCTGCCGTGCGCGGCATCTTCGGTGACTCGAACGCGCTCATCATCGACTTGGCCCGGCGCTCAAAAAAAGCGTGTGTGGCGACTGCGGCCGGGTGCAGACCGGCTGGTACGACCGGCGCAAACGACGTGCTCGCGACTTGTCCAGCGGTGGCCGGCGTGTGGTCCTGGAATTCGAGATTCGACGCCTTCTCTGCAAGCGTTGCGGTACCGTGAAGCGCGAGCAACTCGACTTCCTTGCCGACAACCCGTTCTACACCAAGCGCTTCGCCTATTACGTCGGCCGACGCTGCAGACAGGCCTCGATCAAGGACATCGCCGAGGAACTGAATCTGGACTGGGATTCGGTCAAGACCCTCGAGATGCAGTACATGCGTGCGCAACTGGTCAAGGCCGGCACACCAGGGCCCAAAGCGATCGGTATCGACGAGATCTCGATCCGCAAAGGCCACACCTAAGTTCGCGCGGTTGTGTGTCAAGTTGGGATTGCGACGCGCTTGAGACGCAGTGGGGGGTACGCAAGTACCTTGGATAGTTCAATCCCAAGTCCAAGCTAAGATGGCCGCAATTTCCAACAAAGCAAAGACAATGACCGCCGCAACCATCTCAAGCACCCTGGCCAAATTCGCCACCTCCCTCAACTACCAAACCATCCCCCCGGAAGTCGCAGCCAACGCCAAGCTGCGCCTCCTCGACACAGTAGGCGTATGCCTGGCAAGCATCGGCATGCCGTATGCGAACGCCATCCTCGGTCACGTTGAAGAGCAGGGCGGGCGCGCGGAGTCGCGGTTGTTTGGGCGTGACACACGGCTCCCGGCTTCGCTTGCCGTGCTGTACAACGCCGCGCTTGCCCACGGCAACGACTATGACGACACCCACAGCCGCGCGATCGTGCATGCCGGCGGGGTGATGGTGCCGACGGCGCTGGCGATGGCGGAGCGGCATTCGCGTTCGGGGCGCGATGCGCTGGCGGCCATCGTCGTCGGTTACGAAATTGCTGCGCGCATCGGCATGGTGGCGTCCAAGGGCTTTCATGCGCAGGGGTTTCATTCCACCAGCATCTGCGGCACGTTCGCGGCGGCGGCCACTGCTTCAATGTTGATGGGCTTGAATCAGGAGCAGACCACGCATGCGCTGGGCATCGCTGGTAGTCAGGCGGCCGGGTCGATGGAGTTTCTTGCTGATGGCGCCTGGACCAAACGCCTGCATCCGGGTTGGGCTGCGCATTCCGGGGTGAATGGGGCGGGCCTGGCGGCGCGTGGCTTCACCGGGCCGCGCAGTGTGTTCGAAGGGCGCTACAGCGTCTTTGCGCTGTATGCCACCGCCACGCCGCCGGAGATGGCGCTGGCCACTGCTGGGCTGGGCAGTGAGTGGGAAATCCTCAACACCGATTTCAAGCCCTATCCGTGCGGCCACTTCAGCCACCCCTACATGGACTGCGCGCTCAAGCTGCGCCGGGATGGTGTGCAGCCAGCCGACATCGAATCCATCGAGGCGCGGGTTGCCAGTGCCATGGTGCCGGTGCTGTGCGAGCCGGCGGCCGACAAGCGGCGGCCGCCCACCGGCTATGCGGCGCGCTTTTCCCTGCCGTTTTCGCTGGCGCTGATATTCGTGCACGGCAGGGCCGAGATCGATGACTTTTCCGAAGCGCGCTTAGCCGAGCCGGCCATTCGCGAGCTGTCGGACCGCGTGCGCTACGTGGTGGACGACACGCTGCCGTTCCCGCAGAGCTTTCCGGGTTGGGTGATCGTCACGTTGAAAAACGGCAAAAAGGTCGAAGCCCGGCTGGATGCTTCGCGCGGGTCGCGCGAGTATCCGATGAGCGATGACGAATTGCGCGCCAAGTTCGAGGCCAACGCCGGCCGCGCGCTGCCGCTGCACCGCGTGCATGCCCTGTGGGATGCCGCGCAGAAGCTCGACGAACTGCCCGACATTCGGCCGTTTTGCGACATGCTGGCTGCTTGACTACGGATGCCCTGCGCGAGCAACGAGCTTGGTTGGTGTCTACGTTGCGCCGCTTAGCCAGGTATTGGGCGTCACCAGTACTGCGCTCAGCCGGCTCGCAGCCGCGGGCGTAAACTTGTGGTCCTCACCTTGCGGAGCCGAACATGTCAGCCCTTCTTGATGAACTCACCCGGCAGGCCAAGAGTCTGGCGCTTGAAGAGCGCGCGCAACTGGCACAGCAGTTGATGGAGTCTGTCGAGCAAGAGTCTGACCCGGATGTCCAGCAGGCTTGGGAGAGCGAGGTCGCTTCCCGTATTGCCAAGTATGAACGTGGCGAGGCCAAGCTCATTCCCGCCGAGGAAGTCTTCGCCGCTGCCCGTCGCCTGACCCGGTGAAACCTGTCCGCTTCCTTGAGGAGGCGCAGGAGGAGTTCCTCGAACAAGTTGCCTACTACGAGGCGCGCGAGAAGGGTCTGGGCGAGCGGCTTCGCCAAGCCGTCGAGGCTGCCACGGCATTGGCGGCTGCCCATCCCAAGCTCGGCTCGCCCTGGAAGCTTCGTACGCGACGCGTCTTCCCCAAAGGGTTCAAGTTCGCAGTGGTGTACCGCGTGGAGCCCACCGAACTCGTCGTCTTCGCCATCGCGCACTTCAGTCGGCGACCAACCTACTGGCGGCGCCGGCGTGACACATGAACATGGCTGGTAGGCCGGGAAACGAAGCTTGTGATTGAAAAGGTGGGGCACCTCCTTGCGCTACTGCTTCGCGCCGGCATCGTGACCGCCGCTTCCGGAAACCCCGGAAACTCGGTCACGCTCAACCAGAATGGCCGGTCACGATGCTCCGGAATCACCGGTCACGTTCGACCGGAATCAGCGGTCACGTTGCTCCTGAATACCCACCAGTGATCACCGACAGCCCGGTGAGGCGCGAAAAATCCCTGTCGTGAGTGACCAGGGCTATCGATCCGGAGGCAAGCGCAGTCGCCGCTTGCAGGGCATCCGGCAAGCGCAACCCGTGCGCGACTCGCAAGCGGGCTGCGAGCGTGGCCACTTCGGCGTCAACAGGAACGATGCTCCACATTGAAAGCGCGCGCCGGTACCGGTTCGCCAATGCCTCATTTTCCGCCTTCAAGGGCCCGGCAAGAACCTCGGCCACGGTGATCGCCGAGATGACGATTTCAAGTTCGTCCTTGGCTTCCGCTTCGAACAAGGCGGCAAAGCGCGCCGCGAAGGTCGGGTGATCCTCGAGAAAATAGATGATCGGCGCACTGTCCAAAGTGACCCGCGCACCAGGCGCAAGTCCGAACGCTTCGGCTAGTCCCATTCCCGGCGCATCTCGTCGATCGACTTGGCGACATCTCCGTACAGGCCGCGCCCCGAACCACGCAGAGCGAGAATGCCTTCGGAGGCGCGACGCGGAGTCGCTGCGGCATCGAATGGCCCCACGGCGGCATATGGTTTGCCATGCCTGGTAATCACGGTTGTCTCGCCTTGCCGTGCGCCCTCGACCAAGCTCGGGAAGATCTTGCGAGCTTCTTCGACACCCATGAATTTTCGTCGGGCCATGCGCAATCTCCAGTTCTGTACAGACTGTACATAAAAATCTTGCGCAAGTCAACAGTGCTCAAGTCAGGGCAGCGGATGAGCGATGACGAAATGCGCGCCAAGTTCGAGGCCAACGCCGTCCGCGCGTTGCCGCTGCACCGCGTGCAACGCCTGTGGAACGCCGCGCAGAAGCTCGACGAACTGGCCGACATTCGGCCGGTTTGCGACATGCTGGCCGCCTGATCCGGCAGAATACAGTTGCGCCGGTCGTGCACGGCGCGACACAACACCAAAGGAGCTTTCGATGCACACATCGCCCACCCCAAGGCCGGCCACCCTCCGCAGCCGCTTGCTGCTGGCGGCGGCCATCGGCTTGCTTGGTCTGATTCCTGCGGCCAACGCGCAGGAAACCTACCCGAACAAGCCGATCAAGTTCATCGTGCCGTACCCGGCCGGCGCCGGCAACGACATCCTCGCGCGCATGGTCGGGCAGAAAATGTCGGAGAAGTTCGGCCAGCCGGTGGTGGTGGAAAACCGCCCCGGCGCGGCCGGCAATATTGGCCTCGACTACCTGGCGCGCGCGCCCGGCGACGGCTATTCGATCGCCATCGCCGACACCGGGCCGCTGGCGATCAACACCAGCCTTTACACCAAGCTATCGTTCTCACCGACCAAGGATTTCGCAGCCGTCGCCTCGCTGGTCACCTTTACCTATCTGCTAGTGGTCAACCCGGAAGTGAAGGCCGAGTCGGTCGCCGAGCTGATCGCGCTGGCAAAGGCGCAGCCGGGCAAGATCAACTACGCCTCGGTCGGCAGCGGCAGCGTGGTGCACCTGGCCACCGAGATGTTCCGGGGCCGTGCCGACATCGCCATCACCCACGTGCCCTACAAGGCCAGCCCGGAGGCGCTGCAGTCAGTGGTCGCCAATCAAACGCAGATGATGTTCGTCAACGTGCAGGCCGCCGCGCCGCTGATCAAGGCCGGCAAGCTGCGCGCACTGGCCATCGTGCATCCCACCCGCTCGGCGCTATTCCCCAGCCTGCCCACGATCGCCGAAGCCGGTATTCCCGGCTACCACTTCACCGCCTGGTTCGGCATCGTCGCGCCGTCCGCCGTGCCGAAGCCGATCATCGCCGCGCTCAACTACGAGATCAACCGCATCATGGCGCTGCCGGATGTGCGCGAACGGCTGGCGAACATGGGCGGCGTGGAGGTGGTTACCGGTACGCCGGAACGGTTTGGTGCGTTGATTCAGGCTGAGACCGAGACTTGGGGAAAGTTGGTTCGGCAGACTGGGGCGAAGATTGATTGATTGCGCCACATATAGATCGACTACGCCCCTATTTTGCGCGAAAAAATTGCGCCGCCAAGAGTCCGCCTTGCATCCATGCTATGGTTGACATGGTTGACACTGCGTACTATGATGACGGCAGGTTCTAGGGAGTTCGAATGTCCACCACTATCGTCAGCAAAGTCCCCGCTCGCGCCAAGCGGCCACCAGGCGCCGCCGCGCAAGCATTCTGGAAGTTTGCTCGGCAGTTCGCAAGCGCTGCCGAGCAGGTCGCGCGAGCACCGCGCGCGACGCTGTTGGCAGGCGGCATCAAGTCCCGCACATTGAAAACGAGTCCGAATGAGCTCGCCGCCGAGTTGGGCGAACTCAGCGAGAAGATTGACGAGATCCGCGAGCGGCTGGCCGATAACGACGGCCGTCTGGTTTCGAGAGTTGAGCGCGAGAAGGCGGAGAGCTTGATGACCAGGATGGTAGGCGATGGGGCGCTGGTGGATTCGGCGGCCTTCGTCGACCGCTTGAAGGTTTCGCGGCAAGCCTTGAGCAAGGCGCTGAAGGCGCATCGTGTGTTCTACGTGGAAGTCTCCGGTCAGCGCTTCTACCCGGATTTCTTTCTCGACAAGCGCTACGAGCGTCGGCAGGTGGAGCTGGTGAGCAAGGCACTCGGAGAGTTGCCGGGCGCCAGCAAGCTCCAGTTCTTTTTGGGCAAAAAGGCGTCGTTGGAGGGTAAAACACCGCTCGACGCGCTGGCGCGGGGCCATTTCTCCCGCGTTCGAATCGCAGCGCAAGGCTTTGCCGAGCGCTGAGGCATGCAGCCGGTCCCCCTGCCTCCGCGCAATCTGGCCTCGATCCCGATCAGCACGGTGCAGGTACCACCTTCCAGGTTGTATCGAATCTCCAGGCTCAACTCCGGCGAGCCATTGTTCGGGAGGTGCGCTGCGAATCGATTCGACGACCCGGGCCGAACCAGGTCGAAGCGCTTCGGAACTTGCTATTTCGGCTTCAGCCTTGAGGTGGCGATTGCCGAGACCATCCTGCATGACGAAATGCCCGTCAAAGGACGCTTCGAAGTCGCCGCGCAAGAGATCGAGGACCGGCACTGCGTGCGGTTTCAGGGGCAACCACTGACGCTTGTAGACCTGACCGGGACCGCGCTGAAAGCCTTGATCGGAACCGGCGCCATATCGACCGCGATGCCGTACGACGTACCGCAGCGTTGGTCCAGCGCGCTGCATCGCCACCCGGCGGGCGCCAATGGCATTCTCTACATGTCCCGACACGTCAACAATGACCGGGCGGTTGTGGTCTTCGATCGCGCTCGAGCCAAGTTGGGTACCGCGGACTACTTGCCGCTTGCCGCCACCAAGGGCGCGCTTCGAGCGCTGATGAATCTGCGCGTGTCGGCGCGATATGTGTGACCGCAACGCCGTGGCGCCTTTGCGTTCGGTCGAGCGAAATATCGTCAGTTGAGCTTGCAACCTGGGCCGCGCCGTGAAGCTAGCCACGCCGCCGGAAGTCGCGCTACGCGAATCGCTGCTCGCGTTGAACCACGCACCGGGCTACAGTATCCAGCCGGCGCACTGACACTCCCCGAGCATTTTCCTTGGCGCAAGGCAGATGGGCCACGTTCGAATCGATCTACGGCGATACACATTTAAATCGACCGCGGCCCCTTATTGGGCCGTGGCCCTGTCCCTTTCGCCCCTGGAACGCGCGCGCCTCGCAGACCTGATGATCGAAAGTCTCGATGCAGCGCCGCTGACGGATGTCGATCAAGCCTGGATCGATCTCGCACAACGTCGCGCCGACGAGATTCGCGCTGGCACGGCGCAGAACTATTCCGCCGAGGAAGTCTTGAGTGAGGCACGACGCTCCATTGTCCGGTAGACCTCGATGCGGATCAGGCTCCACTTAAGCGGCGAAGCAGGATTTCGATGTCGCGGTGCGCCACTACGCCGCGATCCGCCCGCAATTGGCAAACAGATTCATCAACGAAGTCAGCATTGGGTTCGAAAAGATCATTCATGACCCTCTACGTTGGTGTATCGTCAGCGGTTCGGTTCGCCGCATACTGACCAAGGGGTTCCTGTTCGCGCTGCTTTAGGTCATCGAGGGCGACGCCGCATTTGTCGTCGCAGTGGCCCACAACAGCCGTGAGCCTGGATATTGGGCGGATCGCACACCAGGTTGACGAATCAACGGGGCCGGAATCAACGGGGCTGCATTCAAATCTTTGCAAGAAAGAGGCCGTGGTCGAGTTGATTTTCTCCGTTATGGTGGAACCCAACCACGCCCGCTTTTTCGCTCGTCTCGTCCACAGCCCCTTTCTTCCGCCGAAATACCTTTGCCCTGAACCTTGCTACCCTCGCGTCCGGAGACAAAAATGAAAACAACGCTGCAAAGCCTGTTCCTCGCAAGTTGCGCCGCCGTTCTCGCACTTGGCACCGCACATGCACAAACCTGGCCCAACAAGCCCTTGAAACTTGTCGTGCCCTACGCGGCCGGCGGCTCCACCGACCAGCTGGCCCGCGCGTTGGCCGACAACCTTGGCCGTGCCCTTGGGCAACCGGTCATCGTGGAAAACAAACCCGGCGGCAACACCATCATCGGCGCCGACGCCGTGGCCAAGGCCGCACCCGACGGCTATACCCTGTTCATGGGCTCATCCGCGAGCCTCGCGGTCAACCCGCTGCTCTACGCCAAGCTGCCCTACGACCCCAAGACTGATTTCAGCGGCGTCTCGATGCTCGCCGCCTCGCCGCTGGTGATGGTGGTCAACCCGGGAGTGCCCGCCAAGACGGTGAAAGACTTCATTGCCCTCGCCAAAGCGCAACCCGACAAATACAACTTCGCCTCGGTAGGCAACGGCAACCCCCTGCACCTCGCCGGCGAACTCTTCAAAACCGAAGCCGGCGTCGAGATGACCCATATCCCCTACAACGGCAGTGCCCCGGCATTGGCCGCACTGATCGGTAACCAGGTGCAAGTCATGTTCGACGTGGTGCTCACGGCCGCACCGCATATCAAAGCCGGCAAGATCAACGCGCTCGGCATCACCGGCCGCAAGCGCCTGGCGATATTGCCGGGCGTGCCGACCGTGGCCGAAGCAGGCCTGCCCGGCTACGAGACCGGCATCTGGTTTGCCATGGTCGTGCCCAAAGCCACGCCCGCACCCATCGTCGCGCGGCTCAACGCCGAGGTCACCAAGATACTCAAGCAGGACGACATGAAGACCAGGTTCGACGGCCTTGCGCTGGAGCTGACGCCGACAAGCTCGGAGGAAGTGAGCGCGTTCTCGGCGCGCGAGCAGAACAAGTGGTCGAAGCTGGTGAAGGCGAAGGGGATACGGTTGGAGCAGTAAGCTGGTACTCAAAGTCGCCTGACAAAACCGGAGAACACAAGCGCGCGTGCCAGGGGTTTGGGTTATCGGTCACGAAACCCGGCGCGCAGCACATCATGCCGACGCCACAGCGCGGCGCCGCAGTCTCGCAAACGCGGGCCTGTGCACCCCGCGCCCAAAAAAAAGCATTGCAACGGCACCTCCGATCACCTGGCCGGCACCTTGTTTGCGGCTGCCACCCAGATCGGCGTGGTGCACGTGCCGTACAAAGGCGGCGCCGAAGCCAATGTGGCGTTGACGACCGGCGAGTCGTCGTACATCATCGCCAACGTACAGGCGGTGTTGCAGCAGATTCAAGCCGGCAAACTGCGGGCGCTGGCGGTGACCGGCCCGCGAAGAATGGCGGCTTTCCCGGATACGCCAACCTTGGCGGAGGCCGGCATCCCCGGTGTGGAAATCACCACCTGGTTCGGCTTGTTCGCACCGGCCAATACGCCGGCGGATGTCGTCGGCAAACTGAATAGGGATGCGCACGCGGCCTTGAAAAGCATGCGTGACAGAATGGTCGCGCAAGGCATTGAACCAGCGGCCTCTACCCCGGCGCAGTTCGCGGAGTTCCTGGGCCTGGAACATCGCAAGTGGGAGAAGGTTGTGCGGGACGCGAATCTCAAGTTCGAGTGAGTCGATGTTGGCATCAGGCGTCACACGAGAAGCATCCGATGCCCTTGGGGTGCGGATTGATTTGCCCCTGTGCATATGCAAACCGACCACGGCGCCTGTTCCATGTTGTTCCCGTGCGGGGGTGACTTGCATCTACCGGAATTGCGCGCAAACCGGCTCAGGAAGTTTTCTTCTGCACCCTCTCCGCCAGCCGCTTGATCGCCTCACAGAACGCCTGCACCGATGCGGCCTTTGGAATCAACTCGAACACGCCGGCATCGGCCGCCCCGGCACGCAAAGTCTCATCGATGAATCCGGAGGTGATGGCCACCGGCAGATCGGCGCGCAACGCGCGCACTTCGCCCGCCACTTCCAGCCCTGACAGGCCCGGCATGTTGTAGTCGGTCAGCACCAGGTCAAACCCAGCCGGATCGGCGCGCAACGCAGCCAGCGCCGCGCGCTGGTCGGCATAGCCGCTGACGCGATAGCCTTGTCGCTCCAGAAGGCGCTTGACCAGGAGCACCAGCGAATCGTCGTCATCAATATAGAGAAGGTGCAGTTCGCCACGCGCGTCGCGCACCTCGGGCAAAGGCGGCACGGCGTCCCCGGCGGACGCGTCCGCGCCTGCCTGCGTTTCCCCGCTTGCCGGCAGGTAGACGGTGAAGGTGGATCCCTTGCCGGACGCGCTCGCGACGGTAATCGCGCCATGGTGCGCCTGCACGATGCCGTGCACCACCGACAACCCGAGCCCGGTGCCCTCGTTCACCGCCTTGGTGGTGAAGAACGGCTCGAAGATGCGCTGGCGCGTGGCTTCGTCCATGCCCGATCCGCTGTCACTCACCGCCAGCCGCAGCATCCGTCCCGGACTTCTTGATTTCAGCTCGAGCAACACCGGATCGGTACCGGCCAGCGCCGCATCCAGCATCACCGCGTCGAGCCGGATGCCGATTTGCCCGGGGCCGCTGGCCATCGCCTGGACTGCGTTGTTGGCCAGGTTGATCAGGACCTGCTGCATCTGGGTTGCATCGGCGAACACCGGTGGCAGGTCAGGCGCGCAGTCGACATCGATCTTGAGGCGCGCCGGCAGCGTGGCGCGCAACAGGCGCGTGGCTTCGAGCACCAGCGGGCCCAGGTCGATCCATTTGCGTGTGGTCGGCTGGCGGCGGCTGAAGGAGAGAATCGGCTGCACCAGGTCGCGTGCACGGGTGGCCGCCTTGCGGATTTCATCCAGGCTCTGCAGCGCCGGCGGATTGTTGGCCGAGTCCTGGCGCGCCAGTTCGGTGTTGCCCAGAATGGTCGCCAGGACGTTGTTGAAGTCGTGCGCGATGCCGCCGGCAAGCGTGCCGATGGCCTCCATCTTCTGCGATTCGCGCAGTTGCGCCTCCAGCTGGGCACGCACCGCTTCCGATCGCTTGCGTTCGGTGATGTCGGTCGCCACGCCCTGCATCCCGACAATCGCATCATGCGCGTCCTTTACCGCTTCCCCGCGCGCCAGCATCCAGCCGTGGCTGCCGTCGGGCTTGACCATTTCCAGCTCCAGCTCGTAGGGAACACCTGCTTCCAGCGTACGGGACATCGCGCTATTCAAGCGCTCCCAGCTCTCGGGCGTAAACAGCTTTGCGGTCGCGGCGAAATCCGGCGGCGGTAACGCCGGATTCAGGCCCTGCATGCGGTACAGCTCTTCCGACCAAACCACACGATTGGTCGCCGCGTCCATCTGCCAACTGCCCATGTGGCCGATGCGCAACGCTTCCTGCAGCAACAGGCGCTGGCGTTCCAGGGCCAGGAGCGCCGTGCCGGCGGTGGATTCGGCGCGTTCGATTTTTCGGCGGTTGATCTGCAGCTGATAGAGCGCCGCCACGATCAGGAGCGTCATTCCCAGGCCCACCGCAAAAGCCAGGCGCGAGCCGGCCGTGTGTAGCTGTGCATGGAACGCGGGGCGCGGGTGCAACACGAGCTTCCAGGCCTGGCGCGCGAAATCGACGGTGGCGCCCTGGTCGTCCGCAGTGGCCAGGCGCAGCCCGGTGGTTACCTGCCGCAAATCGGAGTCATCACCGAGAAACACGTAGATCGGAGCGGCCTCGGGGGCGGCGGATGAAAACACGAGCAAATCAAACTTGGCGGCGTCAGCCAGGCGCGTGGCCTTCTCAAACAGGGTCGACAAGTCCACCACGGCAGCCAGGTAGCCTATTGCGGTCTGGTCAGGATCGAACACCGCTGTCGAGATGGCAATGCCAGTCGTGCCGGACTTGACCCGGCCTTCCTTCATCACTTCAAAGGTTTCCGAGGCCACCGGCTGCGCGATGGCGCGCGATTGCAGTTTGGACGCCATGCGCTCTTGGCTGAAGCTCATGTCAAGGCCCTCGGTCCGGTATTTTTCCGGCCAGGCAAAAAGTATCGGAACGTATTCGTCGCGCCCGTGCACCGGCTCCCAACCGGTGCCGCTGGCATCCGGCTGCAGCACGCGGAACCCGGGTCGATCGGCCTTGCGCGCGGCCATTTCAAACTGCGCGAGCCTGTTGGCCGGCACGATCGGCTGCCACTCCATCAGATCGACGCTGAGGTGGTTTTCCACCATTTTCTGCATATAGCGGTTGAATTGCCCGCGCGTGAGTTGCGGGTTCGATTCGAGCATCAGGCCGGCGTTGCGAACCGCTTCCGTGGTGCGCGTGAGTTCCAGATTGAAGGCTCCGACAACCGCCTGGATGGCTGCTGTTTTCCGCTCTTTCACGCGCAGCGCTTCGGTTTGCTCAAGGCTGCTGCCCGCGAGCCAGGTCAAGGCGCCGCCGGCGGCCAGAACCACGAGCAGGATGATTCGATCGCGCCATCTTGAACTGCGGTGCGCTACCGGTCTGGCAGGTGTCGTTGCGGTCATGGGTGAACCGGTATGAGCCAGCTTGGGGTCCTGCGGATGTTGCTCCCGGATGTGTTGCGATCGTTGCACATTGAATCGATTGGTGCGGCGCGGTGGTTGGGTATTAAAGCACTGAAGGTGTTTGCGGGCGAATTCAGCGCCGCCGGGGTCACCATGCACCAGGGTCATTCGATCGGGGCGGTGCTCCCTGCAGCGGCCTGTGGGCATGTATCGCCGGCACGGCCCGCTTCGCTTCGCCGCGATTTCGCCTTGTTGTATATTCCAACGCGCCTCGACCGCACAGCGTCGACCAGCGCAAAAGATCCAACACGACAATCCCGCAGGAAATCCCCATGGCAAAGAAGACCGGCGCCCGCATGTTCGCGGAGATGATGCGTGACTATGGCGTCACCCACGTGTTTTTCGTGCCACTGATCCTGCCCAAGGGCCTGGCCGAAATGGAGGACATGCCGATCCAGCGCATCATGACGCACGGCGAAAAATCTTCCGCTTACATGGCAGATGGCTATGCGCGCGCCAGCGGCAAGCCCGGCGTGTGCCTGGCGCAGGTGGTCGGCGGGTCCAACTTAGCGGCCGGCCTGCGCGATGCCTTCATGAACGGCACACCGGTGATCGCGATCACCGGTGGCGCGGCGCCGCAGATGCGTTATCGCAATGCCTACCAGGACCTGACAGACGACTTCAGCCAGTTCGGCCCGGTCACCAAGTTCCGCGCGCGGGTGGATACGCTGGCGCGCTTTCCGGACATGCTGCGCCAGGCCTTCCGCGAAGCTACTTCGGGCGCGCCGGCGCCGGTCTACCTGCAGTTGCAGGGACCGTTCGGCGACATCACCGATGGCGAGGCCGATCTTGATACCCGGGTCGAGCCGCAGTTCGCCCGCATTCCCGCATTCCGCCCGGAGCCGGATCTGGCCAGCGTGGTGGACGCGCTGGCCAGGCTGGCGGCGGCCCAGCGCCCGATCATCGTCGCCGGCGGCGGCGTGATGTCTTCCGGCGCCGGCCCGGAGGTGGTGGAACTGGCCGAGAAGATGCAGATTCCGGTGGTCACCTCGCTCAACGCCAAGGCCATCATCGTCGACGACCATCCGCTGGCGGCCGGCATCTCCGGGCTCTACTCGCGCGATTGTGCCAACTTCGCGCTGCATGAATCCGACCTGGTGTTCTTCATCGGCAGCCACACCGGCGGGCAGGTCACGCACAGCTGGCGCTTCCCGCCGCCGGGCACGCCGGTGATCCAGCTCGACATCGACCCGGCGCAGTTGGGCCGCAACTATCGCAACAGCACTTCGATCCTGGGCGATGCCAAGGTCACGTTGCGGCGCATGATCGACATGGCCGCGCCGAAGGCGCCGGCTGCCGCCGCGGCGTGGACCGGCCGCGTGCAGCAACTGGTGGCCGAGTGGCGCGCGGAACTTGCGCCTTTCCTTAATTCGGATGCCACGCCGATCCGCCCCGAACGCTTGTGCAAGGAAATCTCGGAGGCGCTGCCGCCCAACGGCGTGGTGGTGTCCGATACCGGGCACGCCGGCATCTGGTCCGGCACCATGATTTCGCTCAAGCACCCGACGCAGCGCTACTACCGCTGCGCCGGATCGCTCGGCTGGGGTGTGCCCGGCGCAATCGGCATCAAGTGCGCGTTGCCGGACCAGCCGGTGGTCTGCTTCACCGGCGACGGCGGCTTCTACTATCACATCGGCGAGCTTGAAACCGCGGCGCGCTATGGCATCAACATCGTGGTGGTGGTCAACAACAACAGCTCGCTGAATCAGGAAATCACCACCTACGACGAGGCTTACGGCGGCAAGCAGCGTGGCCGAGCGGCCGAACTGTGGCGTTTTCCGGATCGCGATTTCGCCAGGATCGCCGAAGGCTTCGGCTGCGTCGGCATTCGCGTCACCGATCCTGCCGATCTCAAGGGCGCGCTTACGCGCGCCTTCGCGATGGACAAGCCGGTGGTGATCGACGTGGTGACCGACATGTACGCCTACGCTGCGAAACCGAAGATCCCCGCTGAAGCGAGTGCCGAGGTGCTCGCCGGCGAATACAAATAGAGGAGGGCACGATGGCAGAAGGCATCAGACCGATTCGCCGGGTGGTCACCGGCAACAATGCCGAGGGCAAGAGCTGTGTGATCTACGACAGCGCCGCCCCTTCGGTGCACGCCAACCGTTTCAAGAAGGGCACCGGCATGACCGACATCTGGCTGTGGGAGAAATGCCCGGTGCCGATCGCCGGCACGCGTGACGACGGCAATGTCGCCTTTCATTTCGAGCCGCCGACCAACGGCGGCCGCCTGCGTGTGGTCGAGTCCTCACCCAAGCCGGCCGACTACGACGCTGCCACCGATACCTACATCACCGCGGAGCATCCGCCGAAAAAAACCGAGGGCGGCACCTGGGAGCGCGGCCGGCAAAACGTCTACACCACGCGCATCCACAAATCCGAAACGCTCGACTACGGCATCGTGCTCTCAGGTGAGCGCATCCTGTGCACCGACGACGGCGAGCGCACCATGCTTCCCGGCGACGTGGTGGTCCAGATTGGCAGCTGGCATGCCTGGAAAGACCTGGTCGGTAGCCAGATGGCGTTTGTCATGATGGCCGGCAATTTCGATGAGTGAATCCACCCCAATGAACCCGAGAATCGAACGACGTGTGGTGGTTGTGGACGAGGGCGAGCGCTCGCGGGTGATCGCCGACGGCCCATCGAGCGAGGTGATCACCGACCCGGCGCGCCCCGGCTTCTGCTCCGCGCTGCTGTGGGTGACCGACAGCTCACCGGTGCGCCTGAAAGACGTGCGCGAGGCGCTCGGCCACGGGCAATCGAGCCTGCTGCCGCCGCCCGGCGGCTCGCTGTGCCGGGTGGTCACCTTTCCGCCCGAGAAAGGCTATCTCGGCCAAGTCAGCGCGGCGCAGGTGCAGGCCTATTTCGATCGTGCCGGTGCGCCTGCGGTCTCGACCTACGGCGCCGGCGCGCCCCACCCCTACATGCAAAAGAGCCGCACGCTCGACTTCTGCTTTGTGATCGAAGGCCGCATCACCCTGGTGCTCGACACCGAGGAAGTGCACCTTGAGGCAGGCGACATCGTCGTGCAGCGCGGCACCAACCACGCCTGGAGCAACCGCGGCGACGCGCGCTGCGTGATGGTGTTTTCGGCGCACGACGCGTTCGTCTAGAGTTTTTTGCACACAAGATGCACCTGCGGATTTTGGGTGAGCAGGTCATGGGCTGCAGCCGCAATCGGAGATTCGCCATGCGCTTTCATCAGCAACAATCCGCGCGCCTGACCGCAGCACTCCTGGCCCTGGCGGCGACGGTCGTGAGTGCGCCATCCGCCGCGCAGGAATTTCCCAATCGCCCGATCCGGCTGATCGTCGGCCCCGGGCCCGACACCACCGCGCGCGCCATCGGCGCCAAACTGGGTGCCGCGCTCGGCCAGGCGATCGTGGTCGAGCAGCTGCCGGCGGCCGGCGGCGTGGTTGCCGCGCAGACGGTGGCCAAGGCCGCGCCCGACGGCTACACCTTGTTGCTCACCACCGGGTCGTATTCGATCATGCAGGCGATCCAGCCGGGCATCAATTTCAACCTGCAAAAGGATTTCGAACCGGTGGCGCAAATCGCCTCGCTCGGTTTCGTGCTGCTGGCCCATCCCGACGTGGCCGCCAATACATTGTCCGAGCTGACCCGACTGGCGCGCGACAAACCCGGCGCCCTAAACTGCGCCTCGACCGGCATCGGCACCACCGCGCATCTGGGCTGCGAAATGTTCCGCACCTACGGCAAGGTCGATTTCGTGCATGTGCCGTTCAAGGGCAATCCGCCGGCGGTGGCGGACCTGCTTTCCGGTCGCGTGCATTTCTTCTTTTCAACCGGGCCCGCCATCAGCCATGTGGCCGCCGGAAAGCTCAAGGCGCTGGCCGTCACCGGCCCAACGCGCATGGCGGCGATCCCCGCGGTGCAGACAGTGGCGGAGGCCGGCATGCCGGAACTCTCCTTCATTTCATGGAACGGGATTCACGCGCCCGCCGGCACGCCGAAGGCGGTGACTGCGAAGCTGGGCGCGGAGATCACCAGGGCGGCCGCGTTGCCCGAAATCCGCCAGACACTGACCGTGCAGGGCTTCGACCCCGACCCCAAGGGCGCCGATGCGTTCGGCGCCTTTGTTCGCACGGATGTCGAGCGCTGGGCCCGGATAGTCGCCGAAACCGGCGCCAAGGCACAATAGAGTCCCGGCGTGGCGCCGCAAACCATCCAGTTCTATAGCGACGGCCTGCGCCTGACCGGCTACCTGCATCACCCGGCCGATTGGCAGGCGGGCGATGCGCCGCGGCCGGGCATCGTGGTACTCGCCGGCTACAGCGGCAACACCCAGGCCGACTGCACCCACATGATGGCAAGGCTTGCCGCCGCCGGCTTTTTCGTGCTCGGCTTCGACTATCGCGGCTTCGGCGCCAGCGAGGGAACACGCGGGCGCCACCGGCCGCTGGAGCAGGCACAAGACACCCACGACGCGCTAAGCTACCTGCAGGGCGTGCCCGGGGTCGACCCTGAACGCATCGCGATCTACGGCACCAGCTTCGGCGGCGCCAACGGCATCTGGGTCACCGCCTTCGACGAGCGCGTCAAATGCCTGGTCGCAACAGTGCCGGTCACCCACGGCGAGCGCTGGTTGCGCCTGGTGCGCCGGCCCTGGGAATGGCACGCCTTCAAGGACCGCGTGACAGCCGACGCGCGCCGCCGCGTGCGCGACGGCGCGGCGCGGATGGTGCCGAAGGCGGAAATCCTGATTCCCGACCCCGACGCCGCGCACCAGCGCGAAATGCACATGGCGAAAGGCCATGTCTTTCAAAGCGAGGACCGCGACCTCGAAAGCGCCGAAGCGACCATGCGCTACCGCCCTGAATGGGTGATCGACCGCATCAGCCCGCGGCCGGTGCTGATGATCTACGCCGAGCGCGACAACCTGGTGCCGCCTGAAGAAGCCCTGTCCGCCTTCGCCGCCTGCGGCGAACCGAAGCGCCTGGTGCGCCTGGACGGCTGCGGCCACTACGATTGCTACGAGTTTCGCAACCCCGTCGTGGCCGAGACGGTGTATCGCGAAACCATCGGCTGGTTTCGCACCCACCTCGAAGGCGCGCAGGTGGGCGGGCGCGGGGCGGACTGACGATACCGGTGGCGCGCGCCGGCAACGCGTTGGCGCGCCAGCCGCCCTATTCGCTGCGGACCTCATCGAGGACCCAGGCGGCGAAGGCCTTGACCTCGGCGCGTTGCCGGCTGCCGCGCGCGACGATCAGGAAGTACTGGCGCGGCACCGCCATGCGACTGCCGGCCCGGCTGGCGAACAGCGGCACCAGCTTGCCCTGCTTGATGAGGCGATTGACATGCGGCGTGCGCCCGATGGCGACCCCTTCGCCCTCGACGGCGGCGCTGATCGCCTGGTCGTAGTGTGAAAACGTCAGCGAGCCGGCCGGTTTCAGGGTCGGCACATTCCACAGCGTGAGCCAATTGGCCCAGTCGAGCGAAGGCAGGCGGGTGTCCTCGTAGCGCAACAGCACCTGGCCGGTGAGATCGGCGGGCGACTTGAGCGGCCGCGACTTGTCTTTCAGCAATGCCGGGCTCAGCACCGGGAACGCCTCCTCGTTCATCAGCGCCAGCGCATCGCGCGGCGCGGCGTCGGGCTCGCAAAAGCGGATCGCGCAGTCGATGCGCTCGCGTTCCAGCGAGACGATGCTGTTGTTGGCGGCGATGCGCACGTCGATCTGCGGATGGCGCGCGCGAAATGCCGCCAGGCGCGGCACCAGCCAGAGCGAGGCGAATGACAGCGAGGTGGTCACCGTGACCACCCGGGTCTGCGGCCCGCGCAAGGCCTCCACTGTGGCGGCGATGTCGGTCAGCGCGCGGCCGGCAGTGCGATACAGCGCCTCGCCCGCATCGGTCAACGCGAGGCGGCGGTTGAAGCGGTTGAACAGGGGTACGCCAATGGCCGCTTCGAGCGTCTTGATCTGCCGGCTGATCGCCGATTGGGTGATCGACAACTCACCGGCCGCCTGGGTGAACGACATGTGGCGCGCCGCCGCCTCGAAGCCGCGCAAGGCGTCCAGCGGCGGCAGGCGCTGCGCCGGCCGGTGCACCGCCAGGGCGGATTTCGCATGCATTTTATTCATGTGAAATGCGCGTGAATGTCGTTTGTCATGGCTGGCGGGTGCAGGCAGAATGCCTCTCATGCACCCGAATATCCAGGTGCCGACAGGCAAGCAGTTATTGCGCAAAAGTTATCTGAAAGGATTCCGCCATGCAAGCCGTTTTCAACCACCTTGATTTTTTCCTCAACGCACAAGAGTCGTTTTCCTTGAGCCGCGCCACCGGCTCGGCGGTGACGGTCAAGCGCGGCAGTGTGTGGGTGACGCTGGCGGGCGACTACAAAGATCACGTTCTCGAGGCAGGTCAGCGTCTGTTTATCCGCGATGCAGGCAGCGTGCATTTCTCGGCTTTGCGCCCGGCCGAAATAATGGTCGATGGCGGCAGCCGGCGCGGTGCGCTCGCGCGCGTCTGGCGCAGGCTGCAGGCGGCCTGCTTGCGTGGCTTTCGTTCGCTTGCGGCGGGGCGGATGGCGGATGCGCGCAACCAGCTTGGCCGCGGTTCATCGCACTACCCAAGGCACCTGCTGTAGCCGCCGCGCCGCAGGGCGTGCCGGTCCGCGCCAGCGCGCATCCCGAATGTCAAAAGGCCCGCGACTTTCGCCGCGGGCCTTTTTGTTTGAACATCTGGCAGCGGGTGCGCGTCACGCCGGCTCGGCCATGATGTCGCGGCCGGTATTGAAGCGGGCGGGCGCCGCGAGCGCTGCCGCCGCCAGCCTCACTCCACCTTCGCGCCGGAGTCCTTGACGATCTTGCCCCACTTGGCCAGTTCGGTCACCGTGAAGTCGTTGAATTCCTTCACCGTCAAGGGCGAGATTTCAAGCCCCATGGCGGTGTAGCGCTGCCGGGTATCGGCGTCACGCAGGATGGCCAGCGTGGCGGTGTAAATCCGGTCGACCACCGCCTGCGGCATGCCGGCCGGGCCGCTCACGCCCCACCACGGCCGGATGTCGAAGCCGCGCACGGTATCGGCGATCGGCGGCACTTCGGGCGCGATGGCGCTGCGCGTCGGCGTGGCCACGCCGAGGGCGCGCACCTTGCCTTCCTTCACATGCGGGTAGATCACCGGCACATGGTAGAAAGTCATCGAGACCTGCCCGCCAAACAGATCGGTCAAGCCCTGCGAGATGTTCTTGTAGGGCACATGGACGATGTCGATGCCGGCCATCGATTGCAGCAGCGCGCCGGCCATGTGCGGCGAGGTGCCGGAGCCGGCCGAGATGTAGGTGAGTTTGCCGGGGTTGGCCTTGGCGTAGGCGATCAACTCGGCCATGTTGTTGGCCGGGATCTTCGGATTCACCACCAGCATGTTCGGTGCGGTGGCCAGGAGCGTGATGTGGCTGAAATCCTTGATGACGTCGAAGCCGAGCTTGCCGTAGAGCGCCGGGTTTGTGGCGTGCACCGCGCTGGTCGAAATGGTGATGGTGTAGCCGTCCGGCGCCGCGCGGGCCACGGCTTCGCCCGCGATGTTGCCGCCGGCACCGGCCTTGTTTTCAACGATGATGGTCTGGCCGAGGGAATCGCCGAGCTTCTGCGCATACAGGCGGCCCAGCACATCGGTGGTGGTGCCGGTGGAGTAGGGCACCACCAGGCGGATCGGCTTGTTCGGGTAGGGCTGGGCGTGCACGCCGGAGAAGGTCAGGAGGGCGAGGGCGCCTATGGCGGCGATTGTCGGGCGCTGGAAGTGGCGCATCGGTTGGTCTCCTTGATTGTCTTGGGCCGCTGCCGGGCGGGATTCGCAGGCGGGCGAGGCGGCGACTGTAACCGGTTTTCAGCGACGATGGATGGCGGGTTTTCCCGCGCCGGTGGTACGCCGCCAGGCGGCGGCAGCGGGGCGAAGTCAGCCGGGCGGTGCTCGAATTGCTGCCCGTCGCGACAAATGTATATTGCGAACTTCCGATTTCCCCGGCAAGCAGTTCGCCGCCTCTTCCTGCGAAAACGTCGCCAATGGCGTTGTCACGTATCGCGATGATCAATTTTCCGCAACCACATAGCCTGTGACCGATCTTCGTCCATCCTGGGACCGTGCCTGGAAAGGCGTCGGCGCCGCCGCCGATGGCGAGGCCGTCTTCGCCGCGCTTGTCGAGCGCTACCAGGAGCCGCAGCGCTCGTACCACACCCTGCAGCACCTGACGGAATGCCTCCAGGCTTTCGACCACGTGCGGTCCTTGCCACCGCATCCCGCCGAAGTCGAGATCGCCTTGTGGTTCCACGACGCGATCTATGACGTTCATCGGTCCGACAATGAAGAGCAGAGCGCCGCGTGGGCGAAGTCCGCGTTGCTGGCTGCCGGCGTGGGGGCGGAATCGGCGGAACGGGTGTCCAGCCTGATCCTGGTCACCCGGCACACCGCGGCGCCACGAACCCCTGACGAGTTCGTGCTGATCGACATCGACTTGGCCATTCTCGGTGCGGAAGTACCGCGGTTCGCCGAATATGAGCGGCAGATCCGGCATGAATACGGGTTTGTGCCGCAAGCGGTGTTCAACGTGAAACGCAGGCAAATCCTGGCTTCCTTCCTGGCGCGCCCGTACATTTACAGCACGGCGCGTTTTCGTGCGGCGCTCGAAGCGCGGGCAAGGGCGAATCTCTCGCGTGTTATCGGCCCAGATGTAGCTTGACCACTCGCCAGCCCCCACTTCCTCCTCGAAAGCCTTCGCCATGGCCGCTGCACATTCCGCTTTTCACGGCGTATTCCCCTACATCGTCTCGCCGATCACGGAAAGCGGCGAAGTCGATGCCGAGGTGCTCGCCCGCATGACCGACGATTTCATCAAGGCCGGGGTGCATGGCATCACGCCGCTCGGCTCCACCGGCGAATTCGCCTACCTGTCGCAGGCGCAGCGCCGCCGGGTGGTCGAGGTGGTGATCGCCGCGGCTGCCGGCCGGGTGCCGGTGGTCGCCGGTGTGGCGGCCACCACGATCGCCGACGCCACCGCGCAGGCGCGCGACTATGCAGCCATGGGTTGCGACGGCATCCTGGCGATTCTCGAAGCCTACTTTCCGATCAGCGACGAAGGGGTGTACAGCTATTTCAACGCGATCGCGGACGCGGTGAAGCTGCCGGTGGTGCTCTACACGAATCCGAATTTCCAGCGCTCCGACCTGAGCCTGCCGGTGATCGACCGCTTGAGCCGCATCGACAACATCGGTTACATCAAGGACGCCTCGTTCAACACCGGGCGCCTGCTGTCGATCATCAACAAGGTGGAAGGCCGCATGCAGGTGTTCGCCGCCTCGGCGCATATTCCGGCCTGCGTGATGATGATCGGTGGCGTCGGCTGGATGGCTGGCCCGGCCTGCGTGGCGCCGCGCCAGAGCGTGGCGCTCTACGACGTGTGCAGGAGCGGCGACTGGGCGCGGGCGATGGAACTGCAAAAGCCGCTGTGGAGTCTCAATCAGGCGTTTGCCAAGCATGCGTTGGCGGCCTGCATCAAGGGCGGGCTCAGGCTGCAGGGCTATGCGGTCGGTGATCCGCTGCCGCCGCAGGCGCCGCTCTCGCCGGAGGGTGTGGCTGAAGTGCGGGCTGCGCTGGCTAGCATCGGCGCGCTGTAGAACAGGTTTGTCGATCACCAACACAAGCGTGACAAACTCGCGGGCGTCGCGCGCCGCGCGCGCATCGGGAAACTTCCATTCAATGCCAGCCTTGCAGGGGATTTTCATCAATGCATAAGGTCGTGATTCGCCAGCACATCGTCGACCGCGTCGTAGCCCGCCGCGGCCGCCTGCACTGGTTCGATGCGCTCGATGCGCAGCGCACCGCGCTGGTGGTGATCGACATGCAGGGCACATTCTGCGAGCCCGGTTCGCCGGCCGAGGTGCCGCCGGCTCGCGCCATCGTGGCGCCGATCAATGCGCTCGCCCGCACCCTGCGTTCAATCGGCGTGCCGGTGTTCTGGGTGCTGCATGCGAACACTCGTCGCGGCGACAAGAGCGACTGGGAATTGTTCTTCAACCATGTCGTCGCCGGAGAGGTGCGCGCGCGCACCATGGCAAGCCTGATGCCTGGTCGCCAGAGCGTGTGGCACGAACTGGAAACCGCGCCGGAAGATGTCACGCTCACCAAGAACCGCTACAGCGCCCTGATCGCGGGGTCGTCGGCGCTGGAGCCGATGCTGCGCAACTTCGGCATCGATACGTTGCTGATCGCCGGCACCAAGACCAACATCTGCTGTGAATCCACCGCGCGCGATGGCATGATGCTCGACTTCAAGGTGGTGCTGGTGTCGGACTGCTGCGCGGCGCTGTCCGATGACGAGCATCTGGCGACACTCGAAACCTTCATTCAGCAGTTTGGCGATGTGATGACCGCGGCCGAAGTGATCGAACGGCTGCACAAACCGGGTGCGCAGGGGCGCTAGCACCGGGCGCCACGAATTCGACACGCGGCGTTCGCGTGGCTTTTGTCCCGAAAAGGAACTGTATGGCGATAGGCTGGCTGACGGTATTGCAAAGCGTTCCCTGGACCGAGGTCATCAGCAACGCGCCCAAACTCGCCGAGGGCGCCAGGAAACTGTGGAACAAGGCTGCCAGCGACCCCGCCCCGCAAGAGGTGCCGGAGGCCGCCGCGCCGCCGGCGGCGTCGCCCGAGTCGCAAGCTCTGGCCGCCCTGGAGACCCGTGCCAAGTCCCTGGAAGCGGCAATCACCGACCTGCACGGCCAGATGCTCGCATCGTCCGAACTGATCAAGGCGCTGGCCGACCAGAATGCACAACTGGTCGCGCGGGTTGAGGCCAACCGGGTGCGGGTGCTGTGGTTAAGCGTCGCCACCGGGGTGGTTGCAGTGGTCGCGCTGCTCGGGATGGTGTTGGTGTTCGTCCGTCAAGCTGGCCTTTGAGGGTCTACGCGAGCCGTTTTTGCAGAGCTCCGACACTGACCACCATTTTGGTTGATCCGCCGTCGCTGCGGACGTTTCGTCAAAGCTTGCGGTTGAGGGGCGCCATTCAATCGACACTGGTCAGCCGGTGGTCATGGCGAGCATTTCATGCAGCCGCTCAAGCGTATCGGCCTCATCCACCCGCTTGTCGCTGCGCAGCCGCAACATGCGCGGGAAGCGCACCGCGATGCCGCTCTTGTGGCGCGGGCTTTTCTGAATGCCTTCGAAGCCCAGTTCGAACACCAGGCTGGGCATCACGCTTCGCACCGGCCCGAACTTTTCGATCGTGGTCTTGCGGATCACCGCGTCAACGGCGCGAAACTCCTCGTCGCTCAAGCCCGAGTAGGCCTTGGCGAATGGCACCAGGGTGCGCGTGGCGCCGGTGCCGCTCCACACCGCGAAGGTGTAATCGGTGTACAGGCTGGCGCGGCGGCCGTGGCCGGCCTGGGCGTAGATCAGCACGCAGTCGACCGTGAGCGGATCGATCTTCCATTTCCACCACAGGCCGCCGGCGCGGGTGCGACCGCTGCCGTAGGTCGATTGCCGGTGCTTGAGCATCAACCCTTCGACGCCGCGGGCGCGCGACTCGGCGCGCAAGCCGGCGTAGCCGGGCCAGTCGGCGGCCTGCACCAGGGGCGAGAGCAGCAGTTGCGCATGTGCGCCTCCGGCGAACAGCGATTCGAGTTCGCCGCGGCGTGCCGCTTGCGGCTGCTTGCGCAGGTCGTGTCCATCCTGTTCCAGCAGGTCATACGCAAGGAATGCCACCGGCGCATCGGTGAGGATTTTCTTGCCGAGCGTCTTGCGGCCGATGCGTTGTTGCAGCAGCGCGAAGGGTGCCGGCATGCTTAGGCCCTGCGCACCAGGTTTCCACACCAGTATTTCGCCGTCGAGCACGGTGCCGTCCGGCAGGCCGGCGCAGGCTGCGACAATTTCAGGGAAGCGCTCGGTCACCAGTTCCTCGCCGCGCGACCAGATCCAGGTTTGCGCCGCGCGGCGCACCACCTGGGCGCGAATGCCGTCGTATTTCCACTCGATCTGCCATTCGTCGGGAGGGCCCAGCGCAGCGACGTCGGTCAGCTGGTGCGCCAGAAAAAACGGGTACGGCGTGCCGTCCTCGGTGGTGCTGCCGGCATCCTGCGTGACCAGGCGCGCAAAGCGCGCCGCGGTCGGCGCGCTGGCGGCATCGGTATAGCCCATCATGCGCTGCGCCACCACTTTCGGATCAAGCCCGGCGTGCTCGGCCAGGGCACGGGTGACCAGCAGTTTCGAGACGCCAACGCGAAAGCCGCCGCCGATAAGCTTGGTCAGCAGGAAGCGCCCGTGCCAGTCCAGTGTGCTCCAGTAGCCGGTGAGGCGCATTTCGATTTCGGCCGGGGCCAGGCCGCGCAACGGCAGCAGGCGTTGCTCGATCCACTCGGCCAGGCCGGTGGCATCCATGCCGTGGCCGGCGGGCAGCACATGCGCGATGGTTTCGGCGAGATCACCTACCGCCTGGTAGCTTTCCTCGAACAGCCAGTCCGGCAGGCCGGCGGCGCGGGTGGCGATCTCGCGCAGCAGGCGGGTCGGCACGGTTTGGCGCGGCTTGCCGCCGGCCAGGAAATACACGGCCCAGGCGGCGTCCGCCGGCGCGGCGATCGCGAAATAACGCTTGAGCGCGGCAAGCTTGGCGTTGGTGGCGGTTTGCGCGTCGAGTTCGGTGTAGAGGCGGGCGAAGCTGATCACACAGGGTTCCGACAAAAGTGAAACCCTACTTTTGTCGGGCTTGAATTGCAGGAAATCGCCGGCGAAGCCGGACAATTTCCTGGCTCAAAGGCTACGCAAGGGCGGCGCTTCGCTTCGCTTGCGCCAGTGCGGGGATGCTGGCGACTCATGCGCTTTTGTTGCCTTTGTCATGACTGTTGCCGAAGAGTTTCCGTTTGAATTCCTCGAAGGCTTCGTCGCGGTCGGTGTAGGTTTCGCGAATGGCGTGTTCGTTGCGCGCCTGTTCGGCGCCGACGAAGGCGGCGAGCGCTTCCTTGAGGGCCGGGGTCAGGTTGCGGTCGGCCGACAGCACCACCTGCGTGACCAATGCCGGGTCGATGTGCTTGGGCCCGGCCAGGCACAGGCGGGTGGAGCCGGACAGGGTCTCGATCAGGCCTAGAAGCGCACGTTCGCCTTCATGCGGCGCCAGATAGGTGGCGTCGGGCAGGCGCGCGATCAGCGGTGGTTCGTCGGCCGGCGGCGGCGCCCAGGCGGCGGCGATGTAGTGCGCGTGCAGGGTATCGCTGGCGGCGACGGCGCGAAACACACAACCGATCCACACGCCGGCGGCCCAGCGTCGCGTCAGGCGCGGCACGACTTCCTGCAGGAAGCGTTGCTGGATGTTGTGGTCCATGAAAGGGGGCGGCGTCGGGTGGGTCGATTATGCGGGTGATTCGCTTGCCGTGTCAGTGGTTGTCGCGATGCCGGCATTGTCGGACACGGCCTGCGCCGCGGGCGGCGCATCGGCGAGGTCGTCGCCGCCGAATTCGGTCTCGAAGGCCTGCGCCTCCAGGCCCTGGGCCGCCAGATAACGCACCATCACCGGCACCTGGCCGTGGGTGACGATCACGCGCGCGGCGCCGCTGGCCTTGATCGCGCGCATCAGCCCGGGCCAGTCGGCATGGTCGGACAGCACGAAGCCGCGATCGACCGCATGGCGGCGGCGCGCGCCGCGCAGTTGCATCCAGCCGGAGGCGAAGGCGTCGGAGTAATCGCCGAATGCCTTGAGCCAGGCCGAGCCCTGGGTTGAAGGCGGCGCCAGCACCAGTGCGCGCGCCAGGCTGGCGCGGTCGGCAATCGCACTCACCAGTTGCGTCGGCGGCAGCGCGACGCCGCTGGCGCGATAGGCGGCATTCAGGTTTTCCGCCGCGCCGTGGCAGACGATCGGGCCGATCGATGCATCGACCATCGCCAGGATGCGCTGTGCCTTGCCGAACGAATAGGCGAACAGCACGCTGGCGCGGCCGGCGTCGGCGTTGGCCGCCCACCAGGTGTTGATCTCTGCGGCGATTTCAGCTTGCGGGCGCCAGCGATATACCGGCAGGCCGAAGGTCGATTCACTGATGAAGGTGTCGCAAGGCACCGGTTCGAACGGCGTGCAGGTGGCGTCTTCAGCGGCGAAATCCGCGGCCGCCTTGTAGTCGCCGGAGGCGACCCAGACGCTGCCGCCATGTTCGATCCGCACCTGCGCCGAGCCCAGCACATGGCCTGCCGGGTGCAGCGAGACGCGCACGCCGTTGATGTTGAGCGGGGTGCCGTAACGCGCGGTCTGCAGGTCGATACCTGGGAGGCGCGCGCGCAGCACATGTTCCGACGAGCGCGCGGCAAGATAATGCTTGTGGCCGCCACGCGCGTGGTCGCTGTGGGCATGGGTGATGATGGCGCGATCAACCGCCCGCCAGGGGTCGATGTAGAAGTCGCCGGGCGGGCAATACATCCCTTCCGGGCGCAACACCACAAGGTCTTTCATCTTCGCGCGGCCGCGCATCCATGTCGCTGCTGATGACTGAATGTACCATTGCACCCTGCGTCGGGAAACAACAACGGATCAGGAGCGGAGGCAGGGCGTGAAATCATTCTGGCGTTGCATCGGCGGCACCGCAGTCCTGGCAGCCGCATTGCTGCCTTGCATGGTTGGTCACGCACAGCAGGCGTGGCCGGCACGCCCGGTCAAGGGCATCAACCCATTCGCCGCCGGCGGGCCGTCGGATGTGCTCGGGCGCCTGATCGGCGACCGCCTGGCGCAGCGCCTCGGGCAGCCCTTCGTGATGGAGAACCGCCCCGGCGCGGCCGGCAACATCGGCATCGATGCGATGGCGAAATCCGCGCCCGACGGCTACACCCTGGCCTGGGTGGTGGATTTCAACCTGACGGTCAATCCGGCGCTGTACCCGAAGATGCCGTACAGCGTCGAGCGCGACATCCAGCCGGTCGCGGTGTTCGCCGTCGGCGACGTGGCGCTGGTGGTGCATCCGGCGGTGGCGGCCAATTCGCTCACCGAACTGATCGCGCTGTTGAAAGCGAAGTCGCTGGCATTCGCGTCCGCCGGGCCCGGCTCGCCCGGGCACATGGTGGGTGAAATGTTCAAGCGCGAACTCGGCCTCGACCTGATGACCCATGTGCCTTACAAGGGCAACGCGCCGGCCACCCTGAGCGTGGTATCCGGCGAGACCCAGGTGTTTTTCGGCGCCCTGCCGGGCTCGCTCGCGCATATCAAGGCCGGCAAGCTGAAGCCGCTGGCGGTGATGTCGCGCGAGCGCTCGAAGTTCATTCCGGAAGTGCCGACCTCGGTTGAACTGGGCTATCCGAAGCTGCTGGCATCGAACTGGTTCGGCCTGATCGCGCCGGCCGGCACCCCGATGGCGATTGTCGAGCGCCTGCATCGCGAAGTCACTGCCATCGTGGCCGAGCGCGACTTTGTCGAGCGGATCGAGAAAATGGGCATTGTGCCGCTAAGCGCCACACCCGAGCAGATGCGCAGCATGATTCGCACCGAAGGTGCGGCCTGGGCCGCGGTGGTGCGTGCGGCCAATATCAGGGTCGAGTAAGGGCGGGCTATCCAGGCGCTGGACGCGCGCCGGGCCAGCGCGGCAGTGCCGACAGTAGCTGCAACACGCCGGCGGCCAGGCCCAGCCCGGCGCCCAGTTGCACCGCCAGCGAATACGAGCCGTATTGGTCGAACAACGCACCGCCGCCGAAGGCGCCGAGCGCGCTGCCCAGTTGATGGCTCATGAAGGCGATGCCGCTGACCATCGCCTGCCATTTGAGGCCGAACATTTCGGCGACCATGCCGGACACCAGCGGTGCCACCCCAAGCCACAGAAAGCCCATGATGGCAGCGAACAGGATGGTCGACTCGGCCGTCGGCAGTGCCGCGAAATACCAGACCAGGGCGAGTGAGCGCACGATGTAGATCATGCCCAACAGCATCGGCTTGCTGAAGCGTCCGCCGGCCCAGCCGAAGAACAGGCTGCCCAGCACATTGAAGCCGCCGATGGTCGCCAGCGCCTTCGCCGAGAGCATCGGATCCTGGCCGCACAGGGCAAGGTAGGACGGCAGGTGGGTGGTGAGGAACACCAGTTGCAGGCCGCACACGAAATAGGCGATCGCCATGATCATGAACGGCCCGTGGCGGAACGCGCTCAGTAGCACGGCCTTGCCGGAACTGCTGTCGCTGCTGTGGGCGCTGGCCGGCGCGATCGTCACCCGATCGACGCGGCCGGCAATCCACGCCGAAGGAATGATGATCATCGCCAGTGCGACGAAGCCGTAAACACCGGCACGCCAGCCGTAGTCGGCATTGAGCGCCTGACCGATCGGCGCGGCGATCATCGGGCCGACCGAACCGGCCGCCGACACGATGCCGAGCACGAAACTGCGCTGCGCCGCCGACACCGGACGCGACGCCACCGCCATCGCCATGCCGGAACCGACACAGGCCAGCGCCACGCCGATCAGCACACCGGCGCCCAGCATAACGCTGAAATAGCCGGTGGCGGTGGCCAGCAGCAGGAGGCCGGCCACGTACAACACGGCGCCGCCGGTCATCACCACCTGAAAGCCGTAACGCACCGCCCATGCGCCGGCCAGCGGCTGGGCGAAACCCCACACCAGGTTTTGCACCGCGATGGCCATCGTGAAGTCGGCCACCGCCAGCGACAGGTCCTTCCCCGCCGGCTGCATGAACAGGCCCAGGCTTTGCCGGATCCCCATGGCCAGGGTGAGCAGCAGCGAGGCGCCGATCAGGATGGCGGCGTGGGAACGCAGGGGACTGGTGTTGGGCACGGGCGGTCTTTGCGGCAGTTGAATGCGCATACTAGAAGGTTCCGGCGACTGCGGCTACTCGGATCGGGGTTTGGCCCCGCGGCCTCCTCCCCTTTTGTAGAATACGATGATCCATCATGCGCGGTGCGTTGAACCACCGGACGCACACATCGGATGCAGGGTTTGCGCTTGCGTCGCCTCTCCACCCTTTCACCAACCATCCCGCCCATGAGCGCCATCCGCTACGAAGTGCGCGACCAGGTCGCCGAAATCCTGCTCGACAATCCGCCGGTCAACGCGCTCGATCGCGCGCTGATGGACGACCTGCTAGCGACCCTGCGCCGCGCCGGGACCGACAACGATGTCGGCGCGGTCATCATCGCCAGCGCCGTACCCGGCCGCTTCTGCGCCGGGCTTGAACTTGGTACCTACCTCGAAAGCTCGCCGGCCGAAGCGCGTGCGATGGTCGACAGCCTGTACGCGCAACTGTGCGACCTCCAGTTCAACCTGGGCAAGCCATCGATCGCGGCGATCAGCGGTGCGGCGCGCGGCGGCGGCATGTCGCTGGCGATTTCATGCGACATGATCGTCGCCGCCGACAACGCCAGCTTCGGCTACCCGGAACTGGAGATCGGGCTGTTGCCGGCGATCCACTACACCCACCTGCCGCGCATCGTCGGCCGTTATCGCGCCTTCGATCTTCTGTTCACCGGCCGCAGTTTCGGCGCTGCCGAAGCGCTGCAGATCGGGCTGGTCAGCCGCTCGGTGCCGGAAGCCAACCTGCTGGCCGAGGCACGCGCGCTGGCGCGGCAATTCGCGGCCAAGTCGCCGCAGTTGATGCGCATGGGCCGCCAGGCCTTCATGCACGCCATCGATTCCGACTACCGGCGCGGCGTGGCCGGTGCGGTCAACCTGGTCGGCGCGGTGATGGCAACCGAGGATTCACGCGAAGGCCTGACCGCGTTTGTCGAGAGGCGCAAGCCGGTGTGGAAGAAGCGATAAGCCGTCCGCACCCAAAAAAACCAACGAGGGGCACAAGATGACAAAGCAGGAGGGCGAGCGCCGGCGCCGGGCGATGTTCACCGGCTTTCTTGCATTGGCCGGGTGCGCTCCGGCAGCAGTGCTGGCGCAGGACTATCCCGCGCGGCCGATCAGCGTAGTCGTGCCCTATCCGGCCGGCAGCTTCACCGACAACGTGATGCGACCGGTCGCGGCAGCGCTCGGCAAATCGCTTGGCCAGAACGTGCTGATCGACAACCGCGTCGGCGCCCAGGGAGTGGTCGGCACCCAGTTCGCGGCGCGTGCCAGGGCGGACGGCTACACCTTGCTGATCGGGTCCAGCACTTCGCTGGCGGCCAATGTGGGTCTGTTCAAGTCATTGCCCTACGATCCGTTGAAGGATTTCCAGCCGGTCGCCGGCCTGGCCTATACCTCGATGATGTTCATGGTGCGCCCGGATTCACCCGCGAAGGACCTGAAATCGTTCCTCGAACTGGCGCGCAAGGAGGCCAATCCACTGCCGGCCGGCATCGGGTCATCCAGCGCACAGGTCGGCCTGGCCTTGCTGGCCAAGGTGAGCGGGGTGAAATTCACGCCGATCTCCTACAAGGGCACGCCGCAGGTGGTCACCGACCTGATCGGCGGCGTGGTGCCGCTGGGCGTGGTGGATGTCGGCAACGGGGTGGCGCAAATGAAGGGCGGCCGCCTGCTGCCGCTGGCGATTTCAGGCTCGTCGCGCAGCGTCTCGGCGCCGGAGGTGCCGACCCTGGGCGAGACCTGGGGCGGCACCCAGCTGGTCACCTGGGTCGGCCTGATGGCGCCGGCCGGCACGCCGATGCCGATTGTCGACAAGCTGCATGCCGCGGTCAACGAAGCACTCGCCGGCGCAGAGATGAAAAAAACCTTCGCCGCGATGGCCACCGAGATCGAAGCGGTGACGCCGCAGGCGCTCAAGGCGCGCATCGAGCGCGATGTGGTGCAGTGGGGTGAGCTGATTCGCGCGGCCGGCATCCAGCCCGAATAGGCTGGCGCCGGGTCGCGCCCGCGATCAGGCGGCCGGCCGTTTCAGCAGCAGATACTTTTGCATGCCTTCCATCACCAGTTCGCCGCGCTGGTTGTGCACGGTCGAGCGCATGGTCAGCACGCCGGTAGTGCGGTTGGGCACCAGTTCGGCGATCGTCAGCGCACAGTAGAGGGTGTCGCCGACAAACACCTTGCCAAGGAAGCGGCTGCTCTGTTCGATGAAGCCCTTGAGCGACTCTTCCACCATGTGCGGGAACATGCCGGCGCCCGGGCAGGTCTGCGCCACCACCTGAAAGCCGTGGGCCAGCATGTGCGGCATGCCGTGCGCGCGGCAGTACTCGACGTCGTAATGCACTGGATGGTTGTCGCCGCTGGCCAGTTGAAATGCCGAGAACAGGCCGTCGGTCATGGTGCGCGAAGGCAGATTGAATCGTTCGCCGACATGGAAGTCGTCGAAATAGCGGGTCTCGCACAGACGGTGTTCGCGCGGGTCGAACTTGGTTTCGGCATTCATCGCGGGCAGGCTCCTGTTCGTTGGTGGGTGTTCGGCTGCGATTCTCGCGCACATCGCCGGTTTCGATGGAAGTGGTTGCGCGAAACCGGGCGTCACAAGACAATGGCTGCGCGCGGTGGCGCTTTGCAATCGTGCGGGCACGGACAGGAAAAATGCGATGTTGATGAAAGCGGCATGGTTCCACCAGTTTGGCGGGCCGGAAGTCATGGTGTGCGAGGAAACCACCGCGCCCGTCCCCGGGCCCGGCGAGGCGCTCGTGCGGGTGCGCGCGGTCGGCGTCAATCACGTGGATCTCGATGTGCGGGCCGGCACGGCGCGCATTCCGTTGACGTTTCCGCACATCCTGGGCCGCGAATTCGCCGGCGCGGTGGCGGCGCTCGGCAGTCCGGGCGGCCCGCACAAGGAAGGCGATCGCGTCTGGGTCGAGTCGCGGCTGGCCTGCGGCCAATGCGAATTCTGCCTGACCGGTCGCGACAACCTGTGCGCCACCGGCGGCTTTTTCGGCATGCAGTTGCCCGGCGGCTACGCCGAATATGTGAAGGTGCCGATTGCCTCGATCCATGCGTTGCCGGCCGAGGTCAGCTTCGAAGCTGCGGCGGCCAGCCAGATCGCGTTCGGCACCGCCTGGCATGTGCTGCTCAATCGCGGTGGCCTGGCCGCCGGCCAGACCGTGCTGATCCAGGCCGCCGGCTCCGGCATCGGTAGTGCCGCGGTGCAGGTGGCCAAATTCGCCGGCGCCACCGTGATTGCCACCGCCGGCAGCGCACAAAAGCTCGAGCGTGCGCGCGCCCTCGGGGCGGACCATCTGATCAACTACACCACCGATGAAAATTTCGCCGGGCAGGTGCTGGCCCTGACCGCGGGCCGGGGTGTCGACCTGGTGATGGAGCACATCGGTGGCCATGTGTTCACCCAGAGCCTCGAATGCCTGAAGACCGACGGCACCATGGTCACCGTGGGTGCGCATGCCGGCGAGGTGGTGCCGCTGGACATCATTCCCTTCTTTCGCCGCCAACTCAAACTGGTGGGCTCGCGCAACGCCACCCTGTTCGAGATCCGGACGGTGATGCGCTTTGTGGCCGAAGGACTTCTCAAGCCGGTGATTCATGCCACCTTGCCCTTGTCGCAGGCGGCCGAAGCGCACCGGGTGGTCGGCTCGCGCGACATCTTCGGCAAGGTGGTGCTGGTTTCGTAAGGCGCAGCCGCGGCGGCGCGGCTGCGCCCGCGGGTCAAGGCTTGCCGGAGAAGTCGTTCGCCAGAGCGCGCTGGCCGGCGAATCCGCGCACATGGTCGATCATCGCGGCGGACGGTTGCGTGTAGAGCTGACGCCGGCTCACCCCTGAACCGGTGCTGCGGGTGATGCGCGCGAAAAAGGCCGCATGCTGGAACAGCACGCCGAGACTGTCCATCACCGGCACATCACCATGCGCCTTGAGACGGCCGCGGCGCACCAGGAATTCGTTCAACACGCCGTCGGCCGGGATGATGATGTCGGCGCCCTGGCGTATCACGGTGGCGCACGCCGCATCGAAACGCGCCTCGACCGCTTGCGCGGTGGCTTCATCTGCTTCGAGCGCGAATTCATCGATCGCCGGCTCCACCGCCACCGCACCGGCGAAGCGGCGCTCCAGCCCGTAGGCATGCATCAGGTCGGAGTAGTCGGCGGACTGGTCGGCGCACAGCGTGACCAGTCCGAACTTGCGGCCCAGCGAACAGGCCACCAGCGCACAAGACTCGCCCAGGCCCAGCACGGGGATATTCACCAGCGAACGCGCCGAGCGCAGCGCCGGGTCGAAAAAGCAGCCGATCGCCATCGCGTCGAACCCCTCGCGCTCGGCGACCAGGGCGGCATCGCAGATCTGGGTTTCGAGCATGGTGGCCACATAACGATGGCGGATCGCGTCGATCGGCGCACAACCCGGTGCATAGGTACCCAGGCGCAAGCCGTGCACGACCACCGTGGCGTCGCTGCCCATGACCTTGGCGGCGTGCTCGGTCAAGGTCTTCCGGTACAGCGGCATCACGGTCAGGTCGGTATAGCTCTGGTGCCAGATCTTCATGTTGGCCTCTTATGGCTTCAGCAGGAAACGGCTGCCCACCCTGGCGATGTCGGCGGCGAATGCCTCGGTGGCGTCAAAGCCGGCGTTGTCGAGCGATACCAGTTCACCGTGCCTGAGCAGCTTGATCATCTTCGGGCCCTGCGCGCCCAGGTGCGCCTCTTCCGGCACGCGGCACTCGATCACCTGGGTCGGCGCCTTGACGCGGCGCAGGGTGGTGGCGAAATCAAAGTCGAAATTCATCGAGTACACCTGCGCGATGGCACGCCGGCACTGGATCATTTCGGTCACGCGCGCTTCCTGGCCGCGCAGGGCGGCGTCGGTGATGCGGCGCCCGGTCATGATCGCCGGGTTCCACCAGATGCCTGCCATGGCATTGAAGTCGGAGGCCCAGTTGCGCAGCAGGTGCGAGCCATCGGCGTTTTCGGCGTAGTTGCCCATGTGGCGGCGCACGATGTTCATGATCGCCGCGTTGCGCGCCTTGCGCGAAACCACCAGGCTGTGCGTCATGCCGAGCAG
This sequence comes from Burkholderiales bacterium, assembly GCA_031423955.1. Classification (GTDB taxonomy): domain Bacteria; phylum Pseudomonadota; class Gammaproteobacteria; order Burkholderiales; family JAEUOS01; genus JAEUOS01. Next base: position 33,944 of record JANPGJ010000681.1, read on the forward strand.
GATCACCTTCGAGATGCGCTCGGGATAGGCGGCCGCCATCGCGGCGGCGATCTTGTTGCCGGTATGAAAGCCCAGCACGTTGGTGCGCGCTATGCCGTGTTCATCGAGCACATGGATCATGCTGCGCGCGAGGTCCTCGATGGTTCCCTTGGGTGGCGGTGCGTCGGACATGCCGAAGCCCAGGGTGTCGGGCGCCAGGCAGCTGAACTTGCCGCCCATCAGCTTCATCAGGGGCGCGAAGCTCCATGCCGAACGCGGCGTTTCATGCAGCAAGAGCAGCGGCGCACCGCGGCCGTGGCTGTAGGTGTGGATCTGCCCCAGCGGGGTGTTGGCGTAGCCGCGTTTCATGCCGGCGCTCCTTGTGGTGGTGAGTGGTTTGCCGGACCAGGCCGAACCCGCAGGCCGGACGCCCGCGCAATCGGTCGCGCCGGTTCGCGCCCGACCCTCAGGGTGCGGTGAGGTTGGGCAACCAGGTGATCATGCCCGGGAACAGCACATAGAGCCCGAGGGAAAGGAAATCGAGCAGGATGAATGGCGTGACCCCGGCGAAGGCCTGGCCCAGGGTCACCGGTATCGGCGACGAGCTTTTGACCACGAATACGTTCAATCCCACCGGCGGGGTGAGCACCCCGATCTCGGCCAGCTTGACAGCGACGACGCCCAGCCAGATCGGATCGAATCCGGCTTGCATCATCACCGGGAACATGATCGGCAAGGTCATCACCATGATGGCGATCGGTTCGATGAAACATCCAAGGATGGTGAAGAGCACCACAAACCCCAGCAGGTAGGTGTACTTGCCCACACCCAGGCCGATCATTGCCGCCGAAATCGTGGTCACCAGCCCCGAGTAGGTCAGAAAGCGCGCGAACAGCATGCCCCCCACCACGATGATGAAAATCACCGAGGTCGTGACCGCAGCCTCCTTGAGCACTTCAACCAGGGAGCCCAGGCCCAGGCGCCGTTTCGACAGGGCGATGACGAACGCGCCAAACGCCCCGACCGCGCCGGCATAGGTGGCCGGGAAGTAGCCGCCGTAAATGCCGCCCACCACCAGCACGAACAGGATCATGATGCCCCAGACGCCCTGCAGCGACTGCCATCTTTCCGCCCAGCTGAACTTGAGGTTGGCCAGCGGCGCCAGGTCGGGGCGCACGCGCGCCAGGATGTAGATGCCGCCGCAGTAGATGAACGCGGTGAGGATGCCCGGCACAATGCCGGCGATCAGGAGTTTGCCGATCGACTGCTCGGTGATCACCGCGTAGATCACCATCAGGATGCTGGGAGGAATCAGTGCGGCCAGGGTGCCGGCGGCGGCGATGCAGCCGGCGTTGAGCCGGACGTCATAGCCGAAGCGCGCCATTTCCGGCATCGCCATTTTGGTGAACACGGCGGCGTTGACGATGGTGGAGCCGGACGCGGCACCGAAGGCGGCCGAAGACATCACGGTGGCCATCGCCAGCCCGCCGCGCAAACCGCCGATCCATACGTAGGCCATCCTGAACAGCTCGGTGGTAATGCCCGACACCGTGGCAAACGAGCCCATCAGGATGAAAAGAGGAATGACCGCCAGCGAAAACGAGTTGATGGTGCCGAATGGCACGGCGGCGATTTGTGCAAAGGCGGCGTCAGGCCCGACCGACAGGTAAATGCCGATGAACCCGGCCAGACCCAGGGCCACACCGATATGGGCGCCGAGCGCCATCCAGACCAGGAGCAGGGAGATCACGATGAGGCCGGTGGTCTCGGGCGAAAGCAAGGGCATCGGAGGTCCTGGTTGGATTACTGGAAGTTGTGCAGGGAAGCGGCGGCAGCGACGTCACCACGGATCATGCGGCCGACATCGGCCGCCACATCAATCAACAACTGCAGCAGCAGCAATACCGTGCCGGCAACCAGCAGCGCGCGGGCGGGAAACAGCGGGAAGCGAATGGTCCCCATGGTCGCTTCGCTGATTTGCAGGCTGTAGATCGCCTCCTGCGCGCCTTGCCACGCGATCAGGCCGAAAAACGCGATCGCCACCAGATGGGTGACGATGTCCATGAAGGCCTTGGTCCGCGGGCCGCGCTCGGTATAGAAAATCTCCACCCGGATGTGGCCGCGCAGGCGCTGCGTGTAGGCCAGCGCGCCAAACACGATCAGCACCATGGTGCTCTCGGTGACCTCCAGCGTGCCGGGCACCGGCCAGCCGAAGAATTTGGTGCCCACCACGTCGGCAAAGCCGAGCAGCATCGAGGTGATCATGCCGAGCGCTCCCATCAGGAGCAGGCCAAGCGCCAGTTTCTCCATCCACGCACTTAGTTTGTTCATGCTTTGAAGGCTCTGGAAAGGGGCCGCCTCGGCAACCACCGACCGTTCGGTTGGCGGTTGCGATCAAGTGGCCTGATGGGGATCTGAAAGTGCGGCGTTTGACTCTTGCGAACCAGCGGGAACACCAACCACGAACGATTCGTGAAAGCTCTGCACAGGCTCGTGGTATGGCGCCTGTGCAGAGCGTTTCGCAATAGATGGCGCTATAGCCCGAGCAGCTGGCGCCAGCGCGCCGCCACTTTCTTCGGTGTATCTGCGTCATTGGTGGCGGCAGCGGTGGCCTTCTCCCAATCGCCCAGGAAATCGGGCGACGCGGCGCGCCATTTCTTGAGTTCATCGGCGGCGATCGGGATGATGGTGCCGCCTTGCGCCTTGATATTGACCAGCGACTTGGCTTCGAAGTCGAGAATCCAGTTCATGTATTCGCGCTGGGTCGCGCGCGCCTCCTCCTGGAAGATTTTCTGGATGTCCGGCGGCAGGCGTGCCCAAGTGCGCTTGCTGATGGTGATGTTGTGGCCGGAAATCGCCATCACCGGGCCGCAATGCATCTTCGCGACTTCGTTGAGTTTCAACGACTGGATATTGCCGGCATTGATGAACGAATAGTCGATGTTGCCGTTCTTGATGGCCTCATAGACCCCGACCGGCGGCACGGTGACCGGCACCGCGCCGATCGCGGTAAAGGCCTTGGGAATGTCGGCGCCGAAACTGCGCGATTTCTTGCCGCGCATGCCGGCAACAGTTGCGCAGTCCCTGTTGGTGCCGCTCAGAAAATACTCGCCCAGGGGCTGCTGGAACAGCCACACCACGCCAATGCGATCCATTTCCTGCTGGTAGGCCGGAAATTCGGCGACTACCGTCTCGAGCAGGTCGATCACCTGCTTGGTGGAGGTGAACAGCATCGGCGTCTGGAAGGCGCGCCAGTAGCGCAACTGATCCGGGTTGTAGCCCGGTGCGGTGGCGGTCATGTCGATCGCGCCGCGCGCGGTGAGCATCAGCAGTTCGGTGTCCTTGCCGAGGCCGCCGGCGAAGGTGATGTCGATCTTCACCTGGCCGTTGGTGCGCTTTTCGATCTTGGCCGCGAAGTCCTTTTCCAGCTGCAGGAACGGGCCGTCCGGCAGGTAGTGGCCCCAGCGCAGCTGGAACTTTGGTTGTGCCATTGCTGCGCCGGCCATCGCCAGGCCCAGAACTCCCGCCATCGCGGACCGCAAGAAGGAAAACCGGCTTGAATGCATCAAAAGCTCCTGGGGATCATGGTTGGGATGGTGACAATCGATTGTTTGTTGAATCGGTTTCTTTGTCAAGGCAATCAGCGTGGCCGGTTCGCCGTCGCGCGGGTTCGATTTCGGCCCCTTGCATTGGCTGCAAACAAGCACGGCCCGTGCCCGCGCTGTCGTCAGCGATTGTCTGCCCCGGGTTCAAGCTGCTCCAGCACTTTCAGCCGGAAGCCGAGGATATGGTTTTCCATCGCAGTGCGGGCACGACTGGCGGCGCCGCGTTCGACCGCCAGGATGATCTCGGCATGTTCGGCAGTCGCTTCGTTCAGGTGGCGCGCGAATTCGTTGCTCTGGCTGATCAGGAAGTCCGACATCGCCCACTGGGTGACCAGGCGCTGGTGCAGCGCCGGCGAGCGGCCGATCTGGTGAATGGCGGCGTGGAACTCGCGGTTCAACAGCCGATAGCGTTCGCCGCTGGCGGGATCGCGGCGCGGCAGCCTGGCGATTTGCGCGTTGATTGCCGCCAGGCGGTCGCTGTCGCCGGGCTGGCGACGCTTGGCGGCAAACTCGGCCATTACCCCTTCCATGCGGCTGAACATCACGAAGAAATCCGCGATTTCGCCTGGCTCCGGGGCGATCACCTCGCAACCGACCTGCGCGGTGATGCGCACGAAGCCGTGCGAACACAATTCCTTCAAGGCCGACATGATCGGGTGCTTGGAGGCGCCGGTCTCGAGTGCGATCTGCCTGACTTGCAGCGGCTGGCCGAAGCGATAGGCGCCGCTGGCGAAGCGCGCCAGCAATGTGTCGTACACCGAATCCTGCTTGCGGGACGGCGCTGCGGTTCGGCGCGGGAGGCTGATGGTCATGGCTGGCGTGGAAGTATAGGGGGCGTGGCGCCGGCGCCCGAACGCCGGGCTGCATTGCGTTGCGACATCGAAGCTGATTGACGGAATGCTAGCATGCCAGTACATTGCAAGCCACTCCTTTGCAACCCGATTCAACGAGGCTATGCCATGGGCATCAGGACAGGCGCGCAGTATCTGGCGGGGCTGAAATCAAGGCCGCGCGATGTGTGGATCCGCGGCCGGCGGGTGGAAGATGTCACCACCCATCCGGCGTTCGCCAAACCGGCGGCGCACATCGCCAGCCTGTACGACATGCAGCACGACCCGCAATACCGCGATGTGCTCACCTATGCCAGCCCGAACACCGGCAACCGGGTCGGCACCGCCTTCATGATGTCGAAGACGGTCGATGATCTGGTCAAGCGCCGCCGCGCCTTCCAGATCTGGGCCGAGAGTTCCTTCGGTCTGCTCGGCCGCTCGCCCGACTTCCTGAACACCACCGTGATGGCATTCGCCGAATCGCCGGCCGTATTCGAGGAAATGGGACCGCGCTTCGGGCAGAACATCCGCAACTACTACGAATACATCCGCGAGAACGACATTTTCCTGACCCACGCGCTGATCACCCCGCAAACCGATCGCTCGAAGGGCTCGAAGGACCAGGCCGACGCGTATATGCACATGGGCGTGGTGCGCGAAACGCCGGAGGGGCTCATCATGCGCGGCGCGCGCATGCTGGCCACCCACGGCCCGATCGCCGATGAGGTGATCGTCTACCACCTGCCTGGCATCAAGGCCGGCGAGGAGGCCTATGCCACCGCGTTCGCGATTCCGGTCGACGCGCCCGGCGTGCGCATGATCTGCCGCGAACCGTTCGACGAGGGTACGCGCGCCGCCTTCGACCATCCGCTGGCCACCCATTTCGAGGAGCCTGATGCGCTGTTGATTTTCGATGACGTGCTGGTGCCCTGGGATCGCGTGTTCCTGCACGGCAATGTCGATCTCGCCAACCGCATGTATACCGAGACGGCGCTGCGCAACCATACCGGGCACCAGACCGGCGCGCGCGCGATCGCCAAGATGCAACTGGCGGTCGGGGTGGCGATGAAGGTGGCCGAAACGGTCAAGGCCAACGGGTTCCTGCATGTGCAGGAAATGCTGGGCGAGGCGATTGGCTATATCGAACTGGCCAAGAGCTGCGTGGTTCGCTCCGAGGTCGAGTTCGAGCCCACCGCCGTCGGCACCATCCGCGCCGGCTTCACCCCCTTGCAAACACTGCGCGGCCTGATGTCCAAGGCCTATCCGCGGATCATCGAAATCCTGCAGACCGTCGGTGCCGGTGGCCTCTTGATGATGCCGACCGCGGCCGACTTCGCAAGCGAGGTTGGTGATGACGTGCGGCGCTACTATCGTGGCGCGGGGGAGATCAGCGCCGAGGACCGGGTCAGGATATTCAAGCTGGCGTGGGACCTGGCCGGCGACTCGTTCGGCATGCGCGCCATGCAGTACGAGCGCTATTACGCCGGGGACCCGTTTCGCCTGGTGGCCAGCAACTACACCAGCTATGCCTACAAACATGAATGCGACAAACTGGTGGCCAACGCGCTGGCATTGGCGGGAACGCCGGGGACAGCGGTGGCCAAGGCGGCGATTCATCGAGCCTGATTGTATTTCCGGCTTGGCACCGCGTTTCCCATCCCGGTCATTCCCGCGCAGGCGGGAAACCAGCGAGTTGCCCGCGCTACCGGCCCGACCCCCGGCTTCGCGATGGCCTGGAGCCTGCGAACAGGTCGATCCCCTGATAGTGCGTTACGCTTGATCCGATGGTGAACCCAGGAGACCAGAAACCATGAACAAACGCGCCGTTCTCGGCCTGTCACACACCCCCCTCCTGGGGCTTAACCCGCTACCGGCTGAAGTCGACGCCGACCTGCACGGCGCGCTAAACGAAGCTGCACGCCTTGTTCAGGCCTTCGCCCCTGAACTGGTGGTGCTGTTCGCCCCGGATCATTTCAACGGCTTCTTCCACGACCTGATGCCGGCGATCTGCATCGGCACCGAGGCCTCGGCGATCGGCGACTACGGCACGCCGGCCGGGCCGGTCAATGTCGCCGGCGACGACGCGCTGGCCCTGGCGCGCGGCTTGATCGGCGCCGGCTTCGACCCGGCGGTGTCGCGCCGGATGGTGGTCGACCACGGCGTGGCGCAGCCCTTGCAACTGATGTTCGGCAGCCTCGCCTCGCCACCGGTGCTGCCGATCTTTCTCAACGCCGCCGCGCCGCCGGCGATTCCGACGGTCGGCCGCGCTATCGCGCTCGGGCGTGCGGTCGGCAGCCACTTTGCCGGCGACCCGCGGCGCATCCTGTACATCGGCTCCGGCGGCCTGTCGCATGACCCGCCGATCCCCACCCTCGACAACCCCGATCCTGCGATGCGCGAACGGATCATCGTGCGCCAGACAGCTACCCCAGAACAACGGGCACAACGTCAGGCCCGTGTGCTGCAGGCCGGGCGCGACATGGGTGCCGGGCGTTCCGATCGCCGGCCGCTCAATGCGGATTGGGACCAGCGCGTGATGGGCTTGCTGGAAAACGGCGACTGGGCCGCCATCGCGACGATTGGCGAGGACGAGATCGTGCGCGAAGGCGGTGGCTCGGCGCATGAGACCAAAAGCTGGATCGCGGCGTTTGCCGCGGCGGGTGGCCAGACCTTGAGCACACAGCAGCGCTGGTATCGGGCGATTCCCGACCTGATCGCCGGTTTTGGTGTCATGCTGCGCGTCGGCTGACGCGCCAAGGCCCGGATTTCATTCGCACCTTTAACCGACGGAAAACTCACAATGCCTGCTGAACCAAGCCCTCTCGCCCGTGCCGAATTGGCGCCCGGGGGAACCCTGCGTGTCGCCCTCAACCTGGCGAACTTCCTGCTTGTCAAACGGGCGATAGCCGGCGGGGAACCCGGCGGGGTGGCCGCGGACCTGGCGCACGAGCTGGGCCGCAGGCTCGCTGTGCCGGTCAGCTTCGTGCCCTACGAAACCCCGGGCGAAATCGCGGCGGCGGCCGGCAGTGGCGGATGGAACGTTGCCTTCATCGGGGTTGAACCGGCGCGCGCGAATGTCATCGACTTTAGCGCCGCCTATGTCGAGATTGAATCGACCTACCTGGTGCCGGCCGGCTCGCCGCTTAACAGCATCGCCGATGTGGATCGCCCAGGCGTGCGCATTTCAGTGATGAACAAAAGCGCCTATGAGCTGTATCTGACGCGCACGCTCAAGCATGCCGAACTGGTGCATGCGCCAACCATAGAAGCATCGTTCCAGCAGTTCGTCGATCAAAAGCTCGATGCGCTTTCGGGCCTGAAGCCGCGCCTGACAATGGACGCGCAAAGGCTGCCCGGCTCACGCATTCTGGAAGGCCGCTTCACGGCGGTGCAGCAGGGCGTCGGTACCCCGGTGGGCGGTCATGCCGGGGCGCAGTACCTGCGCGAGTTTGTCGAGGATATCAAGGCGCAAGGGCTGGTGGCCGCGGCGATCGAGCGCAACGGAGTGCGCGGGATATCGGTGGCGCCAGCCGCTTAGGGTAGGTGGTGTTGGTCGCCCCGGCGCGCTACAGCGTTTCGTGCACCAGCGCGCCCAGTCCGGCTTGGTCGAGCAGCCGGGTGGCGGCCTTTTGGTCATCGGGCTTGAGGGCGGTGAATTCTTCACGCAACCACTTCAGGCATTTGCCTTGGTAGGGAAAGGCATTCTGCTCCCAGGCCTGGCCGTCGATGGTGGTGCGCACCAGATCCGCCTTCGCCATCAGCGCACGCGCATTGGCCAGCATCACCGGCAGGTAGGTACGCGCTGCCTCGGCCAGGATGGCCGTCAGTGTCGGCGGCAGCGCATCACGCGTAACCCATTGATCATCGGTTGGCGTCAGGCCTGAGAGGTCGTCGACCAGGCCCACCCAGGCGTAGACGCGCGGTGCGCGCGCCAGCGTGAGCGCCGCCGGCGTCGGATCGAAATGCGCCAGCTGGGTCATCTGGCCGTAAATGCCGAAGTCGCCCGCGCCGGGGCGCGCGCCCAGCAGAAAGGGCTGCACTTGCAGGTGGGCGCTGAAGGCATCGAGAAAGCGTTTGTAACTGTTCTCGATCACCGCCGCGGTAGCCGGACTGGAGCCGACATAGTGCAGGCGGTCGATCTGGCGGCGCGCGAACTGCGCCGAGGCGGCGCGGGCTTCGTCCTCGGCGCCGCTGATGTTGCGCCAGCGCGGCAGGATCTCGCCGGCTTTGTGGATGTCGTCGGCATAGTGCCAGCGGTAGTGGAACATCGGCTTGGTCAGCCATTCGTCGCCGTAGTCTTCGAGCACGCTGTCGATAAACGCGATCACCGGGTCATGCGGGCGCACATGGCGCCCGGGCATCCCGGCTTCGAAGCGGCGGATCAGGGGCGTTGAATCGGTGACCGCCTGCACCACGCCGTCGGCGTCGGGCAGGTAAAAGGTCGGGAGCAGTTCCACCTTCGGTTTGGGCAGCGCCGCCAAGCGCGGCGAGTTGCGGTACAGCAATTCATAGGGCAGGTGGCGGTAGCGCAGCACCGCCAGCATCTTGCGGGTGTAGGGCGAACCGGGCACGCCCATCAGGAGCAGGGGCGATGTTGTGGTCGGTGGTTTCATCTTGGGTTCCTCATTGGCGGCTGGCGCGCAACACCGCAGCGCGCACCAGCGGCAGGCGGTCATTGCCGAAGTACATGTCGTCGCCACCGACAAACATGGTCGGTGAGCCGAAGCCGCCGCGGCGAATCACCTCCTCGGTATTCGCCTTCAATTGGTCCTTGATGTCCTGGCGCGCGATGCCGGCCAGGGTCGCCGCCGCGTCCACACCGACCTGCCGGCACAAGTCGGCCAGCACATCGTCCCGCGAGATATCCCGGTCGCCGCCCCAGTAGGCCTCGAAGGCGGCGGTGGCGAACGGGACCAGCATGCCCGCCGGTTCGAGCAATATGCAGGCGCGCATCGCCTTGACGCTGTTGACCGGGAATACCGTCGGCGGAAACTTGAGGGCGACGCCGGCATGGCGCGCCCAATCGCCGATGTCCTTCAACTGGTAGGCGGCCTTGGCCGGCACCGGGTTCTGGCGCCCGGCATAGACACTCGGATTGACGCTGTTGAAAATGCCGCCGACCAGGATCGGGCGCCAGCGGATCGCGGCACCCACTTCGGCAGCCAGTGGCTGGATATTGTGGAACGCGAGATAGGTCCAGGGGCTGGAGATATCGAAGAAGAATTCAATCATGGCGTGGTGTACCGGGAGTCTCAAAGGTTGGTGGCCATCAATATACAAGGCGCGGTTTGCGCGCGCCGACTGTGCTGTCGGCGTTACTCGTCGGGCCGGTCGCTCGCTCGGGTTCGCGCTTGGCCCGCGGAGCGCGGTCGATGACGATGCCGCGTTCGATAAATTCATCCGCGCCACCACCGGCACCACCTATCATCCGGTCGGCACCTGCAAGATGGGGCCGGCGAGTGACCCGATGGCGGTGGTCGATGCCGGCCTCTGCGTGCACGGCGTCGAAGGCTTGCGGGTGGCCGATGCCTCGATCATGCTGGACATCATCGGCGGCAATACCAGCGCGCCTTCCATGATGATCGGCGAGCGGGCGGCGGAATTCATGCTCGCCGGGCGGGGGCGGCTTAAGCGGCCCGGATTGGCGTGCTGTGGTCAGCGTTGTGTTGGCAGCGACATGCTTGCCTGACGGTCGCGCGGTCAGCCAGCGCACCATTGTCGCGTTGATTGCGCTACTTGCCAAGCACCCCGGCTGCTGTCAAGCGTTCAAGCTCCGCCTCCCCGATGCCCAGCATGTCACGCAGCGTCGCCGCGCTGTGCTCGCCCTTTTGCGGCACTGGCGAGCGCAGTTCCGAAGATGTGCCCGACATGCGATAGGGCGGATTGATGCCGGTGAATTCGCCGGCGCCGTCGGTCACCCGGGTAAACAGGCCGCGCGCCAGCAGGTGCGGGTTGGACAGGGCGTCAGCGGGATCGGCATAGAGCGAACACGGCACGCCAGCGGCTTCGAATGTCTGCACGCATTCGCGTGCGCTGCGGGTGGCGGCCCAGGCCTCGACGCATGCCATCAGCACCTGCCAGTTGGCGCTGCGCGCGCCGACGGTGGCGAAGCGCGCATCGTCGATCAGCTCCGGCTGGCCGATGGCCTCGCACAGGGTGACGAAATTGCGCTGGGTGATCGGCGCGATCAGCAGGTCGGTGTCGGCGGCGCGGATCGGGCCGTAGGTGTGGCGCTTGCCGGGCACCGGGAATTGCGCCTCCTGCAATTCGTAGACCAGGAGGTTGAGCATGCAGTCCATCAGCGCCACATCGACCTGCTGGCCAGTGCCGGTGCGCGAGCGTTGCAGCAACGCGGTCTGGATGGCGGAGAAGGCATAGATGCCGCCCAGCACATCGGCCATGAACACCGCACCGGCAGCCGGGCGGTCGCGATCGCCGGCATAGCGCATCAAGGCGCGGTCGAAGCCGCTGCCGGCATGCACCACGGGCGCATAGGCCGGCTTGCCGGCATCCGGCCCGCTCTGGCCATAGCCGGAAATCGAGCAATACACCAGGCGCGGGTTGATGGCGGCAAGCGTCGCGTAATCGAGGCCGAGGCGCTGCATCACGCCGGGGCGGAAGTTTTCGAGCACCACGTCGGCTTTTTCGACCATGCGCTTGACCAGCAACAGGGCTTCCGGATTCTTGAGGTCAAGCGCGACGCTTTTCTTGCCGGCATTGAGCTGGCCGAAATAGGTGCCGTGGCCATTGCGCAATGGCGCCCGCTGGCGCATGTCGTCGCCGTCGGGTGACTCGATCTTGATCACATCGGCACCGACGTCGGCCAGCAGGCGGGCGGCATAGGGGCCGGCAATCATGCTGGTGAAATCGAGCACGCAAAGGCCGGCAAGGGCATCGGTTTTGGGGGCGGCGGTCATGGTGATGCCTTGGTCAGCTGGAAGAGGTGCGAGAGTACCTGATGCCGCGCTCAGGCCGCGCTGCGGCGCCGGCTTGCCGCGCGTGCCGGCGGTGCCGCCGCGCCGGGTTGCTCCTTGAGCAGCCGATGCACCGACTCCAGGTGCGCACGCATCAGGGTGCAGGCGCGATCGGCATCGCGGGCGCGCAATGTGGCGAGGAACTCGCGGCGCTTTTCGACCAGCCGTGGCTGCGGCTTGCCGCCGGTCGCCACCCGCAGCGCCACGAAGCGCATCAGGATCTCGGTCAGCGAATGCACCATCATCGCCAGTACCTGGTTGTGGGTGGCGGCTACCAACAGGCGGTAGAACTCGCGCGAGCATTCGACGCGGTCGAGAAAACGCCCCTCTTGCGTCATCACCTCGGTGCGATCGATGTTCGCCGCCAGCGCGTCGAAGTCGGCGCGGGTGGCGCGCGCGCTGGCCAGGCGCACCACCAGGTCCTGGATATGCACCCGTGCCTCGGTCAGCTCTTCGACCGTGATCGAGCCCAGGGACAGCATGTCCTGCATCACCTGGTTCATCTGGCCGGTGTTGCCTTCGCGGATGAAGGCGCCGCCCTTGACCCCCTTGCGCAAGTGCACGATGCCAGCGATCTCCAGGCTGCGCAGGGCTTCGCGCAAGGCGTTGCGGCCGACACCCAGTTGCAGGGCGAGTTCACGCTCGGCCGGCAACTTGTCGCCCGGCTTGAGCTGGCCGGCGCCGAGCTGATCGCGAATGCGCTGGCAAATTTCCTCGAAGGCGCGCCGCGTGTGGATCGGCGCGAACAGGGCGGCGGCCGGGGTGTCGCCTGGCGCGGGGCGCGAGATTGGCATGGCGGATGCGCGAAGGCTGCGGTGCCTAGCGGCCGGAGTACTGCGGTTTGCGCTTCTCGACAAACGCGCGCACCGCCTCCTTGTGGTCTTCGGTCTGGAAGGTCACCATTTCCAGCGCATAGGAGGTGTCGAGAATCAGGTTCATCTGCGCTTTCAGTTGCTTGTTGACCGACAGCTTGGTCCAGCGAATCGCCCAGGTGGGCCCGTTGGCCAGCTCTACGGCGATCTCGCGGGCCTTGGCGTAGACCTCATCGACCGGCACCGCGTGGTTCACCAGCCCCATGCGCGCAGCGTCTGCGCCATTGATCAGGGTGCCACGCATCAGGAACTCCTTGGCACGGTTCGGTCCCACCAGGAGCGGCCAGATCACCGCGCCGCCGTCGCCGGCCACCAGACCGATCTTCACATGCGGGTCGGCGATGCGCGCGCCTTCGGCGGCAACAGTGATGTCGCAGAACAGGGCGACGGTGGCGGCCAGGCCAATGCAGTCGCCGTTGATGGCGCAGACGATCGGCTGCGCGCAGTCGAGGATGTTCTGCACGATGCGCATGCCGCCAGAGGGCTCGATCATCTCGCCTTCCTCAAACACGTCGCCGCCCGGGCGATCGAGCATGCCCTTGACGTTGCCGCCGACCGAGAAGTACTTGCCCGAGCCCTGCAGAAGAATTGCATTGACTTCGCGATCGCGCGCCAGGTCGGCCCAGATGTCCTGCAGCTCCACATGGAAGCGGTGGGCGATGCGGTTGCCGGTTTCCGGCTGGTTCAGGGTCACGATCGCCAGCTTGCCCTCTTTCTCGATCTTCAGGCACTCATAGCGGGAGTAGTCGATGCTTGCACTGGACATGATGGCGGCGGGCTTGACAGTAGTTGGGTGAGCACTTATGCTAAATGGTACTACCATTAATTGCAAGTGCCACGGCAGGCTTTTTCCAGAAACAGGGCGACGATGAATTTCAACGAAGAACAACTGGCCTTTCGCGACAGCATCCGCCGCATGGTCGACAAGCATGTGGCGCCGATCGCCGCCGAGATCGACGAGACCGACCGCTTTCCGGAGGAGCTGTTGCCGATCTATGGCGAGATGGGCCTGATGCAGCTGTGGGTGCCCGAGGAGTATGGCGGGCCGAACGGCAACCTGACCATGATGTGCATGGCGCGCGAGGAGATTTCGCGCGTCTCGCCGGCCTGCGGCTCGCTGGCGGGATTGAACACCATGTTCATCATGCCGCTCCTGCATTTCGGATCCGAGGAGCAGCGCCGCCGCTTCCTGCCGATCATCGCACGCGGCGGCGTGGTCACCGCGATCGCGATTTCGGAGCCGCAGGCCGGGTCGGATGTGAGCGCGATGAGCACCCGCGCGGTAAAGGATGGCGACTCCTATGTGATCAACGGCCGCAAGCAATGGTGCAGCTATGGCGTGGTCGCCGATTTCATCGTACTGATGGCCCGCACCAGCGGCGACACCGGCGCGGACGGCATTTCCGCCTTCATCCTGGAACCGAAGAAAATGAAGGGCATCAGCTTCGGGCGGCACGAGCGCAAGATGGGCTGGCGCGGTGCGCCCAACACGCCGATCTTCCTGGACGATGTGCGGGTGCCGGCCGAGAACCTGGTGGGTGAGGAAGGCAAGGGTTTCCGCGCCTCGATGCGCGCGCTCGACCTGAACCGCCCGACCATCGGCGCGCAGTCGGTCGGCCTGGCGCAGGGTGCGATGGATGCCTCGATCGCCTATGCGAAAGAGCGCAAGCAGTTCAAGCGCGCGATCGGCGAATTCCAGGGCGTGCAGTTCATGCTGGCCGATATGGTGATGAACATCGAGGCGGCGCGCGCCCTGGTGTATGAATGCGCGCGCGCCGGCGACGAGCGCGACTGGAAGCGCCTGAACGTGCTGGCCAGCATGGCCAAGTGTTTCGCCAGCGACATGGCGATGAAGGTCACCACCGATGCGGTGCAGATCTTCGGCGGCTACGGCTACACCCGCGACTATCCGGTCGAGCGCATGATGCGCGATGCCAAGCTGGCGCAGATCTTCGAAGGCACCAACCAGATCCAGCGCATGGTGATCGCGCGCGATTTGCTGAAATGAGAAGGATCAACATGCGCCAACTGATCACCCTGCTGTTCGCTGCGGGGATTGCCGCGCCTGCGGCACTCCTGGCCCAGGGCTTTCCGGGCAAGCCGATTCGCATCCTGGTGCCCTACCCGGCCGGCGGCACCACCGACTTGATGGCACGTGCGCTGCAGGAGCCGCTGCAGAAGTCGCTGGGACAGCCGGTGTTGATCGAGAACAAACCGGGCGCCTCCGGCATCATCGCTGCGCGCGAAGTGGCGCGCTCGACGCCGGACGGCCACACCCTGCTGTTCATCAACAGCGGCATCGTGGCGGTGACGCCCTATGTGGTGAAGGACGCCGGTTTCGACGGCATCAAGGACTTTGCGCCGGTGGCGCTGGTATCCGTCGCGCCGCTGATGGTGGTGGTCAACCCGGCGGTTCCGGCAAGCGACCTGAGGGGCTTCATCGAGTATGTGAAGCAGCAGCCCAACCCGGTGGAATTCGCCTCGGCGGGTACCGGCTCCCTCGGCCATCTGGCGAGTGAACTGTTCGCCCGGACCGCGGGGCTGAAGATGACCCACATTCCCTACAAGGGGCAGGCACCGACCACCAATGCGATCGTCGCCGGCGAAGTGAAGATGCTGATCACCACCGCTTCAGCGGCGATGAACGGCTTCATCGCCAGCGGCAAGTTGAAGCTGCTCGGGGTGACCTCGCCCGAGGCTTCGCCACTGGCGCCGGGCGCGCCACCGGTGGCCTCGGCATTGCCGGGATACGCGGCCGAGACCTGGTTCGGCTTCATCGCCGCGGCCAATACGCCGGTGGATGTGGTTGGCAAGCTCAATGATGCGATCAACCGCTCGCTCGAGACGCCGGAAATGCAGAAGCGCTTCGCCGGCTTTGGCGTGCAGGCCAGGACCGCCACTCCCAAACGAGTGAGCGAAATGATCGCCGAGGACGTGGCGCGCTGGGCGCCGGTCATCCGCGACAACAACATCCGCGCCGATTGAGCGCGCACAGCGTTGGCCAGATGAGCGGCAGGTCACAGCCGGGCGCGGAAGAACGCGAACTTCTGCGCGATTCGGTGCGCGGATTTTTAGCCGAATACTGGCCGGTCGCCGGTGCCATTGCAGCGCATGCGGACCCGGCAGCCCTGGCTGCAATCTGGCGTGGCCTGGCCGGGCAGGGGCTCACCATGCTCGGCAGCGATGCCGAGATCGGCGGCGTGGCCGAAATGCTGGTGGTGATGGAAGAGCTTGGCCGCGCCGCGTGTCCGCTGCCGCTGGCTGACGCGATGCTGGTCAACCTGGCATTCGGAAATTCGACTGACGCCGCGGCGCGGACACTGGTTGCCGCGCTGCACGCCGGCACGGCGATGCCGGTACTGGCATTGGGAATCGCGGATGGCGACGCGAGCGCCGGCACCATCACGGTCGGTGATGAAGGTGCCGACGGCGTGCTGCGCTTTGTCGATGCCGGCAGCGCCGTCTCCCATGTGTTGACCGCCGATGCCACAGGCGACCGTTTGCTCGTGCTTCGGCTTGCCGATCCAGGCTGCAGTGTTCTGCCGGCGCGAGCCATGGGGCTGGCCGGCCCGGCCGAAATCAGGTTCACCAGGGCGCCGATCCATGAATTGGTGGTAGCGGCCGTGCCGGTGAGTGACCTGCACCGCCTGCGCCGCCTCGCCCTGGCGGCCCGCGCGCATGGCGCAGCGCGCCGGGCGTTCGAGATGGCGGTGGATTACGCGAAGGAAAGGCAGCAGTTCGGCAAACCGATCGGCAGTTTCCAGGCGGTGCAGCACAAGCTGGCCAATTGCCTCATCGGCCTCGAAGGCGTGCGTCTCACGCTGCACAACGCGGCGGCGCAATACGACCAAGGCGCGGCCGACTGGCGCTATTTCGCGTCGGCCGCCATCGCCTTTGGCGGCCCGGCGCTGCGCCAGGTGTCGCTGGAAACCCACCACGCCTTCGGCGCCATCGGCTATGCCGAGGAACATGAGGCACCGCGCCATTTCCGCCGCGTGCATCTGGATACGCTGGCGATGGGCGGCGTGCGCCGCGCCCGCGAGGAACTGGCGGCGCACTACTTTGATCTTGGCGGCAGCCTGCCGCGCTACGACCTCGGTGCGGCCGGCAATGCCTTTCGCGAGCAGGTGGCGGACTGGCTCGCAAGCAACTGGACGGGGGAGCGCAAGGCCGCATTCGATGCGCGCGAGTTTCACGACCGCGAATTCGACCCCGCCTTCGCACGTGACATCGGCGCTACCGGCTGGATCGGACTCACCTGGCCGCGCGAGCACGGCGGCCAGGCGCGCACGCCGTTCGAGCAGATCGCCTTCATGGAGGAGATGGAGCGCGGCGAAGCACCGCGCATCGGCGCCTCCGTCCAGGCCACCGCGCTGATGTTGTTCGGCACCCCGGCGCAGCAGCAAAAGTACCTGCCGGAAGTCCTGGCGGGCGAGGCGATGCACGGCATGGGTTACAGCGAGCCGAATGCCGGCTCCGACCTGGCCTCGCTCAAGACCTCGGCGGTGCGCGATGGCGAAGACTGGATGATCAACGGCCAGAAAATCTGGACCACCACCTGGTGGGGAAAATACATGTTCCTGGCCGCGCGCACCAACCGCGAGGCCAAACCCGCGCATGCCGGCATCAGCATGTTCATCGTGCCAATGGACACACCGGGCATCCAGGTCAAGCCGGCGGCCACCATGTATGACGGCACCTTCTCCAACATCTTTTACGACAACGTGCGGGTATCCGCAGACGCGTTGGTAGGTGAGGTCGACGGCGGCTGGAAGGTACTCACCAGTGCACTGGCCACCGAGCGTGGCCTAGTCGGCGGCGGCATCGTTCTCAAGGTGGCGCATGCCTTCGGGCAACTGTGCCGGTTGGTGAAGCGCGCCGAACACGATGGCCGGCCATTGCGCGAGGACGCACTGGTGCGCGAACGCATAGCGCAATTCGCCGCCGACATCGAGGTGGGGCGCCAACTGATGATGCATTGCGCCGAACTCGCCGGCAGCGGCGCCACCCCGCCCGAAACGGGCGCGATCAGCAAGGTGTTTTCCGGCGAACTGATGGAGCGCTTCGGCGAAGGCGCGCTGGAAATCCTGGGACTCGCCGCCACCCTCTCCCAGGGCGCACCCGGCGCCATCCAGAACGGCCGCTTCGAGCAGAACCTGCGGCACTCGCTGATGTGGGTGATCAGCATTGGCACCAATGAGATCCAGCGCAGCCTGATTGCGCAGCGCGGGTTGGGGTTGCCGCGCTGAATTGGCGCAATCTGCGGGCCAGACCGCTGCCAGAAAGGCGAATCTCATCATCCATTGCGCCTGAGTGCTTAAGGGCTCGGATTGTGTTGGTCGATGCGAACCACGCTCGAATATGGACCGCTTGTTTTCCCACGGAGCGCCAGAGAAGCGGCCCTTGACCCGGGTGGTTATCGAGTACATGAGCATTGGCTGCGGCCCGGAGGTAAACCTAATGCGTTCAGGAGCTCGCCATGAAGTCGCCAAGCGTCGTCTCAGATCCGGAAATCCTCGGTGGAACGCCTGTCTTCATCGGGACCAGGGTGCCGGTGCGAATCCTCTTCGAACATCTGGAGGCGGGTGATCCGCTGGAGGTCTTCCTTGAGGACTTCCCTTCGGTGAGTCTGGAATTGGCTGTTCAAGTGCTCGAAGACGCCAAGACCGCGCTTGTGGACGATGCGCATCCTGCTTGATGAATCTGTTCCCGGCCGCCTTGGTGCGCTATTGACAGGGCACTCGGCGATCACCGTTCAGCGAAGGGGCTGTGCCAGTATCAAGAATGGAAAATTGCTTGCGCTTGCGGCTGGTGAGTTTGATGTTTTGCTGACTGCCGAGAAGGGCATGGAGTATCAGCAGAACCTGGCGACGCTGCCGGTGGCGATATTGATCGTGCTCGCTCGCAGCAATCGCATCGAAGACATGGCGGCAGCAGTTCCAGCTATCTTGAGAGCGCTCGAACAACACATGCCGAGAACGCTACGGAAGATTTCGGCCTGAACCAGACATCTCGCTCAATTGACGAAGGCGCTGCCGAATTTGTTGGTTGAATCCAACACGTTCTGTCTTTCGAGATGCCTTATCCAAAGAAGATTGTTCTAAATTGCGCTGGTGGCTATCGCATGGAGCTCGATGCTTTGGTCGAACAATTCATTCAGGACGGTGTGCTGTTGGTCGCTGTCGTGGGCAAGGACTGTGGAAAGATCGAAGACATCATTGATGACCTTGTCGTTGGGGACGGTTCCGATGGGAGAAGATATATCCTCACGTCAAGCCATCCAGGTCAGACGGTCGATGACGCAATTTCGTTTGCTAGATCCCGGACTGGAGAATTCGAAGGCGAGGAGGTTCAAGTTGTTCAACTTGCTCTGCCATCCACCTGACCGGAAACTGCGCTGTCGTTGCGTGATTTGCAACGAAATCCCCAGCGCGGCCTCGCCGCTCTGCCGCTGAGCCGGCGCTATCGGAAAGGGCCGGATCAGCAAGGGACCACTGCGCGGACCGAGAATCATCGAATTCGCCGGCCTCGGCCCGGCGCCGATGGTCGCCATGCTGCTGGCCGACATGGGGGCCACAGTGCTGCGGGTGGCGCGCGCCCTGCCGGTCGAACTGGGGCTGCCACGGCCGGAACATCCGGACCTGCTCAGCCGCAGCCGCGAGGCCATCGCGCTGGACTTCGATTTGCCACGCCTCCCGCGACAATGTAAAATTCCTACTACGAATTCCTACTTTTGGACACGCCATGCACGTCACCGAAAAGGGCCAAGTCACCATCCCCAAGCACATCCGCATCGCGGCGGGCGTCGCCCCCGGCAGCGAGGTGTCGTTCAGTCTTGAAGGCAGCAAGATCGTTATTACGCCGCTTGGAACTGGCGTGAAGGATGACCGTCGTGCGAAGCTGCGTATAGCGGGGGCCCGCGTCCGTGCCAGTCTGAGTCCTGAATTCCGGCAGCTCGGTGCTGATGAGATCATGACCTTCCTTCGCGGCGATGAGGCCGCCCCGACCTCCCTGCGCCGTGGTCGCCGCTAGTCTTGCGAACTACGATGGCAGCGCCGGGACGTTGGTGGATACCAACATCTGGATTGATTGCATCGACGAGGCCAGTTCATGGCATGAGTGGGCGCTTGAGCGGCTTCAAAAGTGCAGCGAGCGATCCCCTTTGCATGTAAACCTGATCATCTACACCGAGTTATTGGTTCCTGGTCCGGACGTCGATGTGCTCGACGCATTTCTGGATGTTTATGACACCCTGCGCAGTCCCCTCCCCTGGGCCTGCGCATCGTTGACGGCGGCGGCGTTTGCTCTCTATCGGCGCAGAGGCGGCGCGAAACAGAAGCCGATGCCGGACTTCTACATCGGCGCGCACGCCGCGGTGGCAAACCTGAGTGTGCTTACTCGCGATGCAGGTCCATACAAAAGCTACTTCCCGCGCCTGCTTCTGGTTGCACCATGAAGCGTGGCGTAGCTCGCCGGAGTGTCATACGGCTCGAATTGGTTCAATTGCTGCAGGCGATAGTCGAACACAGCCCGTTTGTTGTTCGTCAGAACGGGCTTTCGCCTGTCCCGATCAGATTTTCGAATGCGCCATCTTCAATCCAGGGTGCTGGGCAAAGAGCAGGAAGTGTTTTAAAGCGTACATCAAAATGCCAATACCCCACTATGTTCGCGATTCGGCGCGTACGGGGGGGTAAGATGCGCGGGTCAAGGATCACCCGATACGGAGTCGCGCGTGAAGCTCGCCGGCGTGTTGGGCTCTCTGCTGCCGGAGTCAGTGTTGTTGTGTAAGCGTATACACACCGAGGTACACATGGCGCCCAATCTTGCAATCGATTCAGACCTGTTGGACCACGCCCTGGAGGTGGGCGGTGAACGCACGAAGAAGGCTGCGGTTACCACGGCCCTTCACAAGTTCATCGCGCGGCGCCAGCAGAAACGAGTACTCGATATGATGGGAAAGCACGAATGGGACCAGTTGTATGACTACAAGGCGGAGCGTTCGCGCAAGTGACGTTTCTTGTCGATACGAGCGTCTGGTCGCTCGCACCCGGGCGCCAGGGCAAGTGGGCAAATCGTGGAGCGCTGCTCCGCGCTCGCATTGATCCAGCCAGACTTCGATGATCACGTTGCAGCGGCAGGTCTTAGAAACACATGTCGCAGGGCGGGAGGCAGATAGGCACAGTCAATGCGCTGATCGCGCAGATCTGCATCCGGCACGATGTTGTTCTGTTGGGCACGGATCAAGACTTCGTGCATGCGGCGAAGCATTGCAGCCTCCAAGTCTGGTCATCCAAAGGGGCGAAGGCGCGCCGGTGACGGCGACCCACGGTTAAGGAGCGACGGGCAGTTTCGTTGCGCCGTAGCGCGAACGATTTGCGCCGCTCAATCAACCCGCGCCCCCGAAGCCTTCACCACCGCGCCCCAGCGCACGATCTCATCCTTCATGAAACGTTCGAACTCATCCGGGCGATTGACCGCCGGTTCGAAGCCGATGGCGCCGAAGCGCTCCAGCACGTCCGGTTTTTTCATCGCCAGCGCGATCTCCTCGTTGAGCTTGCGAATCACCGCCGGCGGCGTGCCGGTACGGGCGACCGCGCCAAACCATACATTCATGGCGACATCGGGATAGCCCTGTTCCGCCGTGGTCAGCAGATCGGGCACCAGCAGCGAACGTTTGGTCGATGCCATCGCCAGCGGTTTCAGTTTGCCACTGCGCAAGTGCGGCAGGAATCCACCCTGGCCATCGAACAGCAGGTCGACGCGGCCGGCGAGGATTTCGTTGAGCGCCGCGGCGCCACCCTTGAACGGCACGTGCACCAGATTGGTCCTGCTGGCGGCCTTGAACATCTCGCCGACCAGGTGCCCGCCGGTGCCGATGCCCTGCGAGGCGTAGTTGAGGCCGGTGGGGCGCGCTTGCGCCAGCGCGACCAGTTCCCTGATCGACGTGGCCGGCACATTCTGCGGCACCACCAGCATCAGCGGCATGGTGATCATCACCGCGATCGGCGCGAAGTCCTTGACCGGGTCGTAGGACAGGGTCTGGTACAGCGTCGGGTTGATGGCAAACGCGCCGATGTCGCCGATCATCAGGGTGTAGCCGTCGGCCGGCGCCTGCTTGAGCGCGCTGGCGGCGATCTGCGCGCCGCCGCCGGGCCGGTTGTCGACCACCACCGATTGGCCGGTGTTTTCGGCGATTTTCTGGCCCACCACGCGGGCAAGTTGGTCGGTTGGGCCGCTCGGCGGGAAGGGCACCAGGATGGTGATCTGTCGCGCGGGGAACGCCTGCGCCAAGGTGTCGGCGACAAATGGCACGCATGCCGCGGCAAGCAATACCGTGCTGATCCAGCGATGTCTTTTCATCTGATCTCTCCTTTTTTGTTTTGGGTCGAGTCTGGTGCAAGAATCTGGGGCGGCGGTCGATCCGCCGGTCATGGGTGCGCAGAGCGGGCTACCGCATTGCTGCGAATTTCAGGCAGGTGTCAGTGCGGCTGGTCGCGCCGCATGGGTCTTGCGCCGCTGCCAATCGGCCAACTGGTCGTGCGCCCGGTCTTTGGCTTCGGCGTCATGCGCACGGGTGCTGGTTCGGGTGGTGAATTCGCCGCGCAGGCCATTCGGGTCGAAGAAATAGATCGACTTCACAATGCCGTGATCGAGTGGGCCGGTCACCTCGATGCCGTTGGCGATCAGGTGTTTGCGCGCGGCATCGAGTTCGTCCAGTGAGGCCACCTGCAGGGCGATGTGATTGACCCAGGCCGCGGTGTTGGGCGAAGGCTGCGAAACCTGGTTGTCGTCGAGGTCGAAGAAGGCGATGTAGCTGCCGTCGGCCATTTCGAAAAACAGGTGCATATAGTCGACCGGATTGCCGCCGGTGGTCGGCGTGTGGCCTGTGATGTGGAAGCAGTGCGCCAGCGGCAGGCCCACGATGTCTTCCCAGAAGTGGCGGGTCTCTTCCGCATCGCGGCATTTGTAGGCGAAATGGTGCAAGCCCTGAACCTGCATCGGTGCTTTCATGGTCTCCCCCGTAGTTGGCCTTGCCAGTCTTCGATACTACGCGTTATGCCTTCGATCGGTGGACATCGGCGATTCCATCTCAGGCAGCGCAGAACACGTCGACGCGCGATCCGTGGCAACCGCGTCTTGGTGGGAAAATGCGGATTCCATCACAAGCGCGCGCCGACAGGCACTGCGCGCATCAGGGAGACGCGATGATCACGGTTGAAGGCAAGTTCGAAGTCCGCGGTGAATGGGTCCATGTGCAGTATGCAGAGACCGCCGGCTTTCGTGATGTCTACGGGTTCGCCAGCAGCCAGGGCGCGGTCAATCTCGAAGGCGTGCGCTTCGTGCCGGTGGGGCGGCCGTCGAAGACCCTGCTGGTCTACATGCATCCGGCCTCGACCCTGCAACTGCTGCCGATGCCGCGCGCGATGGCGATGCATGGCGTGCATGTGCTGTGCGCCGGCAGCCGCTATGCACGCAACGACACGCCGCTGATCATGGAAAAGGTGATCCTCGACCTGGGCGCCTATATCCGCCATGCCAGGGAGGTTTGGGGATACGAGAAGGTGGTGATCGGTGGCTGGTCCGGCGGCGGCTCGCTGTCGCTCCTGTATCAGGCGCAGGCCGAGAAGCCGACCATCACCCACACACCGGCCGGCGACCCGGTCGATATCGCCGGCGCGAAGCTGATCCCTGGCGACGCCATGATTTTCCAGGCCGCCCATGTGTCGCGCGCGGTCTGCCTGGCCGACTGGATCGACCCCTCGGTGCGCGACGAGGACAACCCCGACCTGCGCGATACGGAACTCGATCTCTACGATCCGAAAAACCCGAACCAGCCGCCCTATTCGGCCGAGTTCATCACCCGCTTTCGCGCCGCGCAACTGGCGCGCCTGCGCCGCCGCACCGCCTGGGTCAAGGATCGGCTGGACGACCTCAAGCGCCGCGGCGGCAAGGAGGTCGAGCGCGGCTTTGTCACCCATCGCACGCTGGCCGAACCGCGTTTTCTCGACGGCGCGCTGGATCGCAACGACCGCAAGATCGGCGGCTGCTACCTCGGGCACCCGGAAACGGTGAACAGCGGCCCGGTCGGCATGGCGCGCTTCTCGACCCTGCGCGCATGGCTGTCGCAATGGTCGATCGACGATACCAATGCGCACGGCGAACGCTGCGCCGCCGGGGTCGCGGTGCCACTCCTGGCGATCGAGAATTCCGCCGACGACGCGGTGCCGCAGCCGCATACGCGGCGCATTTTCGACGCCGCCGCCAGCGCCGACAAGACCCATGAAGTGATCAAGGGGGCGACCCACTATTACGCCGGCCAGCCGGAACTGCTGCAACAGGCGGTCGATCTGTGCATCGGCTGGATGCGAAGCCGCAAGCTGTTCGATTGAACAGCGCGCATACTGCAGCCACACTCACCGGGAGCGCCGATGGCCGACCTTGACTACCCGTTCGCAAGCGTGCCCGACAGCGGTGCCACCATCATGGTGGCGCCCGGCGTGCACTGGATCCGCATGCCGATGCCGTTTTCGCTGTCGCACATCAATCTGTGGGCGATCGAGGACGGCGACGGCTGGGCGATTGTCGATACCGGCCTGCAGACCAACGACACGGTGCAGGCCTGGCGCGCCCTGTTGACCGCACCAGGGCCGCTGGCCGGGCGCAAGCCGAGCCGCGTTTTCGTCACCCATATGCATCCGGACCATATCGGCATGGCCGGGCGCCTGACCCGCCGCTTCGATTGCCAGTTGTGGATGACCCGGCTCGAATACCTCAACTGCCGCATGCTGGTTGCCGATACCGGGCGCGAGGCGCCGGAGGACGGCGTGCGCTTTTATCGCCGCGCCGGTTGGGACGACGACCAGATCGAAACCTACCGCGCGCGCTTCGGCGGCTTCGGCAAGATGATCTATCAATTGCCCGACAGCTATCGCCGCATCCAGGACGGCGACCGCTTTCGCATCGGCGAACATGAATGGCAGGTGGTGGTCGGCACCGGGCACTCGCCGGAACACGCCTGCCTGTACTGTGCCGACCTGAAACTCCTGATTTCCGGCGACCAGGTGTTGCCGCGCATTTCATCGAACGTGTCGGTATTCCCGACCGAACCCGGCGGCGATCCGCTCGGCGACTGGACCGCGTCGATCGCGAAAATCAAGGCCGAAGTGGCCGACGATGTGCTGGTGTTGCCGGCCCACAACGAACCGTTCCACGGCCTGCATGCGCGGCTCGACCGCCTGGCCGCCGGCCAGGAAGAGGGCCTGGTGCGCCTGCGCGCCATGCTCACCGAACCGCGCCGCGCAATCGACGTGTTCAAGGCCTTGTTCAAGCGCGATATCGGTGACGACCCGCAGCAACTGAGCCTGGCCACTGGCGAGAGCCTGGCGCACATCAACTACCTGATCGGGCGCGGCGAAGCGAAACTCGATTCGATCGACAGCGGTGTCGCGTGGTACCGATCAAGCCTGCAGTAGATCGGGTCTGCGCTGCTCAGGTGCCGTAGCGGCGCCACACCAGCACCGATGAGCTTTCGACGCCGTCGACCGGATTGGGTGACGGCAAGGTGCGAATCACCAGGTCGTCGCCTTCCACCTTGAAACGACGCACCAGCACCGTGCCGGTCCAGGCCTGGTTCCACGAGGTGTCGATGGAGTGCCGCACCAGGTCGCCTTCGATGCTGTAGGCGCCGCCATAGGCGATCATCCCGCCATACAACTCGATCCGCTCGCTGTCGCTGGCGATCATGCTGGCCGGCGCGCGGCGGCCGTCGCGTACGAACAGCGCCGACATGCGGCCGTCTTCGCCGTAGGTCAGGTAGCCGCTGGGATGCAGGCCGAACTGGTCGGTCTTCTCGTCGGTGGCCAGGTTTTCACGAGTGTAGGAACGGATCATCCAGGTGCCGATATGCGGGCCGCTGTGTTTGCGTGGGCTTGTCATCGAGGGGATTGCGCTGCCATTTGATTAACCTTGCGATTGACCTTGCGGGGAATTGATACTAGCATTCGTGTAATGGTAGAACCAATCGAGCATGCGATGCAAAAAGCGCGCGCGGCTGCGCAACTGGCGCTGGCGCTCGCTGCCTTCCTCGCGGCGGGCGGGGTCGCGGCACAGGACGCCGCGGCATTTCCGGTGCGGCCGGTGCGCATCATCACCCCCACCGCCGCCGGCGGCAATATCGACATCCTGGCACGCGCCCTGGCGGAGAAGCTGGCCGCTGCCTGGACCCAGGGCGTGATCGTCGAGCCGCGACCGGGCGCCAACGGCATGATCGCCGCCGCGGCAGTGGCGAAGGCGCCCGCGGATGGCTACAGCGCGCTGTTTTCGCACAGCGCGCTGGTGCAGAACCTGTTGCTGCAGCCCAATCCGCCGTACAAGCTGGCGGACCTGGCGCCGGTGTCGATGCTGGCCTTGTTTCCGATCGCCTACGGCGTCAACACTTCGCTGGGCGTCAATACGCTTGCGGATTTGATCGCGCTGGCGCGCGCCAGGCCGCGGACCCTGTCATTCGGCTCCTATGGCACCGGCTCGGGCGCCCATGTGATCGGCGCCGCGCTCAACCGTGCCGCCGGCATCGACCTGACGCATGTGCCCTACAAGGGCGAGGTGCCGGCGGTGACCGACATGCTGTCCGGCCAGGTATCGTCGGCCTATGGGTCGGTCGGCTACATGGCGCGCCAACTGGGGGGCGGCAAGCTGAAGTTGCTGGCGGTGGCCAGCCAGGCGCGATTGAAGAACTTTCCCGATCTGCCGACCTTCGCCGAGGCCGGCTTTCCGGCGCTCAACCTGCCGGGCTGGGGCGGCATCTTCCTGCCTGCCGCAACGCCACCGGAGATCGTGGCCAAATTCAATGCCGAGATCGTGAAGGCGGTACGCAGTGCGGATATCGCCGAGAAAATCAACGCCATGGGCTTCGTGCCGGTCGGCAATAGTGCGGACGCGTTCAGCGCCTCGATCAAATCCGAGTTCGAGAAATGGGAAGCCGCGATACGCGACAACCAGATCAGGCTGGATCAGTGATCGCGGTCATCGTCGTCGCGGGCGGGCCGCAGCCATGAGCCGGCCACCGGATGCCGACGTTCCTGGCCCGGGCGATCAGGCCGCGCACTTGCGTTCGGTGCCGTTTCCGCATGCCGCCGGAACGCATTGGGTTGCGACCTGCGGTCGCGAGGTTCGCCTGCGCTTGCCTTTTTCGCGCGTGGTGCGCGCGCCGGGTGGCGCAGGCGTCGATCCGCGCGCCATCATGGCCATTCTTGATCACGCCTGCGGCGCGGCGATGTATGCGGCGCTCGAGGTGCCGCTGCCGACGGCCACGCTCGAACTGCGGGTGGCGTTTCAGCGTCCGGTGCCGGACGGCACCGACATCATGATCAGCGCGCGCGCCACCCACATTGCCGGAATGACCGCCTTTGTCGAAGCGAGCGCCAGCATTGAAGCGGGCGGGCTGCCGCTGGTCAGCGCCAATGGTGCGTTCATTGTCGGCGCCCATCCCGGTGGCGCCAGCGGGCAGGATCTGGCTGATCCGTGGCAGGCGCCGCGCGCGATCGACATCGGTGACTTGTCGCAACTGGATTCGTTCGACGAGTTTCTCGGCTTGGCGCGCACCGGCACCGGCGTATCCATGGTGTTTGCCGACCGCCTGATCGGCGCCGTATCCCTGCCCGCGCTGCACGGTGGCAGCGTGGCGTCCTTGCTGGCCACCGCGGCCGGCGACCTTTCGCGCAGCGCGACCGATGCGCGTCTGGTGGCGATCACGATCCAGTATTTGCGCGCCGGGCGCGCCGAGAACGTCGAGGCGGAAGCGGAATGGGAAAAGCGCGGCGCCCGGTCCAGCGTGGTCGCCGTGGTGGCGCGCCAGGCGCCGGGGTCGCGCGAGGTGGCGCGCGCGCAGTGCACCTTTGTTGCCGGCGCATGAGAGGCTATAGCAAGGTTCGAAGAGGCCCCCATGTCAGCCATTGACGCAGCGCCCGACCCGCGCGAATTCGCCAACGAACTGGTGTCGGCACAGGCCTTTGCCGAGCCCGAACGCATTCATCAGGCAATGGCGCGGCTGCGCCGGCATGGCCGGCCGCTGTGGGTGACGTCGGACAACTACCGGCCGTTCTGGGCGGTCGGGCGCCATGCGCAGGTGATCGAGGCCTCGAGCGACAACGCGCTGTTCATCAGCAGCCGGCGCCTGAACCTGATGAGCCGGCTGCAGGAAGTGGCGGCCTTCAAGGGCGCACAGCGCTATGGCCAGGTGCTGCGCACCCTGGTGCACATGGACGAGCCGGATCACAAGAAATACCGCGCGGTCGCGCAATACTGGTTCACCGCCGCCGCGGTCAAACGCCAGCAGACCATTCTGGAAACACTGGCGCGCGAATTCGCGGCGCGTTTCGATGGCGCGCGCGATGGCGAGATCGATTTCGCCGCTGAGATCGCCACCCTTTTTCCGCTGCGCGTGATCATGGCCATTCTCGGCATTCCGCTCGCCGACCTGCCGCTGATGCATCGCCTGACCAAGACGCTGTCGGCGCCGAATGATCCCGACTTCAGCACCAATACCGCGCGCGGCGACTCGATGTTCGATTCGATTCCCGAATTCACCGATTACTTTCTCAAGGTGATCGATGACCGCCGCCGCCATCCGCGCGATGACCTGGCGTCGGTGATCGCCAACGGCAGCATTGACGACGGGCCGCTTGGCGAACTGGAGGCGGTTTCCTATTTCATCACCATGGCGGTGGCCGGCCACGACACCACCGCGGCGGCGATGGCCGGCGGCTGCGAGGCGCTGGCGTTGCGGCCGGAATTGTGGGCACGACTGAAAAAACAGCCGATGCTTCTCAAGGGTGCTGCCGAGGAAATGATCCGCTGGGTCACGCCGATCAAGCATTTCATGCGCACCGCCACCCGCGATTGCGAACTCGGTGGGCAGGCGATTCGCGCCGGCGACGCGCTGGCGCTCTATTACCTCGCCGCCAATTTCGATGACGAAGTGTTTGAGGCAGCCGAGGAGTTTCGCATCGACCGCAGCCCGAACCGGCAGGTCGCCTTCGGCTTTGGCCCCCATGTTTGTCTGGGCATGGCGTTGTCGCGGCTCGAACTCACGGTATGGTTTGGCGAAATGCTGCGGCGCCTGGAATCGATCGAGCTGGCCGGTCCGGTGCGGCTGCTGGAGTCGAACTTTCTGGGCGGCTACAAGTCGGTGC
>JANPGJ010000682.1:0-7613 GCA_031423955.1 Burkholderiales bacterium
GGTCGGCACTTGACGAAAGTCGCCGTCGCAGCATAAACGACGCCTGGTGATCTGCGGCACCCGGGTTTCTCCTGACAGTCGCCTTGCCGGCAATGCCTGCCGGCCGGGGCGCCGCGCCTCACGGAAAGCGACAGCGCATCGTCGGCGGCGCCGATCCTGCACGCATCGGCTATCATTTTGCGATTGTTCCCTCCCGCAGGCCGGCAAATGAGAAAAGTCGAAATCAGCGACGAGCGCATCCTCAACTCGGACATTTTTGACGAGCAGGAGGCGCGCGAAGTTCGCAAGCCGGCGGGCGAATGGTTCGAGCCGGGGCGCACACTCCCGGTCTATCGGCGCTGCGATGTGCTGGTGGTGGGCGGCGGCCCGTCCGGTACCGCCGCCGCCGCGGCCGCTGCGCGTGAAGGCGCCGATGTGGTGCTGCTCGAACGCTACAACCACCTGGGCGGGCTTTCCACCGGTGGCCTGGTGATCTGGATCGACCGCATGACCGACTGGACCGGCCAACTGGTGATTCGCGGCTTCGCCGAAGAGCTGTTCGACCGCTTGCCGCGCGACGCAATCGCCGGGCCGGCGCGCGCGGAATGGGGTTCGCAGGACGCCGCGCGCGCGGCGCACTGGGCGCAACGCACCGCCGCCTATCATGGTGTCGTGACCTGGTCGCCGACCATCGATCCGGAGCGCCTGAAACTGCTGTCGCAGGAAATCGTTCTCGAGCGTGGCGTCAAGCTGGTCTACCACTCCTGGGCCTCGCTGCCGGTAGTCGAGGACGGCGCGGTGCGCGGTGTGGCATTCGAAAGCAAGGAAGGGCGAATGGCAATCATGGCGCGGGTGGTGATCGACGCCACCGGAGATGGCGACCTGTTCGCCCGTGCCGGCGCCGCATTCGAAAACGACATCGAAGAGGGCGACATTCACCACTGCATGAACACCGCCTGGATGTTCGGCGGTGTCGACATGCAGCGCTGGATCGACTTCAAGACCGGACGGCCGGACGAGCACGCCGCGTTCATGGCGCGTGGCCGGTCGGAACTTGTCCTGTTTGAACGCCCCTTCGTTTCGTGGCGCAACGACATCGCGCTTTTCATGGGGCCGCGCCAGTCGGGCTATTCCGGGCTCGACATCGACGACCTCACCACTGTCGAAGTGCGTTCGCACCGCGCGATGGACGCGCACCTCGGATTCTTTCGCCGACACGCGCCCGGATTCGAGAACGCCTACCTGATGCTCTCGGCGCCGCAGATCGGGGTGCGCCATACCCGTCGCCTCAAGGGTACCGGCGCGGTGCTGCGTGCCGACTGGCCGCGCGGCACCGCGTTCGCCGATGAAATCGGGGTATCGCCGGCGGTGTCGCCGAAATTTCCCAATATCTCGATTCCCTACGGCGCGCTGGTGCCGGCACGCCTCGATGGCCTGCTCGCCTGCGGGCGCCACATCTCGTGCGACCGCAATTCACACGGCTTCATGCGCGAGATCCCGCAATGCTGGATCACCGGCCAGGCTGCCGGCGTCGCTGCCGCGCTCGCCGTAGGCGCAGGCGTGGAACCGCGCGCGGTGGACCCGGGCGCGTTGCAGGCCGCGCTGTTGCGCCAGGGTGTCTATCTGCGCGCGCATGACACCAGCGCTGCCGCGCCGATCGCCATCGCCGCCTGAAACGCCGGCCGCCGGGCCGGCCGCCGGGCCGGCCGCCTTCACCTACTTCGCATTCCTCAGCCTGCCGACCACGCCGGCCGGGAAGTAGTACACCGACAGCACGAACAGCAGGCCCAGCCAGAACAGCCAGCGGTCGGCGCTGACCAGGGCGGACAACACGGGAATACCTTCGACCGCGCCGGCGCCAAGTTTCAGCAGATCCTGCAGGTAGCTTTGCGCGATCACGAAGATCGCCGCGCCGATGACCGCGCCGTACAACGTGCCCATGCCGCCGATCACCACCATCAAGAGGATGTCGAGCATGATCTCGAACGACAGCGAGGTGTCGGGGCCGTTGTAGCGCAGCCACAGCGCCAGGAGCGCGCCGGCGCAGGTGGCGAACAGCGCCGCCAGCACGTTGGAAACGGTGCGGTACACCACCACCCGGTAGCCCAGCGCCTCGGCGCGGAAATCGTTTTCGCGGATCGCCTGCAGCACGCGGCCGAAGGGCGAGTTGACGATGCGCAGCATCAGGAGGAACAGCGCCAGCGCGCAGGCGAACAGCAGGTAGTAGGTGATCAGCTTGCCATTGAGGCTCACGCCCAGCAACGGCGCCTCCATCAGTTGAAAGCCTGGCGTGAGCATCTCCGGCACCTTGAAGTTGAGGCCGTCCTCGCCGCCGGTGAAGTCCGACAGTTGCGAGGCCAGGGTCTGGAACGCCGAGGCCACGGCCAGGGTGATCATGGCGTAGAAAATCGCCCGCACGCGCAACGAAAACAGGCCGATCACAAACGCCAGCAGGGCCGACAGCGCGAGCGCGCACGCCAGTCCCGCGGCGATCGCGGAAAAGCTGGCCGGGTGACGCGTCAACGCGATCGCCACGCCGTAGGCGCCGATGCCGAAAAACATGGTGTGCGCGAACGACACGATGCCGGTATAGCCCAGCAGCAGGTCGTAGCTGGCGACCAGCACGATGAACACCAGGATCTTGGCCGCCACGCCCAGCGCCTTGGCCCCGGGAAACACGAACGGCGTCAGCAGCAGGCCGGCGACTACCAGCACCAGGAGCGCGACGAGCAGGCGGCTCCTGGGCAGGTCGTCGGAGAAGATGCGCTTCAGCATGGCACGCGCGGTCAGCGGTTGGTCACCGGGTAGAGCCCCTGCGGGCGCCACAGCAGGATCGCGGTCATCAGAAGGATGTTGGAAAACAGCGCCACCTTGGGCGCCAGAAAGCCGGTGTAGTTGGCCATCAGGCCGACCAGCAGGGCGCCGACGAAGCAGCCGGTGGTCGAGCCCAGGCCGCCGATGATGATCACGATGAACAGCAGCACGTTGACCTGGGCGCCCATCGCGGCGGTGAGGTTCTGCTGGTACAGGCCCCACATCACGCCGCCCAGGCCGGCCAATGCGCTGCCGGCGACGAATACGCCGACGAACAGGCGTCGGATGCGGTAGCCCAGCGCCTCCACCATTTCACGATCCTGCACGCCGGCGCGGATCAGGAGGCCGATCTTGGTGCGGTTGAGCGTCCACAGCATGGCCAGGAACACCGCCAGGCCCACGCATACGGCGAGCACGCGGTATTTCTCGATGGCCGCTTCACCGATCACGAACGCGCCCTTGAGCGAGCCCGGCAACGGCAGCGCGATCTGCTGTGCGCCCCAGATCGCCTTGATCAATTCCTCGGCGACAATCATGCCGCCCATGGTGATGAGGATCTGCTTCAGGTGCTGGCCATACACCGGGCGGATGATCACGCGCTCGAAGGCGAAGCCCAGCAGCCCTGCCGCCAGCATCGCCGCCAGCACCGCCGGGATCAGCGCCCCCAGGTTGGCAAGCAGGCTGTCGCTGCCCATCAGGCCGGTCAGCGGCAGCATCACCGCCGCGGCCACATAGGCACCCACCGCGATGAAGGCGCCGTGACCGAAATTGAGCACGTCCATCAGGCCGAACACCAGAGTCAGGCCGGAGGCGATGACGAAGATGATCATGCCCATCGCCAGGCCGGCGACCGTGAGCGTTACCCATGCCGGCAGGCTGCCGATGAAGGGCAGGGCCAGCAGCATCAGGGCCGGCACCAGCAGCAGCGGCACGTGGGTGCGGTTCATTGATGCGCGCCCAGCGACAGCCCGAGCAGATTTTTCTGCAGCGACTCGTCGTGCGCAAGTTCATCCATGCGCCCGCGATGCACCACGCGGCCGTCATCCATCACCGCCACCGCATCGCCCAAGGCACGCGCGAAATTGAAGTTCTGCTCGACCAAAAGGATGGTGGTGTCGGTGCGCTTCAATTCCCTGAAAGCCTCGATCATGTGGCCGATGATCGCCGGTGCCAGGCCCTTGGTCGGCTCGTCGACCAGCAGCAGCTTGCGCGGTTCGACGATCGCGCGCGCCACCGCCAGCATCTGCTTCTGCCCGCCCGACAGCACACCGGCGCGCGCGGACCAGAATTGCTTAAGCGCCGGAAACAACTCGAAAATCCATTCCAGGCGGCGCGTATCGATTTCGCCCGCGTGGCGCGCAGCGCGCGCGGCCAGGGTCATGTTCTCGGCCACCGTCAGGTCACTGAAGATGCCCATGTTCTCCGGCACGTAGGCGATGCCCGAGGCCGCGATCGAAGGCGTCGCCTGGCGCGTGATGTCGGCGCCGTCGAAACGCACGCTGCCCTGCGATGCCTGCCACAGGCCCATGATGGTGCGCAGCGTCGTGGTCTTGCCGGCGCCGTTGCGCCCCAGCAGCACCGTCAGTTCGCCGCGGCCAACCGCAAGGTCGACCCCGTGCAGGATGTGATAGCGCGCGATGTGGGTATGCACGCCAAGCAGTTCGAGCAACGCGCTCACACCGCTGCTCCGGTCGTCGCCGCGACACCGAGATAGGCTTCCTGCACCACCGGCGAGGCGATCACGGTGGCCGGATCGCCGTCGGCCATCAGGCTGCCGTTGTGCAGGACAATGATGCGATCGGCGAGTTCGCGCACCACATCCATCTTGTGCTCCACAAGCAATATGGTCTTGCTCTTGTCGGCCTTGATGCGGCGGATCAGGTCGAGAATCACCGGCACCTCATCGACGCTCATGCCGGCGGTCGGCTCATCGAACATGAATACCGTCGGCTCGAGCGCGAGAAGCATCCCGACTTCGAGCTTGCGCTGGTCACCGTGCGACAGGTTGGCCGCCAGTGCGTCGCGCCGGGCCGTCAATGCCACCTGCTCCAGCACTGCATCGGCCTGGCTTTTCAGTTGGTGTCGTGCGCTCCAGACATTCCACAAGTCGAGCCCGACCCCGGCGCGCGCCTGGGCGGCCAGGCGGATGTTTTCGGCCACGCTCAGATTCGGAAAAAGGTTGGTGAGCTGAAAGGCGCGGCCCAGACCGGCAGCGGTGCGGGCCGACGGCGCCATGCCGGCCAGGTCGCGGCCCGCCAGCAGCACCGTACCCGAGGTCGCGGTCAGTTGCCCGGAGATCAGATTGAAGTAGGTGGTCTTGCCGGCGCCATTCGGACCGACAATCGCGGTGAGCGTGCCGGCGCTGAACGCGCATGACACCGCATTGACCGCGACATGGCCGCCGAAACGGATGCTGAGGTCGCGGGTTTCGAGTACCGGCGTCGTGTTCATCGGCCGTGCAGCGTTGTCGCGGGTGATGAACGGCGGCTCACGGCGCGAACGATTCAGCGCTTGTTGCGGATCGGCACCTGCATTTCCTCGGCCTTGATTTCGCGCACCAGTTCCGGCACGCCCCAGGTAAAGGCCGGGTCGTTCCTGATCTTGAAGTGATACATGTTCTGCATGGCCTGGTGGTCTTCCTTGCGGAAGCTCATCTTGCCCTTGGGCGTCTCAAAGCTCATGCCCTCCATGGCGGCGATCAGCTTGTCGGTCTTCATGTCGCCACCCACCTTCCTGATGGCCTCCACCACCGCGATGGCGGCCGCCATGCCGCCGGCGGTGAAGAAGTCCGGCGGATTCTTGAACTTGGTGTAATGATTGGCTACCAGCCACTCGTTGACCGGGTTCTTCGGAATGCCAAAGTAGTAGTAGGTTGCGCCCTCCATGCCGGGCAAGCCCTTGTAGGCCGCCATTGCCGGCAGGATGTTGCCGCCGGACGCCAGTTCGATGCCGAAGCGCTTGGGGTCGAGATCGGCGATCTTGAACGGATTGCCGGCGCCGGCCCACAAGATGAAGATCACCTTGCGCCCCGGCTTGTCCTTGAGTGCATCGAACAGGCGCTGCGCGCCGGCGGTGAAGTCGGTGGTGGAGGTCGGCAGGTATTCCTCATGCACGATCTTCGCCTTCTTCAGTGCGTCCTTGAAGGCTTTGACGCCGTCGCGGCCGAAGGCGTAGTCCTGTGCCAGGGTGGCGATGGTGATGCCGTCACGGTCCAGTGCCACGGCGTTGGAAATCGCATCCTGGGACGAATTGCGCCCGGTGCGGAAGATGTACTTGTTCCACTTGTCGCCGGTGATCGAGTCGGCCACCGCCGGTTCGACCAGCAGCACCTTCTTGTATTCCTCGGCTACCGGCAGCATCGCCAGCGCCACGCCGGAGGAGGTGGGTCCGACCGCCATGTCCGCCTTGTCGTCCGAGTAGGCGGCTGCCAGCAGCGACTTGCCGAGGTCGGGTTTGCCCTGGTCGTCTTTTTCAATCACCACGATCTTCTTGCCGGCCACCGTCATCGTGCCCTTGGTCGCATATTCCAGGCCCAGCATGAAGCCGGTCGCGGTTTGCTTGCCGTAGGCTTCCAGCGGCCCGGTCTTGCTGTAGATGTGGGCGATGCGCACTTCCTGTGCGCCGGCACTGCCCAGCATGAAAGCGAACAGGCAGACAGTAGCCAAAATGGCCGGTTTCAGGGTTTTCATTCGGTTCTCCTTGGTGGTGGCCGGGCCCCGGCACCTGCGATCACAGGATGGAGTGGACACAGCAGGCTCGCCTGGTCCGGCCGGGCGAGGCCAAATTATCACCGTAAACCGCGTGACGAGCGGGCAACGGCCTGCAGGCAGCTACATTTGCCGGAACTGTTCGGCGAATACCCTGCTCACCGCCAGCGTTTCCTTGCGCTGTTTCAGACGCAGGCAGAGGCGGCCGCTGTCGTCGCGCGTCGCGGACGCGACTTCACGCAGGTTGACGATGGTGCCGCGATGAATCTGCCTGAAATTATCCGCCGGCAGTTGCGCCAGCAGATCCTTGAGCGGCACCCGGATCAGCAGTTCGGCGCTCGCCGTGACCACGCTGGTGTATTTGTCGGTCGCCTGGAAGTAGCAGACCTGGTCGACATCCACCATGTGCACGGTGTTGCCGACAGCCGCGCGGATGATCGACAGGGTGCCGGTACTGGTGACCGGTGCGGCAGCGCCGATCAGTCGGCCAAGTCGGGCCGCCAGCGCCGCAACGTCGTCTACGGGTGCTGTCATCAAGGTCTTCAGACGCGCCACCGTTTGCGCCAGTCGCACCGGATTGACCGGTTTCAACAGATAGTCGACCGCCGCCAGTTCGAACGCCTTGAGAGCGAATTCGTCATAGGCGGTGACGAAGACGAGCCGCGGTGCCGGCGCGCTTGCGTCAAGGCGATCGGCCAGTTCGGCGGCCACTTCGAGCCCGGACAGGCCCGGCATCCGGATGTCGAGAAATGCGATGTCAGGCTGTTCGCGTTCGATCAGCGCCAGCGCCTCGATGCCGTTGGCGGCCAGCGCGACGACCTCGAGTTGCGGCCAGGCCTGGGCCAGTGCCGCCTTCAGGCTGTGCGCCAGCAAGGGTTCATCTTCGGCGATCAGCGCGCGCATGTGCGAGCGGTTCATGACGGAATGCGCAGTGTGACAGTCACGCCGCCGGCTGCGTTGTCGCTCACGTCGACGCCGGCAGCGGGGCCACAGATGACGCGCAGCCGTTCACGCACATGGCTGATACCCAGCCCGGTGCCGGCGGGATCGGCGGCCACCGCCCGTCCCAAGCCATCAACGGGGGTGGGGTCAACCCGGGGCGGAACGGGCTGG
>JANPGJ010000683.1:0-16564 GCA_031423955.1 Burkholderiales bacterium
CCGCGTTCGCCGCGCTGCACCTGCGGGTGATGGCCGGTGCCCGCGAACTGCTGGAATTCGAGGTCGTGGGCCGCCGTGGCACCCGGCGCTGGCTGGAGATCCATGCCGCGCCGATGCGCGACGGCATCGGCCGCGTCACCAGCGTGCTGGGCGTGACCCGGGATATCACCGGGCGCAAGCAGGCGGCACAGGCGCTGCGCGATAGCAACGAGCGTTTCCGCGTGCTGGTGGAGTTGATGCCCGAGGCCAGCGTGGTGCATCGCGATGGCTGCATCGTGTACGCCAACCCGGCGGCATTGCGCCTGTTCGGCGCCACCCGGCCGGAACAGCTCACGGGCCACCCGATCGTCACCCTGATCCACCCTGACAGCCTCGAGGACATGCTTGAGCGGGTGCGCAGCATCGTCGCCGGCCAGCTCACCACGCCCTTGACCGAGGCGCGGCTGCTGCGCCTGGATGGCGCCGCCATCGACGCCGAGGTGCAAGGCGCCCTGATCGACTATGACGGCGCGCCTGCGGTCTACGCGCTGATGCGCGACATCACGGCGCGCTCGGCGGCCGCGGCGCAACTGCGCAAGCTCTCGCTGGCGGTTGAACAGAGCACGCAGAGCATCCTGATCACCGACCGCGACGGACGCATCGAATACGTCAACCAGGCCTTCGAGCACATTACCGGCTACCGCAGTGCCGATGCGCTGGGCCGCCACCCGCGCTTCCTGGGCACCGATCGCAGCCCGGCGGAGGACACCAACGGCATCTGGGCCACGCTCGCTTCGGGCCGGACGTGGCAGGGCGAACTGGTCAACCGGCGCCAGGACGGTCGCCAATACAGTGCACGGTTGCTGGCCATCCCGCTGCGCCAGGGCGACGGCAGCATCACCAACTACCTGCAGATGCACGACGACATCAGCGACCAGAAGCGCCTGGCCGCGGAACTGGACTTGCACCGCGCGCATCTCGAAGAAGAGGTGGCCAACCGCACCGCCGAACTGACCGTGGCACGCCACCAGGCCGAAGCCGCCAACCAGGCCAAAAGCAGCTTTCTGGCCAACATGAGCCACGAGATCCGCACGCCGATGAACGCCATCCTCGGCCTCAGCGCACTGCTGCGCCGCGATGCCGCCACGCCTGCACAGGCGCAGCAGCTGGACCGGATCGCCAGCGCCGGCCAGCACCTGATGGCGATCATCGGCGACATCCTCGACCTGTCAAAAATCGAAGCCGGCAAGCTCGAACTGGAGCGCACGCCGTTCGCGCTGACAGCAGTGGTCGACAGCGTGGCCGACATCATCGCCGAGTCGGCGCGCATCAAGGGCCTGATGGTGGCGGTCGACACCGGCGACGCGCCGGCATGGCTGCGCGGCGACCCGACGCGGCTGCGCCAGTGCCTTCTCAACTACGCCAGCAACGCGGTCAAGTTTTCCGACCACGGCCGCATCGTCCTGCGCGCAACGCTGCAGGAGGACAACGGCCACGATCTGCTGCTGCGCTTCGAGGTCATTGACAATGGTGTTGGTATCGCCAGCGAACACCTGGAGCGCGTTTTCGGCGCCTTCGAGCAGGCCGACGCCGGCACCACGCGCCAATATGGCGGCACCGGTCTGGGCCTGGCCATCACGCGCCGGCTGGCGCGGCTGATGGGCGGTGATGCCGGAGTGGACAGCCACTTCGGCGCGGGCAGCCGTTTCTGGTTCACCGCGCGCCTGCAACGCGGCCCGGCGGCCGGGCCGCCGGCAGCGGCGCCGTCCGCCAGTGCCGACGAAGACAGCGGCGCCAAGGACTTGCTTGAGCTGTGCGCGCATGCGCGCATCCTGCTGGCCGAAGACGACGAGATCAACCGCGAACTCGCGCTGATCTGGCTGGGCGACCTGGGCCTGGACGTCGACGCCGCCGTGGACGGCAGCGAAGCCCTGGAGCGCGCCCGCACCAACCTCTACGACCTGGTGCTGATGGACATGCAGATGCCGCGGATGGACGGTCTTGCGGCGAGCCGCGCCATGCGGGCTTTGCCGGGCTGGCAGAACGTGCCGATCCTGGCCATGACCGCCAATGCGTACGACGACAACCAGCGCATATGCGAAGCGGCGGGTATGAACGGATTCATTGCCAAGCCGGTCGACCTTGCCGCGCTCCATGCCGCGCTTCGCCGGTGGCTGCCCAGGCGCAGCGCCTGACCTTGCGCGCAAGTGCGCCCGCTCGCGCCGCGGCAGCCGGCCGCGACCTGCAAACGCCAGCTCCTATTGGGAATTTGACAAAAACATGCCTCTGGCGAGGCTGTCATGCTTTTGGCGACGATCCATAGGTAGAACCACCCAGGCCGGCAAAGCAACCGGACCAATGGCAGCCGGCCCGGACCCGCACTACCATGCAAAGACACTCTTAACCGTATTCACGGAGCAGGCCATGATCCATCGATGGGGGTCCATCCTCGTCGCGATGACCCTGCTGACCGCAGTGATGGCCGCCGGTGCATCGGAGCCGCCGGCGCTGGGCATGGTGAACCTCGACGCCGCTTCCGGCTTCTGGCCGACCGGTCTGCTGGCAGGCAGTGTCGCGCTGGCCGGTGCGTTGTGCGCGGTCGTGCTGCACCAGCGCGCGCGATTCGAGGCCGCGATCCGCGCCAAGGACACGCTGTTGCGCACCATCGACATGCACGCCATCGTCTCGGTGGCCGATCGCGGCGGGCGCATCACCCAGGTCAACGACGCCTTCTGTCGCATCAGCGGCTACCGCCGCGACGAACTGCTGGGGCAAAACCACCGCCTGATCAATTCGGGTCTGCAATCGCCCGCTTTCTGGGTCGAGATGTGGCGCAGCATCGGCGCCGGCAAGCCCTGGCGCGGCGAGGTCTGCAACCGCGCCAAGGACGGCTCGCTGTATTGGGTCGACACCGTCGTCGCGCCGATCGTCGGCGCCGACGGCCGGACTGAAAAGTACATCTCGATCCGCACCGACATCACCGCCAGCAAGACCGCCGCGCGTGACCTCGCGCGCGAGCGGCTGGCACTGGTCAACATCATCGAAGGCACCAGCGCCGGCACCTGGCAGTGGGACCTCGAGACCGACGTGCTGCACTTCAACGAGCGCTGGGCGCAGCTGATCGGCCACACGCTGGCCGAGTTGGGCAGCACCACGATGGCCACCTGGCGCCAACGCTCGCACCCGGACGACATCGCCCGCACCGAAGCCTTGCTCAAGCAGCACTTCCGCGGCGAACTGCCGGCGCTGGAATGCGAAAACCGCGTACGCCACCGTGACGGCCACTGGGTCTGGGTGCAGACCCGCGGCAAGGTCTTCAGCCGCACCACGGACGGCCGCCCACGCTGGATGGCGGGCACGCACATGGACATCAGCCAGCGCAAGGAGGCCGAGGCCGCGCTGCGCGCCAGCCAGGATTTTCTGGACCATACCGGCCGCATCGGCGGCGTCGGCGGCTGGGCGCTGGATGTGGCGACGCAGGCCCTGCAGTGGAGCGACCAGACCTGCCGCATCCACGACCGTGCGCCCGGTCACCGGCCCACGCTTGCAGAGGCGATCGCCCATTACGCACCCGAGGCGCGGCCGGTCATCGCCGCATCGCTGCAGCACGCCATCGACACCGGCACCGGCTTTGACCTGGAGCTGGCCTTCATCACCGCCACCGGCAGGTCGATATGGGTCCGCGTGGTGGGCGAAGTCGACTGGGTCGACGGCCGCGCGCTGCGACTGATGGGGGCCATCCAGGACATCTCGGCGCGCCGCGCGATGGAGCTTATGTTGCGCCGCAATGCCGAACTCGTGAGTAGCGTGATCGAGAATCTGCCGTGCGGTCTGAGCGTGTTCGATGGCGAGCTCAACCTGGTGGTGGCGAATGGCGCGTTTCGCCGTCTGCTGGACTTGCCGGCGACGCTGTTCGAGACGCCGCCGACGCGCTTCGAGGACATCATCGGCTTCAACGCGGCGCGCGGCGAATACGGCGGCGGGGACTTGGCGACCACGGTGCAGACCATCGTCGAGCGGGCGCGCGCACCATCGGTGGCGCACCAGTTCGAGCGCGAGCGCCCCGACGGCACGCCGCTGGAGATCCGCGGCGCGCCGATGCCCGGCGGCGGCTTCGTCACCACCTACACCGACATCAGCGAGCGACGCCGCGCGCAAGCCGAGGTGCAGCGTGCGGGCGACCTCCTGCGCGGCTCGATCGACGCCCTGGACGACGCCTTTTCGCTGTTTGACGCCGACGACAGGCTGGTCGTGTGCAACCAGCGCTACCGCGACCTGTACCCGCTGTGCGCCGACCTGATCGTGCCAGGCAATAGCTTCGAGCAGATCATCCGCGGTGGCGCGGCGCGCGGCCAGTATGCCGCCGCCATCGACCGCGAAGAGTCCTGGGTGCAGGAACGGCTGGCCCTGCACCGCCAGCCCTCGTCCCGGCTGATGACCCGGCTCGGTGACGGCCGCACGATGCGCATCGTCGAGCGCCGAATGCCCGATGGCCACACGGTGGGCTTTCGTGTCGATATCACCGAGATGGTGCGGGCTACCGAGGCGGCGCAGCAGGCCTCGGTGGCGAAAAGCCAGTTCCTGGCCAACATGAGCCACGAAATCCGCACCCCGATGAATGCCATCCTGGGCATGCTGGCATTGCTGCGCAAGACCGAGCTCAGCGCGCGCCAGGCCGACTACGCCGTCAAGACCGAAGGTGCGGCGCGTTCGCTGCTCGGCCTGCTCAACGAGATCCTCGACTTTTCCAAGGTCGAGGCCGGCAAGATGACGCTCGATGCCCACCCCTTCCGCTTCGACCAGTTGCTGCGCGACTTGTCGGTGATCGTCTCGGCCAACGTCGCCGCCAAGCCGGTGGAGGTGCTGTTCGACATCGACCCGGCCCTGCCGCGCCAGTTGGTGGGCGACGCCATGCGCCTGCAGCAGGTGTTGACCAACCTCACCGGCAACGCCATCAAGTTCACCGCCCGCGGCGAGGTGGTGCTGTCGGTTCGCGTAGTGCGGCAGGATGCCGCCGGTGTGACCATGGAAATCGCGGTGCGCGACACCGGCATCGGCATCGCGCCGGAGAACCACGCGCGCATCTTCAGCGGCTTCACCCAGGCCGAGGCCTCGATGACCCGGCGTTTCGGCGGCACCGGCCTCGGCGTGGCGATCAGCCAGCGCCTGGTGGCGTTGATGGGCGGTGAGCTGCGCCTGGACAGCGCACTCGGCCAGGGCAGCCGCTTTCACTTCAACATCACCCTGCCGGTGGCCGGCGACAGGATGGCCGACGGCAACGCGCCGCGGCCGGCGCCGGGCACGCCACTGCGCGCGCTGGTGGTGGACGACAACCCGACGGCACGCGCGGTGCTGCAGCGCATGGGCGACTCACTCGGCTGGAGCATCGCCGTGGCCGACAGCGGCGCAGCTGCCCTGGCGCTGCTGCAAGACGAGGCGGCGCGCGGTTTGGTCTGCGATGTCGTGTTCGTCGACTGGCAGATGCCGGGCCTTGATGGCTGGGCGACGAGCCAGCGCATCCATGCGCTGGACCTGGGTGGCAAGGTGCCCGTGATCGTCATGGTCACCGCACATGGGCGCGAAATGCTGGCCCAGCGCAGCGCGGCGGACCAGGCCCTGATCGATGGGTTCCTGGTCAAGCCGGTGACGCCGTCGATGCTGTTCGACGCCATCGCCGATGTCGGGCTTGGCCGCCTGCCCGCCGGTCCGGCGCGCCCCGCGAGCACGACCGGCACGCGGCGCCTGGCCGGTCTGCGCTTGCTGCTGGTCGAGGACAATCTCAACAACCAGCAGGTCGCGCGCGAACTGCTCGAGGACGAAGGCGCCAGCGTGCAGATCGCCGGCAACGGCAAGGAGTCGGTCGAGGCGGTGGCCGCCGCCGACCCGCCCTTCGATGTGGTGCTGATGGACCTGCAGATGCCGGTGATGGACGGGTTCACCGCCACGCGCGTGATCCGCGACGACCTGGGGTTGCGGGCACTGCCGATCGTGGCGATGACGGCCAACGCGATGGCCTCCGATCGCGATGCCTGCCTGGCAGCCGGCATGAACGAGCATGTCGGCAAGCCCTTCGACCTGAACCATCTGGTGCAGGTGCTGCTGCGCCAGGCCGGGCGCGACGCGGCGCCGCTCGCCGGCGCCAAGCCGGCAAGTGACGCCCGGCAACTGCCCGTGACGGTGGGTGCAGCCGCAGCCGCGGCCGGCGTGCAGATCGACACCGCGATCGCGCGACTCGGCGGCAAAGCCGAAATCTACCGTCTCATGCTGCAGCGCTTCGTCGACGACCTGGCGCGCCTGCCCGCCGAGTTGCAGGGCCTGGCAAGTGCGGCCAACAGCGAAGCGGCGGCGGATGTCCTGCACACCGTCAAGGGCGTGGCCGCCACGCTCGGTGCCGATTCACTGGCTGCCACGGCCGCAGACGGCGAAAAGGCGCTGCGCGCCGGCGCTGCGCCCGCCGCTCGGCGGCAAAGGATTGGCGTAGCCTGCGCCGCCTTCGAGACCGCAGGCCCGGCGCTGCAAGCATTGCTGGATACGCTGCGGCCGGCAACTCCGCCAACACCGGCGGCGCCGGCCGCCGGGTTTGACCGGCCGGCACTGCGCCAGGGCCTGCACCACCTGGCAAGCCTGCTGCGCAACTCCGACATGGGCGCGCTTGAAGCCCTGAGCAGCCTGCAGGCGCAGTTCGCCGGCGCCTTGGGCGAGCGCTTGCGGGCACTGGAGAACGCAGTCGCGGGACTGGACTTCGACCACGCGCTCTGTCACTGTACGAAACTGCTGGAGGAACTGGAATCATGACTGCGGAAACACTCCAGTTGCCACCCGAACGCCGCCCGCGCCTGCTGGTGGTCGACGACCAGCCGGTCAACATCCAGGCGCTGCACCAGGCCTTTGCCGCCGACCACCAGGTGCTGATGGCCACCAGCGGCGAGCAGGCGCTGGCACTGTGCATCAGCCAGCAGCCCGACCTGGTGCTGCTCGACGTCGTGATGCCCGGGATGAATGGCCACGAGGTATGTCGCCGCCTGAAGGCAGACGCCGAGACCCGCGACATTCCCGTCATCTTCATCACCGCCCACGACGACGAGGCCGCCGAGACACTGGGTCTGGAACTGGGTGCGGCGGACTTCATCTCGAAGCCGATCAACCCGAAGATCGTGCGCGCGCGCGCGCACACGCACCTGACGCTCAAGGCGCAGTCCGACCAACTGCGCCAGTGGGCCTACATCGACGGCCTGACCGGGGCCCATAACCGGCGCTACTTCGACGAGCGACTCGACGCCGAATGGCGGCGCGCCGCGCGCAGCCGCAGCGCGCTGAGCCTGGTGCTGCTCGACGTCGACTTCTTCAAACCGTATAACGACCGCTACGGCCATCAGGCCGGTGATGACTGCCTGCGTCTCGTCGCCACCTCGCTCAGGGCCAACCTGAAACGTCCAGGCGACCTGATCGCGCGCTATGGCGGCGAGGAGTTTGTCTGCCTGCTGCCCGATACGGCGCTGCCGGGCGCCATGGTGGTGGCACAGCAATTGGGCGCGGCGGTGCATGCGCTGCGGATCGAGCATGGCGACTCCACGGTAGCCGCGGTGGTGACGGTAAGCCTGGGGGTATGCGCTCAACCCGGTCCGGCGCCGGGCGACGCGACCACGCTTTTGCGCCAGGCCGATGCACAGCTCTACCGCGCCAAGTCCGAAGGCCGCCATCGGGCCTGTGGCGCAGAACTGCGCGGCGACTGAAACCGCCTGCTTCACGCATCACCGGCAGCGCCGCGATTTTTGGCAGGCTTGCGATCGCAATTCCATCCGCGCGATTCACCGCACCAGCGGCGCAAGGTCACCACAACCGACGGATGCCCCGGTAAAGCCGGGGTTCCCCTGGCAGCAGGCGGCAGTCTGGATAGGAGTTCCGGGGGGCGGGCGCACGGGCACTCGACTCTCGCCGCGATTCTGCAGGACCTCAGTCCGCACCAGGTCCGGCTCAATGGAATTCCGGACGCCAAGGATTGCGCGCCGTCCGGATCGGGTACGGATATAGTTCCTGCTGCGTCAACGACAGCCCGCTGCTGCCGCGCGCTGACATACGCGGCCGGCATTCGCCCGCCCCGACTTGCAAAGGCCCTCTCATGACTGCGATCTACAGTTCAACCCGGGGCCGCACCGGCCGGAGTCGGCTGCTTGCCTCGGTGCTGGCAATCGGCTTGTCACTGGCAACCGGCCTGACCATGACCCGTCCCGCGCTGGCGCAAGCCCCTGACTACCCCAACAAGCCGATCCGCTTCGTGGTGAGCTCGGCCGCCGGCGGGGTCGTCGACATCCGTGCACGTCGATTCGGCCT
This sequence comes from Burkholderiales bacterium, assembly GCA_031423955.1. Taxonomy (GTDB): domain Bacteria; phylum Pseudomonadota; class Gammaproteobacteria; order Burkholderiales; family JAEUOS01; genus JAEUOS01. The sequence goes on from JANPGJ010000683.1 coordinate 8,311, forward strand.
GCGTCTGGGCGAACTGCTCAAACAGCCGATCATCGTCGACAATCGGCCCGGGGCATCGACCACGATCGGCGCCGAGTTCGTGGCCCGGAGCGCGCCCGATGGCTACACCGCCCTGTTCGGGGGCAACACCGAAACGGTCTGGGTGAATGCCCTTGAAATGGCCGCCCGCTACGATCCGGCGAAAGATCTGCTGCCGGTCGCGCAATTCACGCTGGGATATCCGGTGCTGGTGGTGCACGCCGGCATGGGTCCGAAAACCTTGCAGGAACTGGTGGAATGGGCGCGGGCCCGCCCGGGGCAGTTGATGTGCGGCACAGCGGGCTACGGCAGCGGCCAGCACTTCGTGTGCGAGATGCTGGCACGCGCGGCCAACATCAAGCTGCAGACCGTGCCCTACAAAGGCACGGCGCCGATGCTGCAGGACACCGCGGCAGGCCAGGTGCATGTATCGATCGGCTTCCTCGCCGAAGTCGACAAGCAGTACATCGCGCCGGGGCGGGTGATTGCGCTCGGCGTGCTCGGACCACGCCGGCTGAGCGCAAGTTTCCCGGAACTGCCCACCATGGCTGAGCTGGGGTACCAGAACTTCGAGTTGCTGTCCTGGACCGGCATGTTCGTGCCGACCGGCACGCCGCACGCGGTGATTGCCCGCCTCAACACCGAAATACGGAAAGTCGTGCAGGAGCCCGATTTCGTGGCCTGGCTGGGCCAGACCGGCAGCGAGGTTGTGACCCCCACGACCGAGCAGTTCCGCGAATTCGTGCGCACCGAAATGGCCCGCTGGAAGGCCCGCGCCGATGAGTACGGCATCAAGGCCGAGAAGTAGCGGTTGGCCGGCCGCCACGCCATCGCCTTGTCGCCATACATTTCGATGCGAATTCCCGGACCCGGCGGTTGGGCCGCCATCAATCGATGAACATCGCCGCCGGCGTTTCGAGGCAGGCGCGCAGGCCCTGGACGTATGTCGCCGCGCGCAGGCCGTCGACGATGCGATGATCGAAGGACGACGAGAGATTCATGATCCGGCGGATGACGACCTGCCGGTCGCGCACGACCGGCCGCTCGACGATCTTGTTCACGCCGACGATCGCGACCTCGGGATAGTTGATCACCGGCGTCGTGACGAGCCCGCCGAGAGAACCGAGGCTGGTGATCGTGATGGTCGAGCCGACCAGCTCCTCGCGTGCGACCTTGCCGCTGCGCGCCGACTCGGCCAGGCGCGCGAGTTCGGCGCCGCCCGACCAGAGGTCGCGCGCCTCGACGTTGCGGACCACCGGCACCATCAGTCCATTCGGAGTCTGCGTGGCGATGCCGATGTGCACCGCGCCGTACTTGGTGAGCAGCCCGGCGTCGTCATCGTAGCGCGCGTTGACCTCGGGAAACCCGGGCAGCGTCCTTGCCATCGCGCGCATCAGGAACGGCAGCATCGTGAGGTGACCGCGCTCCGCGCGGTACTTCCGGTTGAGCTCCGCGCGGAGTTCCTCGAGCGCGGTCACGTCGACTTCCTCGACGTAGGCGAAATGCGGAATGCGCCGCTTCGCCTCCTGCATCTTCTCGGCGATCTTGCGGCGCAGCCCGATCACCCGGACCGTCTCCTCGGCGGACCGCTGCGCGCCCGGCGCGAAGTGTCCGCCCGCAGGAACGTTGAAGCGCAGCGACCCGGCGCGCCCGCCCGCCCTCGCCTCGAGATCGGCGTGGGTGATCCGGCCCTCGGGGCCGCTGCCGCCGACCCCTGCAAGATCGACGCCCAGCGCCTGCGCCCGCCGGCGGACGGCGGGCGCGGCGCGCGGGCGCTCGCCGGCTGTCGCCGCCGGTTCGGGTCGCGACGAAACATGGACGACGGCCGGTGCGGGTGCGGGCCGGGGAGACGGGGATGATGCGGCCTGCGGCGCGGGCGCCACCTTGACTTCTGCGGTCTCGCCGCGGTTCCCCTCGCCTTCGACTTCCAGCCGGATGATTTCGGTCCCCACCGCAATCCGGTCGCCCGGATTGCCGCTGAGAGCGACCACCTTGCCGGCCACGTGCGAGGGGATTTCAACGTTCGCCTTGTCGGTCATGACGTCGGCGAGGACCTGCTCCTCGGCCACGACGTCGCCGGGCTTGACGTGCCACTGGACAAGCTCCACCTCGGCGATGCCCTCGCCGATGTCGGGCATCTTGATCACATAGGTGCCCATGTCCTACGCCTCCAGCGCCCGCTCGAGCGCCTTGCCGACCCGCTCCGGCCCGGGGAAGTACGCCCATTCCTGGGCGTGCGGATAGGGCGTGTCCCAGCCGGTGACGCGCTCGATCGGCGCCTCGAGATGGTGAAAGCAGTTCTCCTGCACCAGCGACATCAGCTCCGCGCCGAAGCCGCTGGTTCGCGTGGCCTCGTGCACGATCACGCAGCGCCCGGTCTTCTTCACCGACTCCACGATGGTGTCGAGGTCGAGCGGCCAGAGGCTGCGCAAGTCGATGATCTCGGCATCGATCCCGGTCTCGTTGGCCGCGGCCTCGGAGACCCACACCATCGTCCCGTAGGCGATCACGGTGACCGCCGCGCCCGGGCGGAAAACCTTCGCCGATTCCAGGGGCACCGTGTAGTAGCCCTCGGGCACCTCGCCGGTCGGATGCTTCGACCACGGCACCACGGGCTTCTCGTGGTGGCCGTCGAACGGCCCGTTGTAGATGCGCTTGGGCTCGAGGAAGATCACCGGGTCGTCGTTCTCGATGGACGAGATCAGCAGTCCCTTCGCGTCGTACGGATTCGACGGCAGCACGGTGCGCAGGCCGCAGACGTGGGTGAACAGCGCTTCCGGGCTCTGGCTGTGCGTCTGCCCGCCGTAGATGCCGCCGCCGCAAGGCATGCGCACGGTGATCGGACAGGTGAAGTCGCCGGCCGAGCGGAAGCGCAGGCGCGCCGCCTCGGAGACCAGCTGGTCGGAGGCGGGATAGAAGTAGTCCGCGAACTGGATTTCGGCGACCGGCCGCAGCCCGTAGGCGCCCATGCCGACGGCGATGCCGACAATGCCGCCCTCGGAGATGGGGGTGTCGAAGACGCGCGACTTTCCATACCTGGCCTGCAAGCCCTCGGTGCAGCGGAACACGCCGCCGAAATAGCCCACATCCTCGCCGAACACCACGACATCGGGATTGCGCGCAAGCATCACGTCCAGCGCGGAGCGCAGGGCCTGGATCATCGTCATCTGCGCCATGGTCAGACTCCCAGCTCGCGGCGCTGCCGCCGCAGGTGGTCGGGCACGTCGCTGTATATGTCGTCGAACATCGTGCTGTTGCTGAACAGGTGGCCGTCGGCAAGCGAGCCGAAGCTCTCGGCCTCCTTCTGCGCCGCGACCACCTCGGCCTCGACTTCCCTGATCAGCTTCGCGTGCTCTTCCTCGGACCAGTCGCCGCCGGCAATCAGATGCTTCTTCAGGCGCTCGATCGGGTCGCCCAGCGGGAAGCGCTGCCAGTCGTCCGCGGGCCGGTACTTCGAGGGATCGTCGGAAGTGGAGTGCGCGCCGGCGCGGTAGGTCACCCATTCGATGAGCGTCGGCCCGAGGTTGCCGCGGGCGCGGTCGGCGGCCCAGCGCGAGGCGGCATACACGGCGAGGAAGTCGTTGCCGTCCACCCGCAGCGAAGCGATGCCGCAGCCGACGCCGCGCGCCGCGAAGGTCGTCCCCTCGCCGCCCGCGATCGATTGGAAGGACGAGATCGCCCACTGGTTGTTGACGACGCTGAGGATCACCGGCGCGCGGTACACGTGCGCGAAGGTGAGCGCCGTATGAAAGTCCGCCTCGGCGGTCGAGCCATCGCCGATCCAGCCGCTGGCGATCCTCGTGTCGCCCTTGATCGCCGAGGCCATGGCCCAGCCCACCGCCTGGATGAACTGCGTGGCGAGGTTGCCGGATATCGAGAAGAAACCGCGGTTCTTGTACGAGTACATCACCGGAAGCTGCCGGCCCTTCAGCGGGTCGCGCTCGTTGGAGAGCAGCTGGCAGATCATCTCGACCATCGGCGCGTCGTCGCGCGCGAGCAGCAGGCTCTGCTGCCGGTAGGTCGGGAAGTTCATGTCGCCGGGCGCGAGCGCCATCGAGTGCGCCACCCCGATCGCCTCTTCGCCCAGGCTCTGCATGTAGAACGAGGTCTTCTTCTGGCGCTGGGCGACGAGCATGCGCGCGTCGAAGGCGCGCGTGCGCAGCATCCCGCGCAAGCCCTTCTTCATGACCGGCGCGTCGAGGCCGGGATTCCAGGGTCCAACCGCGGTGCCGTCGTCATCCAGCACGCGGATCAGCGCATAGCAGAGATCGGCGGTGTCCTGGGCAGAGGTGTCCAGGGGCGGCCGGCGGATGGCCCCGGCCGGCGAAAGGTGGAGATATGAAAAATCGGTCGCATGGCCGGGCCGCCCGGTGGGTTCGGGCACGTGCAAGCGCAGGGGAATCTGGCGGTCCATGGAAGTGTCCGTATGTTTGGCGGGAGGGGCGCTGCAGCGCAGATGATAAACCCTTGCCGGGGCGCGGCACCCGCGTGGCTGGCGGCAGCGCCGCAGCGCTACCGGCGCCGAGCTCCGCGCAGGCCCAGTACCCGGAACGGCCGCTGCGTGCGGCAACGCTGTGAGGTGCCAAGGCGCTGGGCAGGGCTGACCTCGGGCGGCTGGAAATTCGTTGTAGGCGTCGGTGGTCGCCTCCTCTATCAGCTGATCCAGAAATTTCGCGTTTAACTTCGCCGGCTGTCCCATTCTTGCCGTCCTTTGTTGCTGCGACTTGCTCCAAAGTCCCGCATCAGCCAATCGCCGGACCAGACTGCTGGCGCCGACGAATGTCTCGCTGTTACCAACAACGAAAGTGGTCTTGTCTGGATTGCGATCGTCAATCCAATGCGGGGCGGCGAATGACAGAAATCGAGGTGTCTAGTACTGCTCAGTTGTCGCGCGCATGCGCGCGCTCGCGGATCGTATCGAAATCGGCCGGCGGAGTGTGCAAATCGAGCCGGCGGCCGGCCTTGACGATCTGGCTGGGAATGTCGTGGCCGATCAGCGCCGGGAGGCGCTTCGAGGCCTCGATCAGCCGCGGCAGGTCGACCCCGGTGTCGTAGCCCATCAACTCCAGCGCGTGCACGATCTCCTCGCTGCACACGTTGCCGGTGGCGCCGGGGGCGTAGGGACATCCGCCGATGCCCCCGAGGGAGGCGTCGAAGCGATCGGCGCCTGCATCGATCGCCGCCAGAACGTTGGCCAGACCCAGGCCGCGCGTGTTGTGAAAGTGCAGGGTCAGCTCGGCGGCAGGCCAGCGTTCGCGAAAGGCGCGCGTCAGCTCCGCCACCTGGCCGGGGTAGGCCATGCCGGTGGTGTCGCACAAGGTGACGCCGTGTGCACCCATCTCGCCTACGAAGCGTGCGCACCAGTCGAGCACGCCGGCGAACGGGACGTCGCCTTCCATCGGGCAGCCAAACGAACACGACAGCGACACGTTGACCACCGCCTGCGCCTGGCGGGCGAGCGTGCTCACCGCCGACAGCGCCGCATACGATTGCGCACGCGTCATGCGCAGGTTGGCCAGGTTGTGGCTCTCGCTGGCCGACATCACTAGGTTGAATTCGTCGGCACGCGCGTCGATCGCGCGTTCCGCGCCGCGCACGTTGGGCACCAGCGCGCTGTAGATCACGCCCGGCCTGCGCTCGATTTCCCGCAGCACCGTCTCGCCGTCGCGCAGCGCCGGGATGGCCTTGGGCGACACGAAGGCGGTGACCTCGATCTTGGCCATCCCCGACCGCGACAGCGCGTTGACCAGCGCGATCTTGTATTCGGTCGGCACGAAGACTTCTTCCACCTGCAGGCCGTCCCGCGTGCCGACTTCCTGCATGAAAATGCGCTTGCCAGCGCCATTCCAGATGCTGCTCATGCGACCACCTTCCTGCCGCGCAGTGCGGCAATGTCCTGGTTGGAGAACCCGATCTCGGCCAGCACCGCGTCGGTGTCGTCCCCGAGCTTGGGCGCGGAGGAGCGTACCGTGCCGGGCGTGCCGAGCAGCTTGGGCACCACGCCCGGCACGTCGAGCGCGTAGCCGTCGCGCGTCTCTTGCCGCAGGATCATCTCGCGCGCCCGGTAGTGCGGGTCTTCGGCGATGTCCTTGGCGGTGTAGACCTTGCCAGCCGGCACCCGCGCCGCGCCCAGACGCCCGAGCACCTGCTCGACGGTTTGCGGCGCCGTCCAGGCCTCGATCGCCGCGTCGAGTTCGGCAACGCGCGCGACGCGCCCGGCGTTGTCGCCAAGAGCCGGATCGGCACCCAGGTCATCGCGCCCGATCGTCTGCATCAGGCGCTTGAAGATGCTGTCACCATTGCCGGCGATGAGCACGAAACCGTCGGCGCACCGATAGGCATTGGAAGGCGCGATACCCGGCAACGCGCTGCCGGCGGCCTCGCGCACCGCGCCGAACGCGCTGTACTCCGGGATCAGGCTTTCCATCACGTTGAAGACCGCTTCGTTGAGCGCCACATCGATCACCTGCCCGCGACCGCCGTTGACCTTGCGATGGTACAGCGCGGTGAGGATGCCGATGGTGCCGTGCAGCGCGGCCAGCGTGTCGCCGATCGAGATGCCGCAGCGCACCGGCACCCGGCCGGGCTCGCCCGTGAGATGCCGCAGGCCGCCCATGGCCTCGCCGATCGCGCCGAAGCCCGGCAGGTCGCGGTACGGACCGGTCTGCCCGTAGCCCGAGATGCGCAGCATCACCAGCCCGGGGTTCAGTGCCGACAGGGCTTCGTAGCCCAAGCCCCATCCCTCGAGCGTGCCCGGGCGAAAGTTCTCGATCAGCACGTCGGCCTCACGGATCAACTTGCGCGCGATGTCCTGACCCTCCGCGCTGCGCAGGTCCAGCGCGATCGAGCGCTTGTTGCGCGACTGGACCTGCCACCACACGGAAGTGCCGTCCTTGATCAGGCGCCAGTTGCGCAGCGGGTCGCCCGCGCCGGGCGGCTCGATCTTGATCACGTCGGCACCGAATTCGCCGAGCGTCTTGCCGGCGAAGGGGCCGGCAATCAGCTGGCCCATCTCGATCACGCGCACGCCCTTGAGCGCACTGGGACTGATGTTGCTCATGACTTGATCTCCTTGTTCCCGGTCAATCCACCGTGGCCCCGGATTCCTTGACGATCCTGGCCCACTTCGGCAAATCGCTGGCGATGAGGGCCGCGAACTGTTCCGTGCTGCCCTTGAAGGGTTCGCACCCTTGCGCCGCCAACTGGTCGCGCACCGCGGCGCTATCGAGCGCCTTGGCAAGCTCGCTCTGCAGCTTGGCGACGATCGCGCCGGGCGTGCCGGCCGGTGCCAGCAGGCCGTACCACGGCGTGGAGCCGAAGCCCTTGATCGTCTCGCCGATGGTCGGCACATCGGGTAGCGAGGCGACGCGCTTTTCGTTGACGACGGCCAGCACCGTGAGCTTGCCGCCCTTGATGAACGAGACCGACGACGGCAGGCTTTGAACCGAAAGCGGCACCTGTCCGCCGACCACGTCGGTCACCGCGGCGGAAGCCCCCTTGTAGGGGACATGCAGGAGCTCGATGCCGGCCGAGCGCTGCAGCATCTCGCCGATCAAGTGGTTCAAAGTGCCGTTGCCGGCGGAGGCGTAGCTCAGCTTGCCCGGCTGCTTCTTGGCCAGATCGATCAGCTGTTTCACGTTCTTCGCCGGAAAGGACGGATTGGCGACCAGTGCGTAGCCGGCCGTCGCCACCGTGCCAATGGGCTGGAAGTCCTTGACGGGGTCAAAGCCCGGCTTCTTGTACAGCGACGGGTTGATGACATGCGCACTGTTGGTCGTCAGCATCAGCGTGTAGCCATCCGGCTTCGCCTTGGCTGCCGCGGAGGTTCCGATGTTGCCACCGGCGCCTGCGCGGTTGTCTATCAGGAACTGTTGTCCCATCTGGCCGCTCAGCTTTTGCGCGACGATGCGGGCAATGGCGTCGTTGGCACCGCCTGCCGCCTGCGGAACGATCACCGTGACCGGCCGGTTCGGATAGGTCTCTTGCGCACCGGCGGGTAACACCACTGTCGCGCTGAGCAGTGCGACGGATATCAGTTTCATCTTCATTGTTCTTCCTTTCGGGGTGGGTCGGTTTTGACGCCGCCGAAGAGCCAGGGCTCCTCGACTCGGCGCCTGCTCTCGTAAGCACGGATGTGCTCGGCTTGTTGGAGCGTGAGGGAAATGTCGTCCAGCCCTTCGAGCAGGCGCCGCTTGCGTTCGGCATCGATGGAAAAGCCGATCCGGTTCCCGTCGGG
>JANPGJ010000684.1:0-1558 GCA_031423955.1 Burkholderiales bacterium
GCCAACCGCCCGGCAGGCCCGACAAAATACCGGCATGCCTGACGGCCCTGAGCTCGCCCCAGCCGGACGCCGTGGTTTCAAGCGCGTCGTCCACCGCCGGCATCGACTGCGCGAAGCCCTGCCCGATCCGCCCCAGTGAGCGCAACCAGAGTCCGGTGCGCGCCAGCGATACCCGTACATGCCAACTTCCGCCTTCACGCGCCTGCCGCAGCAGCGCCGCCTGCGCCGCGAAGGCCATCAGGAAACCCGAGGCGTAGTCGAGAATCTGCACCGGCATCGGCTTCGGCTTGTTCTCGCCGGCCGCCAGCATTTCCGCTTCGTTGAAACCGGTGGCGGTTTGCACCAGTGAATCGAATCCGCGCCTGCCGGCCCAAGGCCCGGCGTGACCATAGGCGGAGAGCGAGATGTAAACAATGCCGGGGCGGATGCGCGCCGCATCGTCCGGCCCGAAGCCGCGTGCGGCCACTCCGCCGGGGCGATACCCCTGCACCATCACATGCGCCTCCGACAGCAGTGAGCGCAGGCTGGCGCGGCCGGCGTCGCTTGCCAGATCAATGTGGGCGGAGATCTTGCCGCGGCTGGTCTCGATGATGCTTTCGATATTCGGCAGGTTTGGTGAATTCACCAGCATCACATCGGCGCCGTGCGCGGCCAGGGTGCGGCCGCCCACCGGGCCGGCGAGGATGCGCGTCAGGTCGAGCACGCGAATGCCTGCCAGCGGCCGCGCGTCGGGCGCCAGGGTTGGCCACGGGCGCGGCGCCGCCTCGCCGATCTTCTCCCACACCAGCAATGGCTGTTGCGCCAGCGCCTGCCCCTGGCTGTGCGCATCCCATTCCCCGAAGCTGCGGGCGGCGGCCACCACCAGCCCGGCGGCTGCGGCGGCGTCTTCAAACTCCAGCGCATCCCACTTGCCAAGCGCAGCCTCGACGGCTTGGCGTTCGGTATCCGGCCCCGGTGGCAAGCCCAGCAAGCGCAATGCGCCGTCGCGATGGTGAGCGAAGTTGGCATGAATCCGCACCCAGCCCGTGCGGCCGCGATACAGGCCGGAGAGCTTGTCCCATTTGTCGGGTTCGCGGCCATCGATGCTGAAGTAGCCAGTGCATTCGAGCACAGCGGCGCGCATGTCGACGGCTGCGCGCCGCTCCACGCCATTGCGCAGGCGGCCGATTTCGGTCGCCGCCAGCGCGGCGGCGGCAATCGAGGCCTGCGCCGCGGTGCCGACAGAAAATGACGAGGGCAATGCCGGTTCGCTGCCGGTCAAGTCGATGCGCGCAAGCGCCGCGGTATCGAGGCCGGCAGCGGTCCACAGGTCGCGCACCACGTCGACAGGGTTTGGAGTATTGGGCATTGGTGATCTCCTGATTCAGCGCGGCGCTGATTGAAAACCGGGTCTGCAATGGCTGCCGCCTCAGCCGCCCAGATAGGTGCCGCCATTGATGTGGATGGTCTGGCCGGTGGTGAAGCGCGCGCCGCCGCCGGCCAGCCAGACCACCGCGCTGGCCACTTCAGTGGGCTCTCCGCGCCGGCCAAGCAAGGGCGCATGCTGCGCATGGTGCCG
>JANPGJ010000685.1:0-2477 GCA_031423955.1 Burkholderiales bacterium
AGAGTCTCCGTATAGTCGATGTGATGCGGCATCGGACAGCCGCCAACCCGCGATTGTGCCTCAGCGCCGGGCTTTGCACTGCATGTCCGATTCCGGCCGGACCCGGGTGACCGTGACCTGTATGCTGCGTCCCTTCCTTTCCCGCCCGGCCACCGGCCGCGCTCCGCTTCGTGAAATCCCGCGATATCGTCGATCTCCTGCTGCTGGGTGCACTGTGGGGGGCGTCGTTCCTGTTCCTGCGCCTGGCCGTGCCCGAATTCGGACCGTTTGCCCTGATCGAAATCCGGGTTGGCATCGGCGCGCTGTTCCTGCTGCCTCTGCTGGCAATGCGCGACGGGCTTGCGACGCTCAAGCAGGGCTGGAAGCCGGTATGGATCATGGGCGTACTGAACTCGGCGCTGCCGTTCTGCCTGCTCGCCTTCGCGGCGCTCACCATCTCGGGCGGGCTCGCCGCCATCCTCAATTCAAGCTCGCCGCTGTGGGCCGCCCTCATCGCCTGGGTCTGGATGGGCGAGCGCCTGAACGCGACGCGTGTCGCCGGCCTGGTGATCGGCCTGTGCGGCGTTCTGGTCCTGATGAGCGACAAGTTCACGCCTGATGGCGCCGCTGCACCGCTGGCTATCGGCGCGGCCCTGCTGGCCGCGCTGTCTTACGGTTTCGCCGCCAATTTCGCGCGCCGCCACCTGGTCGGCCTGCCATCGCTGGCGGTGGCTACCGGAACGCAGATATCGGCCACGGTGCTGCTGGCACCGTTCGCGCTGGCACTTTGGCCGGCACATGCGGTTTCAAGCGCCGCCTGGTGGTCGGCGATCGTGATGGGTGTCGCCAGCACCGGCATTGCATACATCCTCTACTTCCGCCTGATCGCCCATGTCGGGGCGACTCGAGCGTTGGCGGTGACCTACCTGGTACCGATGTTCGGCATCTTCTGGGGCGCCTTGTTCCTGCACGAATGGCCCAGCGGGCGCGAGATCGGGGCTTGCGTGGTGATCCTGGTTGGCACCGCGTTCGCCACCGGCATGCTGCGCCTGCCAGCGCGTGCCAATGCGAAAGGCGAAAGCTGAGCGCCGGCAGCGCTATGATTGCTGCTTCTTCCCGGCAGCAGAAAAGCGATGACACTCGCATGACTCCATCCAATATCCTTGTCAGCGGCGGCGGCCTCGGCGGCTTGTCCGCCGCCATCGCCCTGGCCGAATCCGGCTTCGAGGTCACGGTGCTCGAAAAGGCGGCGGAGTTCACCGAAATCGGCTATGGCATCCAGATGGGGCCGAACGCGACCCGCATTCTGAAGCGGTATGGCTTGTGGGAAACGATCGCGCCAACCGCGGTATTTCCCGACGCCATGGTGTTTCTTGATGCGATCGACACCGGCGAGTGGGCGCGGGTGAATTTCAACCAGGCTTTCGCGGCGCGTTTCAAGCACCCGTACATCGTGATCCACCGGCGCGACCTGCTCGGCGCGTGGCTCGCCGCCTGCGAGGCGCATCCGCGCGTCACCCTCCATACCTCCAAGGGACTGAAGTCGATCAATGACCATGGCAGCCATGTCGAGGTCGAATGCGAGGATGGTGCGCGCTTTTCCGGTCGTTGCCTGATCGGCGCCGATGGCCTCCTGTCACCAACACGTGAGTACGTGGTGAACGATGGCGAGCCGCGGGTCACCGGCTTTCTCGCCTACCGCGGCGTGATCCCGATCGATCAGGTGCAGGATCATGCTTACGACAAGTGCGTGATCGGCTGGTTCGGCCACAACATTCACCTGGTGCAATACGCGCTGCGCGCCGGTGATGTGCTCAACAATGTCGCGGTGTTCGGCAGCCCGGCATACGCGCGCGGCGCCGCCGAGTTCGGCAGCCCGTCCGAAATGGAGGAAATGTTCGCGCCGTCCGCGCCCAAGGTGCGCGGCATGCTCGAACACATCAGCCGCGACCGCAACTGGATGATGCGCGACCGCGAGCCGGTGAAGAACTGGACCCGCGGCAATGTCACCCTGTTGGGCGATGCCGCACATCCGACCCTGCAATACCTGGCGCAGGGCGCGTGCATGGCATTCGAAGACGCGGTGGTGCTGGCGCATCGCCTGGCGGCCACTCCGGACGACCCGAATCGCGCGTTCCTCTCTTATCAGGAAGCCCGTTACCTGCGCACCGCGCGCATCCAGTTGACCGCGCGCGCCTTTGGCAGCGTGCTGCATGCCGGCGGTGTGGCGCGCGAACTGCGCAACTCGATCTACCGCGGCCGTGCGCCGGACTCGTTTTTCCACGAGATCGACTGGATTTATCGCGGCATTGCGGAAACCGAGATCCAGGGAAACGCCGGGTAAGCCCGTCGGTTGAGAAAGCCTCCCATGCAACCGGTTGAATTGAAAAGAACACCCGTTCGATAGCCCGCGCGCGACGGGATTGTTCAGCGTCTTGCTGGCAACCCGCAAGCTGTGCGCTACACTCAGCCGCAAATCAAACTCTGGAGACAAACCA